>NZ_CP051884.1:1562468-1874962 GCF_012931845.1 Cellulomonas taurus
CGGCGGAGCAGGCGGCGGTCAGGGCGACCAGGGCGGCGGCGGCGACGGCGCCCAGTCGGCGGGTGTGGAGCATGACCATCCTTCGTGTCGTGGACCCCTTGACGGGTCAGGTGATAGGTAAGGCTAACCTATCCTCATGCTGCAGCCGATGACCCATGCCGCCGGCCGACGTCCCGCCACCGAGGAACTGCGGGTGCTCCCCGACCTGGCCCCGGGCGCGACACCCGGCACCGACATCTGGTGGGAGCAGGCCACCGCCACCGGCACCCCGCTGTCCTTCCCCGACGGACTGCCGACGGAGGACGGCAGGCGCACCGGCGTCCCCACGCTGCTGTTCCTGGCCCGCGAGTCGGCGCACCCGACGGTGTACCTCGACCTCAATGGCCTCACCGACCGCACGGATCCACGGGTCGGCACCATGACGCCGGTGCCGGGGACCGACATCCACCTGGCGGCGTTCGCCGTGCACTCGGACTACGTCGGGTCGTACACGCTGATCCCGGTCGACGGGCCGCTGGTGTCCCCGGCGGAGCGGAACACCCCCGAGGCCCGCGCCTGGTGGCTCGGAGTGCTCGCCCGCTCCCGTGAGGACCCCTTCGCCCGCGGGCGCCGGTTCACCGGATCCCTCGGTGGTCGCAGCGCCGTGGCGCGCCTCGGCGCCGAGCCGCCACCGCTGCCCGCCACCGAGCCGCCCACCGCCCTGACGTGGCACCGTCCGGACGGCCTCCAGCAGCGGCTGTGGCTCTGGCTGCCGGAGGAGTCCGAGGTGGGACTCGCGCTGTTCTTCGACGGCCAGATGTGGGCCGAGCGGCTGCCGGTGGCGCCGATCCTCGCCGACCTGCACCGACGGCACGCGATCCCGCCGACCGCTGCGGTGCTGATCGACCCCATCGACCGCGATCACCGCTCAGCCGACCTGGCCGGTGCCGACGACTACCTGGACCGGTTGGTCGACGATCTGCTGCCGCTGATCGACGCCGAGCTGCGCGCCCGCGGGCGGAGCCGGGTCACCATGCCCGCGCGCACCGTGGCCGTCGGCCAGTCCTTCGGTGGGCTGGCAGCCTTCCGGCTCGCCCTGCGGCACCCGGAGGTGGTCGGCGCCGTGCTGAGTCAGTCCGGCTCCTTCTGGTGGCCGACCATGGCCGAGGACGCGCCGCGGGCCGTGCTCGACCGACTGCGGACCCTGCCGCCCCGCACCACCCGGACGGTCCTGCAGGTGGGCCGGTACGAGGGCCTGCTCACCCGCACCAACCACGAGCTGGCAGCGCTGATCGCCGAGCGCGGCGAGCACTTGGAACTCCGGGAGGTGCCGGGCGGACACGACTGGGCCTGGTGGTCCGAGCGACTGGCCGACGGACTGGTCGCGGTGCTGGGGGAGTGAGCGGCGGGGCAGACTGTGCGGGTGCGTGTCGAACCGGTCAGCCCCGCCCAGATCCGGGACCGACTCGTGGACCGGGTCCTCGGCCTCGGGCAGCGCCCCCGGGTCCTGGTCGACGGTTGGGCCGTCACCCGTCCGGAGCTCCTGGCCGCCGACCTCGTCGAGCCGTTGCGCGCGGCCGGGCGCGAGGTGGCCGTGGTGCTGGCCGCCGATTTCCTGCGACCGGCCTCGGTGCGCTGGGAGTTCGGCCGGGACGACCCGGACGCCCTGCTCGACATCGCGCTGGACTCCGGTGCCCTGATCCGCGAGGTGCTCGACCCGTGGGAGGCGGGCACGGCCTATCTGCCGGCCCTCTGGGACGCCCACCAGGACCGTTCGGCCCGGCGCCGCACCGAGCCGGTGCCGGAGCGCGGCGTCCTGCTGCTCGCCGGTGAGCTGCTGCTCGGCCGCTGGCTGCCGGTCGACCTGAGTGTGCACCTGGCGCTGCGCCCGGACATGCTGGCCCGCCGACTGCCCGCGCAGGAGCGCTGGCGGTTGGCGACCGACGCCCGCTACCGGGAGGAGGTGGACCCGGAGGCGGTCGCCGACCTGGTGCTCCGGGTCGACCACGCCGACCGACCGGGCTGGGTCACCCAGCGCTGACCCGGCCCTGACCCGGCGCCGACATGGCCCGGCGCCGGGTGCCGGGCGGCGGTAGGGGTCAGTACAGCTCGACGATGGTCAGCACGTCGTCGTCCAGCTCGTACTCGCCGGACTCGATCAGCTCGTTCGCCCGGGCCAGGTAGCCGCCGAGGCTGGTCGCCAACGGCTCGTCCAGCTCCGGGTCCTCCGGTCGGACGAAGACCTGGCCGACCGTGCCCCGCTCGCCCGGGTCCAGGTCGATCAGCAGGGCGTCGCCGTCCACGGTCATCACCGGGATCCAGTCCGGCGACCAGTCGGACCACCGGTACCAGGACGGCTGGGCGGCGGGGGTCCGGGTGCTGGTGTCGGACAGCTCCCGGTGGAAGCGCACCAGCTCGTCCACCGAGCAGAAGCTGAGGTGGTTGATCATGCCGTGCACGCCGTCCGGGTCGTGCTGACCGTTGGCGATCGACAGCAGCTCGCGCAGCTCCGGCGGGGTGGAACCGTCCAGCACCTCGTCCAGCCGGTCGAGTTCCTCGGCGGTGGCGGGCGGGTTGAAGGTGGCGGCCGACTCGGGGGCCAGGCGCTCCAGGTGGGCGCGCAGGCGACGGAACTCGGTGCTGACATCCGGGGTGCTCACCCGAGGAGTATGCCCGGTGTGGCTGACCCGCGAGTGCGAGGCTCGGGTGTTGACCGGGACAACGACGAAGGCGTCCGACCCCGGGGGAGTCGGACGCCTTCGGCTGGAGCGGATGACGGGATTCGAACCCGCGACCCTCACCTTGGCAAGGTGATGCTCTACCACTGAGCCACATCCGCAAACGAACAGCGAGGCCGTTCCGGTCGGAACCGGAACGGCCCTTGCTGGTGGGCGATACTGGGATCGAACCAGTGACCTCTTCCGTGTCAGGGAAGCGCGCTACCGCTGCGCCAATCGCCCAGTGGAAACCACTGGAAATACGAGGTGGAGACGGGATTCGAACCCGTGTATACGGCTTTGCAGGCCGCTGCCTCGCCTCTCGGCCACTCCACCCTGAGACCTCAGTCCTCAGCGATCGTGACCGATCGACCAGGAGTGTCTGCCTCCGAGCGGATGACGGGATTCGAACCCGCGACCCTCACCTTGGCAAGGTGATGCTCTACCACTGAGCCACATCCGCATTGCACCTTCTGTCCGACCTGATCGGCCGGGCTGCCCGGTGCGTCCTGAACTGTACGCGAACTTCTGAGCGGGAGTCCAATCCGGGTGGTGTTCCGCGTGATCACCGCGATGTGGACGCTCCTGCGGGCATCTCGTCCGGCTACCGTGTGCGGGTGCTGACCGAGGGCTGGGCGCGGATGGGTGGTCACGAGCTGCGCGGTGTCCTGGAGTCGGTGCCGGATGTGGTGGCGGAGCCGGAGCGGCTGCGTACGCCGGGCGACTGGGTGATGGTCGGGGACTTCGACGGCCCGGTCCGCGCCTGGCGGTTCGCCGAGCGACAGCCGATCTCCCCCGCAGACCGGCCGTGGAACGCTCCTGGGGAGTGGACCAGCTCGCTCGACCGAGCCGCCTACACCGACGGTGTGCGCCGGGTGCGGGCGGCGATCCGCGACGGCGCGGTGTACCAGGCCAACCTCTGCCGGGTGCTCGCCGCCGAACTGCCGACTGAACCGTCCGCCGCCGCGCTGGCCGACCGGCTCGCCGTGGGCAACCCGGCACCCTTCGCCGCGGCGGTCCAGGTGCCCGGGCAGTGGGTGGTCAGCGCCTCGCCCGAGCTCTTCCTGCGGGTCGCCGACGGGCGAGTGACCTCGTCGCCGATCAAGGGCACCGCCCGCACCCCGGGCGGCCTGAGCGCGAAGGACCGGGCGGAGAACGTGATGATCACCGATCTGGTCCGCAACGACCTGCAACGGATCTGCCGCCCGGGCACGGTGCGGGTGGACGAGCTGCTGGCGGTCGAGGAACACCCCGGCCTGGCGCATCTGGTGTCCACCGTCAGCGGGGAGCTGCGCACGCAGGACTGGTCCGCGCTGCTCGCCGCCACCTTCCCGCCGGGTTCGGTGTCCGGTGCCCCGAAGTCGTCGGCGCTGCGGATCATCGCCGAGCTGGAGACCGCCCCCCGGGGGCCGTACTGCGGGCTGGTCGGCTGGTGCGAGGTGGCTGCGGACGGTGCGCTGCGGGCCGAGCTGGCGGTGGGGATCCGGACGTTCTGGTGGGCCGACGGGATGCTGCGCTTCGGCACCGGAGCCGGGATCACCTGGGGCAGCGACCCCGAACAGGAGTGGGCGGAGACCGAATTGAAGGCGGAACGACTGATCGGGCTGACGGCATGAGGGTCTGGGCGCGCGGCCGACTGCTCGACCCGGCGGACCCGGTGTATCCCGCGTCCGACCCGGTGCCGACCCACGGACTGGGCCTGTTCGAGACCTGCGCGGTGATCGACGGCCGGGTGTTCGCCCTGGACCGGCATCTGGCCCGCTTGCGGCGATCGGCGGCGGCCCTGGACCTGGCCGTCGACGAGGACGCGATCACCGCCGGGGTGGCGGCGGTCACGGGCCCGGACGTGGGGCGACTGCGGATCACCGTCGGTTCGCCGCACGGCCCGGTGCTGGTGGCGGAGTCGTCGCCGAGCCGCCCGTCGCCCGCGCTGCACCGCAGTTCCTGGGTGCGCAACGAGCGATCGCCGCTGGCCGGCCACAAGTCCACCGCCTACGCCGCCGACGCCCTGGCCCTGGCCGATGCGCGACGCCACGGGGCCGACGAGGCGGTGCTGGCCGACACCCGGGATCGACTGAGCGAGGGCAGTACCTCGAACGTCTGGGTGGAGCTGGACGGCGAGCTGCTCACCCCGACCCTGGCCAGCGGTTGCCTGCCCGGGGTGATGCGGGAGCTGGTCCTGGAGTGGTCGGCGCGGGCGGGTCTCCCGGTGCGCGAGGTCGACCTGCCGTGGACGGTGCTGGACCGTCGGGACATCGGTCTCGCGGTCAGCAACGCGCTGCGCGGCTTCGTCCCGGCGCGGGCGCTGGACGGCAGACCGCTCGGCACCACCCCGGTGATCGCGGCGGTGCGGGAACTGGTGGACCTCAGGCGGTGAGCAGGGCGGCGATCAGCGCCGTCAGCTCGCCCTCCATCCGCTCGCTCTCGCCGCCGATCCCGACCAGTTCCTCGGTGCGGGTCAGGAAGTGCTCCACCGCGTCGGCCGGGGCCGCCAGCAGGGCCGACCCCTCGATGCCGGTCAGGGAGAGCAGCACGAACAGCGGGTCCTCGTCCCGCCACACCTGCACGTCGCCGTTGCCGGCCGGATCGTCGGAGTCGGCGAGCATCCCCTGCACCAGCAGGTCACGGCCGATCAGCCAGACCGAGGTGGACTGGGGGCTGCTGAACACGGCGCGGACGGTGTACGGGTCGCTGGCACGGTAGGAGAGCTCGGCGGTCACCGGCAGCACGCTCGCGTCGGAGCTGATCAGCTGCATGGCGACCGACTCGACGACGTCGTCACTGTGCTGGGCCATGGCGTCACCCCCCTTTCGTGGTTGGTCCATGATGGCAGCCCGAGGGTGCCAGGCCGAGCACGGTTGCGCACTTTCACCCGGCCGAACTCCTCATGCCGGACCCATCCGGCCAGCGTGCGGCCGGTTTTTCGTTTCGGCCCTCGGGTCTGTATGGTGGTGTCAACACCGGGCGATTGGCGCAGTGGTAGCGCGCTTCGTTCACACCGAAGAGGTCACTGGTTCGAACCCAGTATCGCCCACCCGCGTGTCGAAGGCCCTGATCCCATGCGGATCGGGGCCTTCGTCGTGTCAGCGGCGGTCCCGTCGGTCCCGGTCGGTAGCATCGGGGGTGGCCAGGCGCGCGAGGCGCCCGGTGAACCGAAGCCGAGGAGACCCATCCGTGTCCGAGAACCTCACCCTCACCGTCGACGGCAGCCCGACCACCGCCGCGACCGGGACCACGGGGGCGGACCTGTTCTCCGACCGCAAGGACGTCGTGGTCGTCCGGGTCGACGGCGAGCTGTGGGACCTGTCCCGTGCGCTGCCCGAGGGCGCGACCGTCGAGTCGGTCACCATCGACTCCTCGGACGGCCTGAGCGTGCTGCGCCACTCCGCGGCCCACGTCCTCGCGCAGGCGGTGCAGGAGGTCAACCCGACCGCCAAGCTCGGCATCGGCCCCCCGGTCACCGACGGCTTCTACTACGACTTCGACGTCGAGACCCCGTTCACCCCGGAGGACCTGCGCAAGCTGGAGAAGGTGATGAGCCGGATCGTGCGCGAGGGCCAGACCTTCCGCCGGGTGGAGGTCACCGACGAGGAGGCGCGCGCTATGGCGGCCGACGAGCCGTACAAGCAGGAGCTGATCGGCCTGAAGTCCACCGCTACCGAAGCGGGTGAGGGCGCCTCGGTCGAGGTCGGCGACGGCGGACTGACCTACTACCAGAACGTGCGCGGCGCGGGCCGGGAGTCGGAGACCGTGGTCTGGCAGGACCTGTGCCGTGGCCCGCACCTCCCCAGCACCAAGCTGCTCGGCAACGGCTACCAGCTGACCCGCTCGGCCGCCGCCTACTGGCGCGGCTCGGAGAAGAACCCGCAGCTGCAGCGGATCTACGGCACCGCCTGGCCGACCAAGGACGAGCTCAAGGCGTACCTGGACCGGATCGCCGAGGCCGAGCGCCGCGACCACCGCCGGCTGGGCAACGAGCTGGACCTGTTCTCCTTCCCGGACGCGATCGGCTCCGGCCTGGCGGTGTTCCACCCCAAGGGCGGCATCATCCGGATGGAGATGGAGGAGTACTCCCGCCGCAAGCACGTCGAGGCCGGGTACTCCTTCGTGAACTCCCCGCACATCACCAAGCAGCAGCTGTTCGAGATCTCCGGGCACCTGGACTGGTACGCCGACGGCATGTACCCGCCGATGCAGCTGGACGAGGAGCGGGACGCCGACGGCAACGTCACCAAGCAGGGGCAGAACTACTACCTCAAGCCGATGAACTGCCCGATGCACAACCTGATCTTCGACTCCCGGGGTCGGTCCTACCGGGAGCTGCCGCTGCGGCTGTTCGAGTTCGGGACCGTCTACCGGTACGAGAAGTCCGGTGTGGTGCACGGCATGACCCGGGCCCGCGGCTTCACCCAGGACGACGCGCACATCTACTGCACCCGTGAGCAGATGAAGGACGAGCTGACCAGCCTGCTCACCTTCGTACTCGACCTGCTCAAGGACTACGGCCTCGACGACTTCTACCTGGAGCTGTCGACCCGCAACCCGGAGAAGTCGGTCGGTGAGGACTCCGCCTGGGAGGAGGCCACCGAGACCCTGCGGCAGGTGGCCACCGAGTCCGGCCTGGAGCTGGTCCCGGACCCGGGCGGCGCCGCCTTCTACGGCCCGAAGATCTCCGTGCAGGCCAAGGACGCGATCGGCCGCACCTGGCAGATGTCGACCATCCAGCTGGACTTCAACCTGCCGGAGCGGTTCGAGCTGGAGTACACCGCCCCCGACGGCACCCGGCAGCGGCCGGTGATGATCCACCGCGCGCTGTTCGGATCCATCGAGCGGTTCTTCGCGGTGCTGACCGAGCACTACGCCGGGGCGTTCCCGGCCTGGCTCGCGCCGGTGCAGGTGCTGGCGGTGCCGGTGGCGGAGGCCTTCGACGAGTACCTCGGCGAGGTGGTCGCTCAGCTGCGCGCCCAGGGCATCCGGGCCGAGGTCGACCGTTCGGACGACCGGTTCGGCAAGAAGATCCGCAACGCCGCCACCCAGAAGATCCCGTTCGTGCTGATCGCGGGCGGTGAGGACGCCGAGGCCGGTGCGGTGTCCTTCCGGTTCCGGGACGGCTCGCAGGAGAACGGCGTGCCGGTGGCTGACGCCGTGCAGCGGATCGTCACCGCGGTCCGCGAGCACGCGCAGGTCTGAGCCGTGGAGGAGAACGCCGCCGATCTGGCCGGCACCCCGGACGGCTTCGGTCGTCTGTGGGTGCCGCACCGGATGGCGTACATCGGCGGGGAGAACAAGCAGGGCTGCCCGTTCTGTCGCGCGCCCGGGCTCTCCGACGAGGAGGGGCTGATCGTCGCGCGGGGGTCGCATGCCTTCGTGCTGATGAACCTGTACCCGTACAACGGCGGTCACCTACTGGTCTGCCCCTACCGCCACGTCGCCGACTACACCGAGCTGGACGGTGACGAGGTGGCCGAGGTCGCGCACCTCACCCGCACCGCGATGACCGTGCTGCGCGCCGTGTCCGGCCCGGACGGCTTCAACCTGGGGATGAACCAGGGTGCGGTCGCCGGGGCCGGGATCGCGGCCCACCTGCACCAGCACGTGGTGCCGCGCTGGGCCGGTGACGCCAACTTCCTGCCGATCGTCGCGCAGACCCGGGCGCTGCCCGAGCTGTTGGCCGACACCCGGACCCGGCTCGCCGCGGCGTGGCCAGGGGAGGACGACTGATGGATCGCCTGCGGGGCTTCGCCACCTGGTTCTTCACCCCGGTGGCCGACCGGCTGCTGCGCTGGAGGGTGTCGCCGGACGCCGTCACCATCACCGGCACCGTGATCGTGGTGCTGGCCGCGATGACGCTGCTGCCCACCGGGCACCTGCTCGCGGGGAGCCTGATCATCACGGTCTTCGTGCTCACCGACTCCCTGGACGGAGTGATGGCGCGCCGGGCCGGTCGCTCGGGAGCCTGGGGTGCGTTCCTGGACTCGACGCTGGACCGGTTCGCCGACGCGGCGATCTTCACCGGGCTCACCCTGTGGTTCGTGGGCCGGGACGACGCGGTGGGCGACTGGGGGCTGGGCCTCGCGCTCGCCTGCCTGGTGCTCGGCTCGATCGTGCCCTATGCCCGCGCCCGCGCCGAGGGACTCGGAATGACCGCCAAGGTGGGCATCGCCGAGCGCGCCGACCGGCTGGTGGCGGTGCTGGTCGCGATCTTCCTGGTCGGTGTCGGCCTGCCCGCGGTCGTGCTGGTCGTCGTGCTCGGGCTGCTGGCCGTGGCGTCGCTGATCACCGTGGTGCAGCGGATGGCGACCGTGCGCAGGCAGGCGGTCCAGCAGTGAGGATCGACGTCGCGAAGGCGTACGCCACCGCCTGGCGGATCACCGGGAAGCTGCCGGACGGTGTGGTGCGCGGAGCGTTCCGTCTGGTCGCCGACGTGACCTGGCTGCGGCACGGCGAGGGCGTCCGCCGCCTGGAGGACAATCTGCGCCGGGTGCGCCCGGAGCTGGACGCGAAGGCGCTGTGCCGACTGTCGCTGGCCGGGATGCGCTCCTACATGCGCTACTTCGGTGAGGCCTTCGCCCTGGTCGGGGTGTCGCCGGAGCAGATCGACGCGCGGGTGCGGCTCGACGGTGACCTGTCGGCGGTCGAGCGGATGCAGAGCGGCGAGATGGTCGTGATGGCCCTCGGGCACCTGGGCAACTGGGACCTGGCCGGTGCCTGGGCCACCCGGAACCTCGGCCGCACGCTCACCGTCGCCGAGCGGTTGAAGCCGGAGGCGCTGTTCCAGGAGTTCCTGGCGTTCCGGGAGAGCCTGGGGCTGGAGATCATCGCGCTGTCCGGTGCCGGTGGCGGCGTGTTCCGCGAGCTGGTCCGTGGCATTCGGCGCGAGGGGGGCGGCCTGGTGCCGCTGCTGGCCGACCGCGACCTGACATCGCGCGGGGTGGAGGTGGACCTGTTCGGCGAACGGGCCCGGGTCGCCGCCGGTCCGGCCGCCCTCGCGCTGTCCACCGGGGCGCCACTGTGTGCCACCGTGATCCGCTACGAGCGCCTGCACGGGGCCCGACGCCGGGCGGCCGGCACCGGGTGGGGCATCGTGGTGGAGTTCTCCCCGATCCTTACCCCGGACCCCGAGCTGCCCAAGGCCGAGCGCATCCCGGCCCTGACCCAGCGCTGGGTGGACGAGCTGGCGGCGGGCATCCGCCGTTACCCGCAGGACTGGCATATGTTGCAGCGGGTGTTCGTCGCCGACCTGGACCCGGAGCGCTACGCCCGGACGAAGGCGGAGGCGGGGGAGTGAGCGCCGCCCTGGACGCGCTGCGCAGCCCCGAGCGCCCGTTGCGGGTCGGCATCGTCTGTCCCTACTCCTTCGACGCCCCCGGCGGGGTGCAGTTCCACATCCGCGACCTGGCCGAGGCGCTGATCGCCCGGGGCCACACCGTCGGCGTCCTGGCACCGGCGGACGACGACACCCCGATCCCGGACTACATGACCTCGGCCGGGCGCGCGGTGCCGGTGCGTTACAACGGGTCGGTGGCCCGGCTCGCCTTCGGACCGCTGACCGCCGCCCGGGTGCGACGTTGGCTGGAGGCCGGGCAGTTCGACGTGCTGCACCTGCACGAGCCGATGAGCCCGTCGCTGTCCATGCTCGCGCTGTGGATCGCCGACGGCCCGGTGGTCGCGACCTTCCACTCCTCGCAGCAGCGGTCCCGGTCGTTGCAGGTGGCCTACCCGCTGGTCCGGCAGTCGTTGGAGAAGATCAACGCCCGGATCGCCGTCTCCGAGGACGCCCGACGGACCCTGGTCGACCACCTCGGCGGCGACGCCGTGGTGATCCCGAACGGGGTGTACGTCCAGCACTTCGCCGACGCGCCCACCGATCCGCGGTGGACCGGGACCCCGGAGCGGCCCACCGTCGCCTTCCTCGGCCGGTTGGATGAGCCGCGCAAGGGCCTGCCGGTGCTCCTGGCAGCGGTGCCCGCCGTCCGGCGCGCCATCCCGGGTGTGCGGTTCCTGATCGCCGGCCGGGGCGACACCGGGCCGGAGGACGTGCGCGAGCTGATCGGGGACGACGCCGAGGCCGTCGAGTTCCTCGGCGGGGTCTCCGACGAGGAGAAGGCGGCGCTGTTCCGCTCGGTGGACGCCTACGTCGCGCCTCAGACCGGCGGTGAGTCCTTCGGCATCGTGCTGGTCGAGGCGATGAGCGCCCACACCCCGGTGGTGGCCAGCGACCTCGGTGCGTTCCGCCGGGTGCTGGCCGACGGCCAGGCGGGCGAGCTGTTCCGCACCGGCGACGGCGACGATCTCGCCCGGGTGCTGGCCGACCTGCTGGCCGACCCGGCGCGGCGCGCCGACCTGGCGGACCGTGGCTCCGCCGCGGTGCTGCGCTACGACTGGTCCACCGTCACCCACCAGATCCTCACCGTGTACGAGATGGCGGTGGAGAGCGGGCACGCGCCGGTGGGCGAGGACCCGTCGTCGGTGCGCGGCCGACTGCGGCGCTGGCGGGGTGACGACCAATGACCTGGAGCGAGATCACCGTCGTCGTGGTGACGGTGCTGGTGCTGATCGTCTGGTGGGTGTGGATCACCGCGAACCGGATCGACCGCCTGCATCGCAAGGTCGCCGCCTCCCGCGCGGTGGTGGACACCCAATTGCTGCGCCGAGCCTCCGCCGCGTCCACGCTGTCGGCCTCCGGCCTGCTGGACCCGGTCAGTTCGGTGCTGATCGGCGAGGCCGCCTGGGCGTCGATCAGCGCGGGTCGCACCGACACCGGCGGGATCGCACCGCTGCCCGCCGGGATCGCCGCGCCGACCCCCGAGGCCGATCGGGGCTGGCTGGAGAGCGAGCTGTCGGCCACCCTGCGCGAGGTGCTCGACGACCCGGCCGAGATCGCGGAACTGCGCGACGAGCCCGGCGGCGCCGACCTCCTCGACGCCCTGGCCGACGCCTGGTACCGGGTGCAGCTGGCCCGTCGCTTCCACAACGAGGCGGTCGCCCAGGCGCAGCGGATGCGTCGGGGGTGGGCGGTCCGCACCTTCCGGCTCGCGGGCCGCGCCCCCATGCCGCAGACCCTGGAACTCGACGACGCCTGGCCGACCGCGCTCGGCGCCGCCGGTGCACCGCCGGAATCGTCGTCCGCCTGACCCGCGGCCGGGCTTACGATGACCGGACGCTAGCCGCTGACATCAATTGCGAGGGAACTGTGACCGACAGCACCACCACCCCCACCAGCAGCGACGCCGCTTTCGGCACCGCCCGGGTGAAGCGCGGCATGGCCGAGATGCTCAAGGGCGGCGTGATCATGGATGTGGTCACCGCCGAGCAGGCGAAGATCGCCGAGGACGCCGGTGCGGTGGCCGTGATGGCGCTGGAGCGGGTGCCCGCCGACATCCGCGCCCAGGGTGGCGTGGCCCGGATGAGCGACCCGGACCTGATCGACGGCATCGTGAACGCGGTGTCCATCCCGGTGATGGCCAAGGCCCGGATCGGTCACTTCGTCGAGGCCCAGGTGCTGCAGGCGCTCGGGGTCGACTACATCGACGAGTCCGAGGTGCTCACCCCGGCCGACTACGCCCACCACATCGACAAGTGGCAGTTCACCGTGCCCTTCGTCTGCGGTGCGACCAACCTGGGCGAGGCGCTGCGCCGGATCACCGAGGGCGCGGCGATGATCCGCTCCAAGGGCGAGGCCGGCACCGGGGACGTCTCCAACGCCACCACCCACATGCGCACCCTCCGGGACGAGATCCGTCGGCTGTCCTCGCTGCCCGAGGACGAGCTGTTCCTCGCCGCCAAGGAGCTGCAGGCGCCCTACGAGCTGGTCGCCGAGGTCGCCAAGAACGGCAAGCTCCCGGTGGTGCTGTTCACCGCCGGTGGCATCGCCACCCCGTCCGACGCGGCGATGATGATGCAGCTCGGCGCCGAGGGTGTGTTCGTCGGCTCCGGCATCTTCAAGTCCGGCAACCCGGCCGAGCGCGCGGCGGCGATCGTGAAGGCGACCACCTTCTACGACGACCCGGACGTGATCGCCAACGCCTCCCGTGGCCTGGGTGAGGCGATGGTCGGCATCAACGTGGACGACGTCCCGGTGCCGCACCGCCTGGCCGAGCGCGGGTGGTGAATTCCACCGGCACCGGCCCGTCGCTCCCCGTGGGGAACGGCGGGCCGGTGCCGTCCCCGGGCTCCGACGCCCAGCCGGCGACCGTCCCGTCCCTGGGCCCCGATTGGCTGCCCGGCCCGGACGGACTGCCGTTCCGCACCGCGGCGCGGGTGCTGCTGCTGGACGAGCAGGACCGGGTGCTGCTGGTGCGCGGGCACGACGTGGACCAGCCGGAACGCAGCTGGTGGTTCACCGTCGGCGGCGGTCTGGAACCGGGGGAGTCGGCCCGGGAGGGCGCCGTGCGCGAGGTCTTCGAGGAGACCGGCCTGGTGCTGGACCCCGCGGGCCTGATCGGACCGGTCTGGTCCCGGTCGGCGGTCTTCGACTTCCTGCTGCAGCGCTGCCGCCAGGACGAGGAGTTCTTCCTGGCCCGGGTCGACGGCGCCGCGGAGCTGATGCGTGACGGCTGGACCGAGCTGGAGGCAGCGGTCCTGGACGAGATGCGCTGGTGGCCGGTGGCCGAGCTGGACGCGGTGCAGATCGAGGTCTTCCCGGCCGGGTTGGCCGCGCTGATCCGCCCGCTGCTCACCGGCTGGGACGGCGTGACCCGGCAGGTCGACTGAAACGTACTGGGCGGTAACGTCTCGGGGTATCGTTCGGCGCGTGCCGATCTCCACCTCACCCGCCACCCGCATCCACCGCTCCGGAATCCGGACCCTGATGGAACTCGCCATGCGCGATCCGGAGGCGATCCGGCTGGAGATCGGTGAACCCGACGCCACCACCCCCGCCCACGTGGTCGCGGCCGCCGCCCGGGACGCCGCCGCCGGTCACACCGCGTACACCTCCAGCACCGGTGAGCCGGAGCTGCGGGCGGCGCTGGCCGAGAAGGTCACGCGGGTGAACGCCATCCCGGTCACCGCCGACGACGTCGTGGTCTCGCACGGTGCCATGCACGGACTGGCGATGGCGATCAGCGCGCTGGCCGGACCGGGGGAGCAGATCCTGCTGCCGGACCCGGAGTTCCCGAACTGGCGGATGGCGGCCGTCGCCGCGAACGTCGAGGTCGGCACCTACCCGGCGCGGGCGGAGAACGGCTTCGTGCCGACGCTGGCCGACATCGAGGCCGCGATCACCCCCGCGACCCGGATCATCGTGGTCTGCTCGCCGAACAACCCGACCGGCGCGATGTATCCCGCCGACCTGCTGGCCGGTGTGGTGGAGCTGGCCCGCCAACACGATCTGTGGGTGTTCTCCGACGAGTGCTACGAGGCGATCACCTTCGGCGCCCCGCATGTCAGCCCGGCCACCTTCGACACCGACGACCGGGTGGTCACCTTCTTCAGCTTCTCCAAGACCTACGCGATGACCGGCTGGCGGATCGGCTACGCCGTCTCCCGGAACGCGCACGTGATCGACCTGCTCGGCCAGGTCGCCGAGGCCACCGTCGCCTGCCCGTCCTCGGTCGGTCAGCGGGCCGCCCTGGCGGCGGTCACCGGACCGCAGGACGAGGTCGCCACCGCCGTCGACTCCTACCGGGAGCGGCGGGACGCGGCGGTCGCCCTGTTGGAGCGGCGCGGGATCGGGTGCGTCCGGCCCGAGGGCGCGTTCTACCTGATGGTCGACATCTCGGCGGCGACCGCCGACTCCGAGGCCTTCGCGCTGCGGCTCCTGGACGAGCGGCACGTCTCGGTGTCGCCCGGCAGCGCCTTCGGCCCCGGTGGCGAGGGGATGGTCCGGGTGTCCCTGGCCGCCGAGCGCACCGGACTGCTGGAGGGCCTGGCGCGCCTCGCCGACCAGATCACCGCCTGGTCCGACCTCACCGTCCCGTCCCCCGAGTCCGCCACCGCCTGACCCACCCACCCCACCCATCGGCCCGCCCCCGCCCCCCCCGCCCCCCGGGGTCGAGGTCGTGGGTTCGCGCCACGATCGGGTCGGGGAAGTGCCGATCTCGGGGGCGAAGTGCCGACGTCGGCTGATGACCGTCCGAGCGGTGCGGACCGCTGCCACGGGTGGGCGCGGTCGGGGGCGGGTTGCGGGGATTCGTAGGATGTCCGGGTGACTGTGACGGTGGGCGTGCTGGCCCTGCAAGGCGATGTCCGCGAGCACCTGGCGGCACTGGAGGCGTCCGGGGCGCGAGCGGTGCCGGTGCGTCGGACCACCGAACTCGATGCCGTGGACGCGCTGGTGCTGCCCGGCGGCGAGTCGACCACCATCGACAAGCTGCTGCGCGCCTTCGACCTGGACGGGCCGATCCGGGACCGCCTGGCCGCCGGGATGCCCGCCTACGGTTCATGTGCCGGGATGATCCTGCTCGCCGACCGGATCGAGGGCGGCATCGACGGTCAGCGGACCCTCGGCGGGCTGGACGTCACCGTGCGCCGGAACGCCTTCGGGCGGCAGGTGGACTCCTTCGAGACCGACCTGCGGATCGACGGCATCCCGGAGTCCGAGCGCGATCCGGTGCACGCCGTCTTCATCCGCGCGCCGTGGGTCGAGGAGATCGGTCCGGCGGCCACCGCGCTGGCTCGCGTCGAATCCGGGCCGGTCGCCGGTAGGATCGTCGCGGTGCGCCAGGGCTCGCTGCTCGCCACGTCCTTCCATCCGGAGGTGACCGGCGACACGCGCGTGCACCGTTTGTTCGTGGAGATGGTCCGCGAAGCAGGACTGCGATCGAAGGGATAGGGCACCGATGTCGGGGCATTCCAAGTGGGCCACCACCAAGCACAAGAAGGCGGCGATCGACGCCAAGCGCGGCAAGCTGTTCGCCAAGCTGATCAAGAACATCGAGGTCGCCGCGCGCGTCGGTGGCGGTGACCCGGCGGGCAACCCGACCCTGGTCGACGCGATCCAGAAGGCCAAGAAGTCGTCGGTGCCGAACGACAACATCGACCGCGCGGTCAAGCGTGGGTCCGGTCTCGAGGCCGGCGGCGCCGACTACCAGACGATCATGTACGAGGGCTACGGCCCCGGCGGCATCGCGGTGCTGGTCGAGTGCCTGACCGACAACCGGAACCGGGCCGCCTCCGACGTGCGGGTGGCCTTCACCCGCAACGGCGGTCAGATGGCCGACCCGGGCTCGGTCGCCTACGTCTTCTCCCGCAAGGGCGTCGTGATGGTCCCCGCCGAGGGCACCGACGAGGACTCGGTCACCATGGCGGTGCTCGAGGCCGGCGCCGAGGACGTCACCCGGATGGGCGACTTCTACGAGGTGCTGAGCGAGGCCACCGACCTGGTCGCGGTGCGCACCGCCCTGCAGGAGGCCGGGATCGACTACGAGTCCGCCGACTCGGTGTTCTACCCGTCCACCCAGGTCGAGGTCGACGTCGAGGGCGCCCGCAAGATCCTGCGCCTGATCGACGCGCTGGAGGACTCGGACGACGTGCAGAACGTCTTCACCAACTTCGACGCCTCGGACGAGGTGATGGCCGCCCTCGACGAGGAGTGAGCCGTCCAGCAGTCCGGTACGACGCCCCGCCGCACGGTTCGATGCGGCGGGGCGTCGTCGTGTTCGGCCCCGGGGCTGAGAGACTGCGTGCCATGCGCGTGCTCGGCATCGACCCCGGTCTGACCCGTTGCGGCCTCGGGGTCGTCGACGGGCTGTCGGGTCGACGGGTGCGGATGGTCGCGGTCGGGGTCGCGCGGTCGGGCCCCACCGAGGACATCGACCAGCGGCTGCTGCGGATCGGCGACCAGCTGGAGGTCTGGCTGGAGGAGCACGCACCGGACACCGTGGCGATCGAGCGGATCTTCGCCCACGACAACCTGGACTCGGTGATCGGCGTCGCCCAGGTGACCGGCATCGCGATGTTGGCCGCCGCCCGGCGCAAGATCCCGGTGGCGCTGCACTCGCCGAGCGAGGTGAAGGCCGCCGTCACCGGCAACGGCCGCGCCGACAAGCCGCAGGTCCAGCACATGGTGACCCGCCTGCTGGATCTGACCGAGATCCCCAAGCCCGCCGACGCCGCCGATGCGCTGGCGATCGCGATCACCCACCTGTGGCGGCCGGCGGGTGCCGTCGGAGGGCCGCAGCGCGCGCCCGGTGCGATGACCGCCGCGCAGCGGGCCTGGGCCGAGGCCGAACAGAAGGCGCGCCGGGTCCGGGCCTGAGCGGCCTGCTGCGCTGCGTGTCGTTCGTACACCTGTTCGCACCCGTGGCAGACTGCCGCGCAGTTGATCGAGAGTCGTCGAACGGAAGGAACCCGGCGTGATCGCCTCGGTGCGCGGGACGGTGCTGACGGTGCGGCTGGACGCCGCGGTGGTCGAGGTCGGCGGGGTCGGGATGCTGGTGCATGCCACGCCGACGACCCTGGCCGGGCTGCGGGTGGGGCAGGAAGCACGGCTGGCCACCTCGATGGTGGTGCGGGAGGACTCGCTCACTCTGTTCGGCTTCGGCGACGACGACGAGCGCGACGTCTTCGAGGTGGTGCAGTCGGTCTCCGGTGTCGGGCCTCGGCTGGCGCTGGCGATGCTGGCGGTGCACACCCCGGACGGGCTGCGCCGGGCCGTGGCCACCGAGGACCTGGCGGCGCTCAAGCGGGTGCCCGGCATCGGCCAGAAGGGCGCGCAGCGGATCGTCCTGGAGCTCGGTGACCGGCTCGGTGCGCCGACCGGTGACGGTCCGGGGGCCGGTGCGGCCCCGGTGGCCGCCACCGATCACCGCGACGAGGTGGTCGAGGCACTGGTGGGTCTGGGCTGGAACCTCAAGGTCGCCCAGGAGGCGGTGGCGGCCGTCCTCGCCGACCGGGACGGCGCCGTGGGTCCCTCGGACATGGCGGGTGTGCTGCGGGCCGCGCTGCGGGGTCTGGGCGCCAACCGTGGCTGAGGACGTCGCGCCCGTGGAGGAGGACGCCACCGAGTCGTTGGTCCGGGCCGGTGCGGACGACCTGGAACGTGCCGCCGAGGCGGCGCTGCGCCCGCGGCACCTGGACGAGTTCGTGGGACAGCCGGTGGTGCGCGAGCAACTGTCCCTGGTGCTGCAGTCGGCGCTCGCCCGCGGCAGGACACCGGACCACGTGCTGCTCTCCGGTCCGCCCGGCTTGGGCAAGACCACCCTGGCGATGATCATCGCCGCCGAACTGGGTGCCTCGCTGCGGGTCTCCAGTGGTCCCGCGATCCAGCACGCCGGTGACCTGGCGGCGATCCTGTCGTCGCTGGAGGAGGGCGAGGTGCTGTTCCTGGACGAGATCCACCGGCTCGCCCGTCCGGCGGAGGAACTGCTCTACGTCGCGATGGAGGACTTCCGGGTCGACGTCGTGGTGGGCAAGGGGGCGGGTGCCAGCGCGATCCCGCTCAGCCTCCCGCCGTTCACGGTGGTGGGCGCGACCACCCGGGCCGGGCTGCTGCCGGCGCCGCTGCGGGACCGGTTCGGGTTCACCGGGCACCTGGACTTCTACGCCGACGGGGAGCTGGAGCGGGTGCTGATGCGGTCGGCCGGGCTGCTCGGGGTCCCGCTGGACCGGGATGCCGCGGCCGAGATCGCCTCCCGGTCCCGGGGAACGCCGCGGATCGCCAACCGGCTGCTGCGTCGGGTGCGGGACTGGGCGGAGGTGCGGGGGACCGGCGAGCTGACCCTGGAGGCGGCGCGGTCGGCGTTGGCGGTCTACGAGGTGGACGAACGCGGCCTGGACCGGTTGGACCGTGCGGTGCTGCGGGCGCTGTGCGTGCGCTTCGGCGGGGGACCGGTCGGGCTGACCACGCTGGCCGTCGCGGTCGGCGAGGAGCCGGAGACGGTGGAGACCGTGGCCGAGCCGTTCCTGGTGCGCGAAGGGCTGATCGGACGGACGCCCCGGGGTCGCGTCGCCACGGCCGAGGGCTGGGCACACCTGGGCCTGACCGCTCCGGCGGGTGGCGGAACGCTCTTCGGTTAGGGCGGTTCGGGCGATCTGAGGCGAAACGCCGGGAACCTCGCATCGAGGGCAGTCGTTAGGAGGCCCGGAGCCGTGGCGCCTAGACTGCGGCGGACGTCCTTCGAAGGAGCATTGTGGAACTGATCATCATCCTCGTCATCGGTGTCGCGGCGATGTGGTTCATGTCGACCCGTGCCCGCAAGCAGCAGCGCGAGGCGATGAGCTTCCGGGACAACCTCCAGCCCGGCCAGGAGGTGATGACCGGCTCCGGCCTGTTCGGCACCGTGGTCTCGGTCGAGGGCGATGTCGTCACCCTGGAGTCCACCCCCGGCAACGAGTCCCGCTGGCTGAAGGCGGCGATCGCCAAGCTGGTCGACCCGCCGGTCGAGGAGACCGAGGACGACGAGGACGAGGACCTCACCGCGGACGAGCTGGTCGACGCCGAGCACGACGAGTTCGAGCCCACCCAGCGCTCGGTCGCGGGCACCACCGGGACCACCGAGCCGGCCGCGACCATCGAGCCCTTCGGCGACGAGGACCGCAAGAACAAGAACTGATCACGTCGAGGTCCCCACACCGAGCCGCTCGGGGCCCTACCATCCGTACCGCCCGCAGACCGCGGGCGGTACGCGCACGAGAGAAGAAGATCGTTGGCCCCTCCCACACGCCGCCGGCATCGTCCGGTGCGCACGCTGATCACGCTCGTGGTCCTGATCGTCGCCCTCTTCGCCGCCCTGTTCGGTGGCACGAAGTGGTCTGACGCGACCTGGACCCCGAAGCTGGCACTCGACCTGGAGGGTGGCACCCAGCTCATCCTCGCGCCCAAGACCGAGGACAACGCCAGCGTCAGCCGCGAGACGATCCAGCAGGCGATCGAGGTCATCCGCCAGCGCGTGGACTCCTCCGGCGTCGCCGAGGCCGAGATCACCAGCCAGGGCGGGTCCAACATCGTCGTGGCGCTGCCGGGCAAGCCCAGCGAGGCCACGCTGGACCTGGTCCGCACCTCGGCCCAGATGGAGTTCCGGCCGGTGCTGACCTACGCCGACCCGACGCCGACCGCGACCGACGGTGCCACCGCCGACCCGTCCGACCCCTCGGCCACCGGGGCGCCCGACGCCGACGCCACGATCAGCCCGGACGGCCTCGCCACCTCGGAGCCGACCGACGGTGCCACCGCCGAGAACTCCTCGGCCTCCTCCGACGCCGTGTTCAGCAATGCCGTGTCCACCGGCGACGACGCTGTGATCCGGGACGCTGCGGCCACCGACGACCCGACCGCCGAGCCGAGCCCGTCCGCCTCCGCCGGAACCGACGGCAGCGCCACCGGCCCGGAGTCGCCGAGCGACATCAACTACTACGTCACCGAAGACGTGCTCCAGCGGTTCAACGAGCTGGACTGCACCGACCCGAAGAACCTCACCGGCGGCGACACAGCCGACCCGGACACCGCGCTGGTCACCTGTGACCCGACCGGGACGATCAAGTACATCCTCGGCCCGGTGGAGATCACCGGTGACCACATCTCCAACGCCACCTCCGGCATCGGCGTGAACTCGCAGGGTGTCTCCACCGGCCAGTGGGTGGTGAACCTGTCCTTCGACGGCACCGGCACCGACGAGTTCAAGACCGTCACCACCCGGTTGCAGGGGCTGCAGTCGCCGCAGAACCAGTTCGCGATCGTGCTGGACGGACTGGTCATCTCCGCCCCGTCGCTGTCCCCGGGCACGATCATCGCGGACGGCAAGGCGGAGATCTCCGGCTCGTTCAACCGGGAGTCCGCCACCACGCTGGCCAACCAGCTGAAGTTCGGTGCGCTGCCGATCTCCTTCGACGTGCAGTCGGAGGAGCAGATCTCCGCCACGCTCGGCTCCGAGCAGCTGGAGAAGGGCCTGATCGCGGGCCTGATCGGTCTTCTGCTGGTGGTGATCTACTCGCTGTTCCAGTACCGCGCGCTGGGCTTCGTCACCGTGCTGTCCCTGGTGATCGCCGCGGTGCTGACCTACGGCGTGATCACCCTGTTGTCCTGGACCCAGGGGTACCGCCTGTCGCTGCCCGGTGTGGCCGGTCTGATCGTCGCGATCGGTATCACCGCCGACTCGTTCATCGTCTACTTCGAACGCATCCGGGATGAGCTGCGCGAGGGCCGCACCCTGGTCGCCGCGGTGGACCGTGGCTGGGAGCGGGCACGCCGGACCATCCTGGCCTCCGACGCGGTGAACTTCCTGGCCGCGATCGTGCTCTACTTCCTGGCCGTCGGCTCGGTGCGGGGCTTCGCCTTCACCCTGGGTCTGACCACGCTGCTCGACCTGCTGATCGTCTTCGTCTTCACCCACCCGGTGATGTTGCTGATCGCCAAGACGAAGTTCTTCGGCAGCGGTCATCCGCTGTCCGGTCTGGACCCGCGTCGGCTCGGTGCCACCGGTGGCACCCGCTACGTCGGCCGTGGCCGGGTCGCCACCGGGCGCCGCGACGCGGACCCCGAGGACGGCGGACTCAGCACCGAGAACCCGCTGGTGGCGACCACGGTCGCCGGTGGCACGATCGCCGAGCGCCGGGCCGCCGCACGGGCCGCCGCGCAGGGGACAGCACCGCACGACGCCGCATCGCACGACACGGCACCGACTGACACGCCGACGGACGGCAGCACCCCGGCCGAGCGCACCGAGGGGAACGACTGATGGCCGTCAACTTCGCCCAGTGGGGCAATGACCTGTACACCGGTCGCCGGTCGTACGACATCGTGGGCCGTCGCAAGCTCTGGTTCCTGATCGGCGCGATTTTGGTCGTGCTCTCGGCGATCCTGCTGGTCAAGCCGGGCCTGCAGCCGGGCATCGAGTTCCGCGGTGGTTCGCAGTTCACCGTGTCGAACGTCAAGGACCTGGACCAGCAGCCCGCGATCGACGCGGTCGCCGAGGTGTCCTCGGAGGAGGTGCCGCGGGTCACCACGGTCGGTTCCTCGACCATTCGGGTGCAGACCGCCGAGCTGACCAACGAGCAGGTCGAGAAGGTGCGCACCGCGTTGCAGGACGCCTACGGCGTGACCGACGACGACGTGGCCTCCTCCTTCATCGGCCCGACCTGGGGCTCGGACGTCTCCAAGAAGGCCGCGCAGTCCCTGGTGGTCTTCCTGGTGCTGCTCGCGGTCGTGATGACCGTGTACTTCCGCAACTGGCGAATGGCTGCGGCGGCGATCATCGCGCTGTTCCACGACATCGCGGTCACGGTCGGCGTGTACGCGGCGGTCGGCTGGGAGGTCACCCCCGCCACGGTGATCGGTTTCCTCACCATCCTCGGGTACTCGGTCTACGACACCGTGGTGGTCTTCGACAAGGTGCGCGAGAACACGATCGCCATCACCGAGCAGAGCCGCGCCACCTACGAGGAGCGGGCGAACCTGGCGGTCAACCAGACCCTGGTCCGCTCGATCAACACCTCGGTGGTCGCGCTGCTGCCGGTCGCGGCGATCCTGTTCATCGGTGCCTTCGTGCTCGGTGCCGGAACGCTGCGCGACATCGCGCTGGCCCTGTTCGTCGGCATGTTCATCGGCGCGTTCTCGTCGGTGTTCCTCGCCACCCCGCTGGAGGTCGCCTTCCGACTGCGTGAGCGGCCGATCAAGGAGCACACCGCCAAGGTCCTGGCGGGACGCACCGCCGCTGTGACCGAGTTCGGGTCCGACGGCGCCGCCGAGCCGATCCGCATGACCGGTCAGATCCGTCCGGGCACCCACCAGGGCACCTCCGCCCAGCCGCGCCGGAAGGGCCGCTGAACATGACCACCTCGCAGAACATCACCGACGAGAAGCTGGCAGCCCGGATCGAGGACCTGATCCGGGACGTGCCCGACTACCCGAACCCGGGCGTGATCTTTAAGGACATCACCCCGCTGCTGGCCGACGCCGAGGCGTTCGCGGCCACGATCAAGGCGATGGCCCACGCGATCCCGGGTCCGATCGACCTGGTCGCCGGCATGGAGGCCCGTGGCTTCATCGTCGCGGCCCCGGTGGCGCAGGAGCTCGGCGCCGGGTTCATCCCGATCCGCAAGGCGGGCAAGCTGCCCGGCCCGGTCGCTCACCGCGACTATCAGCTGGAGTACGGCGAGGCCACCGTCGAGGTGCACCCCTTCACCGTCCCGGCCGGTTCCCGGGTGCTGGTGGTCGACGACGTGCTCGCCACCGGTGGCACCGCCCTGGCGACCATCGAGCTGCTGCAGGAATGCGGTGCCGAGGTGGTGGGGTTGAGCTTCCTGATGGACCTGACGTTCCTGCCCGGCCGTGAGCGCCTGACGGGATATCCGGTGAACGCCCTGCTGAACGTGGGCTGAGCCGGTCGTAGAATCGTGCGATCGTCCACTCGGGACGGTGGTGCACACACGCTGAGCGGCTCGGGCCGACGGGAGGAGGGTGTGATGGCGGATTCCCTGCGGACCCCTGACGCCCGCGAGACCCCGGCGGTCACCGGTGCCACCGCCCGGGTGCGACAGCGCCTGGCCCGCTTCGGGCAGGGCCGGGTCCCGGCGCAGACCGCGGCGATCGAGCCGTTGTTGCAGGCGGTGCGGACCAACCACCCGCGTGCCGACCTGAGCCTGATCGAACGCGCGTACGTCACCGCCGAGAAGGCGCACCGCGGGCAGCTGCGCAAGAGCGGCGACCCGTACATCACGCACCCGGTGGCGGTCGCCACGATCCTGGCCGAGCTGGGCATGACTCCGCCGACCCTGGCCGCCGCGCTGCTGCACGACACGGTCGAGGACACCGACTACTCGCTGGACCAGCTGCGCAGCGAGTACGGCCCCGAGATCGCGATGCTGGTCGACGGCGTGACCAAGCTCGACAAGGTCACCTTCGGCGACGCCGCGCAGGCCGAGACCGTCCGCAAGATGGTGATCGCCATGTCCCGGGACATCCGGGTGCTGGTGATCAAGCTCGCCGACCGGCTGCACAACGCCCGCACCTGGAAGTTCGTCCCCGCGCACAAGGCGGAGGGGAAGGCCCGCGAGACGCTGGAGATCTACGCTCCGCTGGCACACCGGCTGGGCATGAACACCATCAAGTGGGAGCTGGAGGACCTGTCCTTCGCCACCCTCTACCCGAAGGTCTACGACGAGATCGTGCACCTGGTGGCCGAGCGGGCTCCGGCGCGCGAGGAGTACCTGGCGATCGTGCGCGAGCAGGTCGGCGGCGACCTGCGCACCGCGAAGATCAAGGCCACCGTCACCGGGCGGCCGAAGCACTACTACTCGATCTACCAGAAGATGATCGTCCGTGGCCGCGACTTCGCGGACATCTACGACCTGGTCGGCGTGCGGGTCCTGGTGGACACCGTGCGGGACTGCTACGCGGCGCTCGGCACGCTGCACGCGCGATGGAACCCGGTGCCCGGCCGGTTCAAGGACTACATCGCGATGCCGAAGTTCAACCTGTACCAGTCGCTGCACACCACGGTGATCGGCCCCGGCGGAAAGCCGGTGGAGATCCAGATCCGTACCCACGACATGCACCGTCGTGCGGAGTACGGCGTGGCGGCGCACTGGAAGTACAAGGAGAACGCGAAGAACCAGGCCGGCGACGAGGAGCCGGGCGGCGCCGACATGACCTGGCTGCGCCAACTGGTCGACTGGCAGAAGGAGACCGCCGACCCCTCGGAGTTCCTGGACTCCCTGCGGTTCGAGATCGCCGACGGGGAGGTCTACGTCTTCACGCCCAAGGGCGACGTGATGGCGCTGCCCGCGGGTGCGACCCCGGTCGACTTCGCCTACTCGGTGCACACCGAGGTCGGTCACCGCACGATGGGTGCCCGCGTCAACGGTCGGCTGGTGCCGCTGGACACCAAGCTGGAGAACGGCGACGTGGTGGAGGTCTTCACCTCCAAGTCGGAGACCGCCGGGCCCTCGCGCGACTGGCTCGGCTTCGTCACCAGTCCGCGCGCCCGGAACAAGATCCGGCAGTGGTTCACCAAGGAACGCCGCGAAGAGGCGATCGAGCACGGCAAGGACGCGATCGCCAAGGCGATGCGCAAGCAGAACCTGCCGATCCAGCGCCTGCTCTCGCACGAGGCCCTGGTCGGTCTCGCGAACGAGATGCGCTACGCGGACGTGTCCGCGCTCTACGCGGCGGTCGGTGAGGGTCAGGCCTCGGCCGCCTCGGTGGTGCAGAAGCTCGTCCAGGCGATGGGTGGCGAGCCGGGCACCGAAGAGGACATCGCCGAGACCGCGCGCCCCGGGCAGACCTCCCGGCGGGTGCGGACCGGCGATCCCGGTGTCGTGGTCAAGGGCGTCGACGACATCTGGGTCAAGCTGGCCAAGTGCTGCACCCCGGTGCCGGGCGACGACATCATCGGCTTCATCACCCGGGGCGACGGCGTCAGCGTCCACCGCACCGACTGCATCAATGTCACCCAGCTGCGGCAGCAGCCGGAGCGGATCGTGGACGTCGAGTGGACGCAGGGCACCGGCAGCCTGTTCCTGGTGCAGATCCAGGTCGAGGCGCTGGACCGGTCGCGGTTGCTGTCGGACATCACCCGCGTGCTGTCCGACAGCCACGTCAACATCCTCTCCGCCTCGGTGTCCACCTCCCGCGACCGGGTGGCGATGTCGCGGTTCGTGTTCGAGATGGCCGAGCCCTCGCATCTGGCCTCCGTGCTCTCCGCGGTGCGCAAGGTCGAAGGGGTCTTCGACGTCTACCGGATCACCGGGGCCAAGGCCGACCACCAGCCGGTGGGGGGCTGACGGTCGGCCCTGGTGCCTGACCGCATCGCTCCCGGGCCCGTCGCCCGGTGCCGCGATCAGCAGCGTGCCCGGGCGGCCCGGAGCGATCGGTCGGCTCGCACCACGCCGCGCTGCCGACCGAGGCCGGCCAGCCGGTGCAGGGCGGCGTCCAGGTCGACGCCGTGGTGGGCGAGTGCGACCAGGCGCGGCACGGCGGAGCTCGGCGCGGTGAAGCACGCCACGTCGACCGCGGTCCGCAGCGGGGAGGTCACCGACACCCCGGCGACCGTCACCAGGTCCCGGTCCGGCATCTCCTGCTGGTGCAGGACCCGTCCGGGCAGCTCCGGCGGCTGATGGGTGTTCGGCGGTCCGGTCAGCGACAGCGCGCTCGGACCGGCGGCGCCCCCGACGTGCACCCAGGCGGCGGTGGCACCGCCGAGTGCCCAGCCGGCAGGCAGCACGCCGACGAAGGGTCGGGCCCGGTCGTCGGGCGTGGGTCGTCGGCGGACCGGGATCGCGACCGAGGGCGCGATCACCCGGAGGGCACCCTCATGCACGAGCAACTGCCAGGTGATCGGGTCCAGGTCGTCAGGTCGGAACAGGCCGTCGTCCCGTGCCGCAGGCGGCAGCATCGCGGACGTGAGGGTCGGGAGGGACGGGGATGGTGGCGAGGTCGTCAACGTCATGACCTCACCCTGCGTCGCCGACCACACCGCCGGCCAGCCACGATCCGGGGACCTGGGGACGACGCCGACACGCAGCGCCTGTGGACAGACGAAGGGCCCGGAACGACCAGCGTCCCGGGCCCCTCGTGGTCAGCGGCCGATCAGCGGCTGGACTCGTCAGCGGCGCGCTGCACCTGCTCCAGCCAGGACCGCCGGGCATCCAGCGCCGCCTGCGCCTCCTTGACCTTGCGGTCGTTGCCGGCCGCCTGCGCCGCCGCCAGGTCGTCCTCCAGCTGGGCAATGGCCTGCTCGAGCTGCGCGGCGGCACCCTCGGCCCGGGCACGGGTCTCCGGGTTGGTCCGGCTCCACTCGGCCTGCTCGGCGTCGCGGATCGCGTTCTCCACCGCACGCATCCGGCCCTCGACCCGCTGGACGTCGCCCCGGGGCACCTTGCCCGCCGCCTCCCATCGGTCCTGGATCGACCGGATCGCCTGCTTCGCGGCGCTCAGCCCGGCGGAGACGTCGATCGCCTCGGCCTCGACCAGCAGCGCCTCCTTGACCTCCAGGTTGGCGCGGTACTCCTCGTCGATCGCGGCGTTCAGCTCGTCGCGGGACTGGAAGAACCGGTCCTGCGCGGCACGGAACCGTGCCCACAGGGCGTCGTCGTCCTGCCGGGACGCGCGACCGGCGGCCTTCCACCGCGCCATCAGGTCACGGAACTTGCCCGCGGTCGGTCCCCACTCGGTGCTGTCGGCCAGCGCCTCGGCCTCGGCGACCAGCTGCTCCTTCACCGTCTTGGCGGAGGCGTTCCGGGTCTCCAGCTCGGCGAAGTAGTGCCGACGCTCACGGTCGAAGGTGGTGCGTGCGTGGCTGAACCGCTTCCACAGCGCCTCCTCGGTGGGGCGGTCGATGCGCGGGCCGGAGCGCTGCGCGTCCTTCCACTCGTCCAGCAGGGCACGCAGCTGCTCGCCCGCCGGACGCCACTGCATCCGGGAGGGCTCGGTCCCGGCGATCTTCTCCGCCTTCTCCACGATGGCGGTGCGTGCCTCGACCGCGACCTGCTTGGCGGCGGCGCGCTCGGCCTCCACCTGGGCCCGGCGCTCGGCTGCGACGATCCGCAGCGCGTCGAGCCGCTCGCGCAAGGCCGCCAGGTCACCGACGGCGGCCGGCTCGGCCAGCTCCTCGGTCAACCGGGCCAGGGTCTGGTCGATCTCCTTGACGGCCAGATCGGTGGCCTGCAGTCGGGCCTCGAAGACGGCCACCTTGGCCTGCAGATCCAGGAACCGGCGGACGTAGAGGCTCAGCGCCTCCTCGGGGCCGGCACCGGGGAACTGCCCCACGGGGCGCTCGGCGTCGCCCTCGCGGACGTAGACGGTGCCCTCGTCGTCGACCCGGCCGAACCCGGCCGCGGCCTTAGCCTCCGCCGAGTCGTCCGGCACCGGGGCCGGGACGACCGGGGTGGTGGGCGCGGCGGCGACCGGGCTGCCCGGACGGGGGGCGGCGGGACGCGGGCGCATCGCGCTGGGCTTGATCGCGCTCGGCTTGGGCGCGCTGGGCTTCACCGCGCCGGGGGCCGGAGCTGCGGGCTCGGCAGACTCGGCGGGGGAGCCATCGGCCGGGGCGTCGTCCGGGGCCTCCGCGGTCGGGGCGTCCGCCACCGGCGCTTCGGGGGTCGGGGCGTCTTCCACCGGGGCTTCCGCGGTCGGAGCGTCCTCAGTGGTCGGTGCGTCCTCCGGGGCGGGGGTCGCCGCGTCGGCGGTCTCGACCGTGGCCTGCTCGGCGGCGTCGGTGGTCTCAGCAGCCGGAGCGTTCTCGGTGCCGGGCTGGTCGGCAGGGGTCTCGGTCACTGGGTCTCCACTCCCTCGATGGTGACGCGGTTCGTGGGCTGGCCGTCGGCGGCCCCTCCCACGACACCCGCGTCAGCGATGGCCTGGATCACGTCGAGTCCCGACGTGACCTTGCCGAACACGGTGTACCCGCCGCCGTCCGTCGGCAGCTCGGTGTCTTCGTACACGATGAAGAACTGCGACCCCTGGCTGTCCTGTGCGGAGGACCGGGCCATCGCGATGGTGCCCGCGGGGTAGATCCCGTCGGCCGGTGCGTTCTCCACCGGGCCGAAGGTGTAACCGGGACCGCCGGTGCCGGTGGCGGTCGGGTCACCGCACTGCAGCACGAACAGCCCGTCGGTGGTCAGCCGGTGGCAGTCGGTGCCGTCGAAGTAGCCCTCCTGCGCCAGCGTCACGAAGTTCGCGACCGCCTGCGGAGCCGCCTTGCCGTCCAGCTCGATGCCGACGTCGCCGGTGTTCAGCGTGATCTCGCCGGTCCAGGTGCGGCCCTCGGCCAGCGAGGCGTCCGGCACCGTGCCGTCGTTGCCGGTGCGTGCCTCCCCGCCGATGGCCGGGGCGGTGGCGGTCGAGGTCGGGGCCGGGGAGTTCGCGGCGGTGGCGTCCGAGTCGTCGCGGTTCAGCAGCACCGCGGTGCTCACGCCGATCCCGAGCACCAGCACCGCGGCGACCGACCCGGCGATGATCCGCTGCCGACGGCGCGCGACCCGCTTCGCGGCCTGGCGCTCCTGCCACTTCTCGTACCGGCGGCGCTCGTACTCGCGCTCGCGCTTGCTGGACGGCACGCACACTCCTCGGGCTCGACACGGGGCGCGGGCGGTCCGGCGCCAGCGGACAGTCTAGGCAGGGGAGCGCCGAACACCGCCCCACCACACGGATTACGGTGGCCGGATGCGGATTCTGACCCTCACGGCGCCGGTGTACGGCGCGAGCTGCTACCTGATCGCCGCCGACGACGGCGACACCGTCGTGGTGGACGCGGGTGGCGGTGTCGCGGATGCCGTGGCCCGCGTGGTGGACGAGCAGGGACTCCGGATCACCGGCGTCCTGGCCACCCACGGCCACGCCGACCACGTCTGGGACGCGCCCCGGGTCGCCGCCCGGGCCGGGGTGCCGGTGACGGTGCACGCGGCCGACGCGTACCGGCTCGCGGACCCGCTGGCGCCGCTGGGTGGCACGTCCTCCGGGGTGTACGCCGCGCTGCTGGCCGAGGGGCTGTCCACCGACTGGGAGCCGCCGACGGAGCTCGACACCATCGACGCCGACGGTGAGCTGGCCTTCGGCTCGGTGCGCCTGACCGCCCGGCACGCACCCGGCCACACCGAGGGGTCGACGCTGTACCTGATCGACGACCGGGCGGTCTGCACCGGGGACGTGCTGTTCCGCGGCACCATCGGCCGCACCGATCTGCCCGGCGGGGACCACGCGACGATGGAGCAGACCCTGCGCACGGTGGTCGCCCGGCTGCCCCGGGCGGCGGCCGTGCTCCCCGGTCACGGACCGTCGAGCATGGTCGCCGACGAGCTGGCGGGCAATCCGTTCCTGATCCACCTGGCAGGATGACCCGCATGGCACGCCCCACCCCGCTCTCCGGCTTCCCCGAATGGCTCCCCGACGGTCGGATCGTCGAGCAGCACGTCCTCGACACCCTGCGGCGCACCTTCGAACTGCACGGCTTCGCCGGGATCGAGACCCGGGCGGTCGAGCCGCTGGACCAGCTGCTGCGCAAGGGGGAGACCTCCAAGGAGGTGTACGTGCTGCGCCGCCTCCAGGAGGAGGGTGAATCCGGGAAGGACGCCGGGCTCGGACTGCACTTCGACCTGACCGTGCCGTTCGCGCGGTATGTCCTGGAGAACGCCGGTCACCTGGCCTTCCCGTTCCAGCGCTACCAGATCCAGAAGGTGTGGCGCGGTGAGCGGCCTCAGGACGGCCGGTTCCGCGAGTTCGTCCAGGCCGACATCGACGTGGTGGGTGCGGGGGAGCTGCCGTATCACTACGAGGTCGACCTGCCGCTGGTGATGGCCGAGGCGCTGGGTGCGCTGCGGGCGATCGGCGTGCCCGAGGTGCGGATCCTGGTGAACAACCGCCGGGTGGCGGAGGGGTTCTACCGCGGCATCGGGCTGGACGACGTCGAGGCGGTGCTGCGCAGCATCGACAAGCTGGACAAGATCGGTGCCGAGAAGGTGGCGGCGCTGCTGGTCGCCGAGGCCGGTGCCACCGACACCCAGGCCCGGGCCTGCCTCGACCTGGCGGCGATCTCCGGATCGGACGCGACCGTGATCGACCGGGTGCGGGACCTCGCGTCGACGCACGGGGTGGACTCCGCGCTGATGGAGCAGGGCCTGGCCGAGCTGGGTCAGCTGATCGAGGCGGCGGCGGTGCGCGCACCGGGCGTCGTCGTGGCCGATCTCAAGATCGCCCGCGGTCTGGACTACTACACCGGGTCGGTCTACGAGACGGTGCTGGTCGGGCACGAGCAGCTCGGCTCGATCTGTTCCGGTGGGCGGTACGACACCCTCGCCTCCGACGGGTCGACCACTTACCCGGGTGTCGGCCTGTCGATCGGTGTCTCGCGGCTGGTCTCCCGGCTGATCTCCGGCGGTCTGGTGCGGGCGACCCGGGCCGTCCCGGCCGCCGTGCTGGTCGCGGTGATCAACGAGGAGACCCGCCCGGCGTCGGACGCGGTGGCGGCCCAGCTCCGGCTGCGCGGCATCCCGGTCGAGGTGGCGCCGACGGCGGCGAAGTTCGGCAAGCAGATCAAGCACGCCGACCGGCGCGGCATCCCGTTCGTCTGGTTCCCCGGCGAGGACGGCGACCAGGTCAAGGACATCCGGTCGGGTGAACAGGTCGAGGCGCAGGCCACCAGCTGGCAGCCGTCGGCGGACGACTGGTGGCCGCGGGTGGTGCCCGCGCAGGCATGACCACACGAAGGGCCGCCTCCGGATGCCGGCGGCCCTTCGTCGCTGGATGACCTCAGTTCAGTGCGGCGACGGCGGCGTTCAGCGTCGTGGCGTAGAGCGCCCAGGCGAGGTACGGCCCGAGCAGCCAGGCCGCGAGCCGGTGCACCCGGTGGAAGGCCACGATCGTGGCGACCAGGGCGACCTCCAGCAGGAGGATGATCACCAGCCCGCCGCCGAGGATCTCCGCGCCGAAGAACACCGGCGTCCAGGCGGCGTTCAGCGCGAGTTGGACCCCGTACAGGATCAGCGGCAGCCGGGCCGAGCGGGTGTCGACGTCGCGCCAGACCAGCCAGGCGGCGACGGCCATCATGATGTAGAGCACCGTCCACACCGGGCCGAACAGCGCGTTGGGCGGGATCCAGTCCGGCTTGGCGGCATCGGCGTACCAGCCGTCGACGCCGGAGGTGGAGGCGATCGACCCGCCCGCGGCGACCAGGGCGTTGATCACCAGCAGGGCGGCCAGCACCGGCCAGGTGCGACGGCGGCGTTCGACGGGGAGCGGTTGGTCAGCGGTGGCGGTGGTCATGTCCCCACGGTCGGTCCGGGGATGTGCTCCGGCAACTCGACCGGGCGCCTTGTCCCGACCTGCCAGGAATCGGCGCTTGTCAGGTCAGTCGAACGCGTGTTCGAATAGCTCCATGCGATGGGACGGACAGAAGGTCGAGGCGGCGCAGCCGGAGATGCTGCCGGGCCTCGCGCTGACCGGGCACCAGCGGTCGGTGCGCACCCCGGAGTTCACCGGCGTGACCTTCCACGAGGTGCACGCCAAGTCGGCCCTGAACAAGGTCCACGACACCAGTGCGGTGCCGTTCCGGTGGACGGTGAACCCGATGCGGGGCTGCCTGCACGCCTGCGCCTACTGCTTCGCCCGACCCACCCACGAGTACCTGGGCCTGGACGCGGGCCAGGACTTCGAGACCCAGATCGTGGTGAAGACCAACGTGGTCGAGGTGCTCACCGCCGAACTGCGCCGTCGGTCCTGGCGGCACGAGCTGGTCGCCCTCGGCACCAACACCGATCCCTACCAGCGGGCCGAGGGCCGCTACGCGCTGATGCCCGGGATCATCACCGCCCTGGCGGAGTCCGGTACACCGCTGTCGGTCCTGACGAAGGGCACGCTGCTGCGCCGGGACCTGCCCCTGCTCACCCGGGCGGCCGAGCAGGTGCCGGTGAGCCTGGCGGTGTCCCTGGCGATCGGGGACGAGGACCTGCAACAGGCGATGGAGCCCGGCACTCCGACCCCTCGGGCGCGGCTCGGGCTGATCCGCGCCGCACGGGACGCCGGACTGGAGTGCGGGGTGCTGATCGCGCCGATCATGCCCTGGCTCACCGACGGCACCGCCCATCTGGACGGGTTGTTCGGCGACCTGAAGGAGGCGGGCGCGAGTTGGGTGACCACGATCCCGCTGCACCTGCGTGGCCCGGTCCGTCCGCTGATGCTGCGCTGGCTCGCCGAACACCGGCCCGCGCTGGTCGCCAAGTACCGGCGCCTGTACGGCAACGGCGCCTACGTGCCGGAGGAGTACCGGCGCTGGTTGCACGACCGGGTGCGCCCGCTGCGGGAACGGCACGGGCTCGCGCACCCGCCGGAGGGGACCACCGCCTTCGGGCGCTGGCGACGAGGCGCGATCGCCCAGGCGTCACCCGCCCAGGCGTCGACACCGGAGGCCGCGCTGCCGGGGGTGATGCAGGCCGCGCTGTTCTGAGCAGGAACGCCGCGCGTCGGCGATAGACTCGCCCGGGTCGCCGTCATGGCGGCCATCACCCCCCACCCGAGAGGATCCCCCGTGCTGCGCACCCACACCGCCGGCTCGTTGCGGGCCGAGCACATCGGCTCCACCGTCACCCTGACCGGGTGGGTGGATCGCCGCCGGGATCACGGTGGGGTGGCCTTCGTGGATCTGCGGGATGCCTCCGGCATCGCCCAGGTGGTCATCCGGGACGAGGCGGTGGCCCACGGTCTGCGTGCCGAGTACGTGCTGCAGGTGACCGGTGAGGTCGGTCGCCGTCCGGAGGGCAACGCGAACAGCGCGCTGGCCACCGGCGAGGTCGAGCTCGTCGCCACCGAGGTCGTGGTGCTGAACGAGGCAGCGCCGCTGCCGTTCCAGGTGTCGACCGCCCTGGACGAGCCGGTGGGCGAGGAGGCGCGCCTGCGCTACCGCTACCTCGACCTGCGTCGGCCCGCCCCCGCCCACGCGATCCGGCTGCGCTCCAAGGCCAGCCAGGCGGCGCGCCGGGTGCTGGACGCCCACGACTTCGTGGAGATCGAGACCCCGACCCTGACCCGGTCCACTCCGGAGGGCGCCCGCGACTTCGTGGTGCCCGCCCGTCTGGCGCCGGGCAGCTGGTACGCCCTGCCCCAGTCGCCGCAGCTGTTCAAGCAGCTGCTCATGGTCGGTGGCATGGAGCGCTACTACCAGCTGGCCCGCTGCTACCGCGACGAGGACTTCCGCGCCGACCGTCAGCCGGAGTTCACCCAGCTCGACGTCGAGATGTCATTCGTCGACCAGGAGGACGTGATCGCGCTCGGCGAGCAGCTGCTGGTCGCGCTCTGGGACCTGATCGACTACCGCATCCCGACCCCGATCGCCCGGATGACCTACGCCGAGGCGATGGAGAAGTACGGCACCGACAAGCCCGACCTGCGCTTCGGCCTGGAGCTGGTCGAGCTGACCGACTTCTTCGCCGACACCCCGTTCCGCGTGTTCCAGGCGCCCTACGTCGGCGCGGTGGTCCAGCCCGGTGGCGCCGCCACCCCGCGCCGCGGGTTCGACGCCTGGCAGGAGTGGGCGAAGCAGCGCGGTGCCAAGGGCCTGGCCTACGTGACCGTCGGTGAGGACGGCACGCTCGGCGGCCCGGTCGCCAAGAACATCTCCGAGGCCGAGCGCGGGGGCCTGGTGGCCGCGGTCGGCGCGCAGCCCGGTGACGCGGTGTTCTTCGCCGCGGGCAAGGCCACCGAGGCGCGCGCGCTGCTCGGCGCCGCCCGGCTGGAGATCGGCAAGCGCGGCGGGCTGATCGACGAGTCCGCCTGGTCCTTCGTGTGGGTGGTCGACGCGCCGCTGTTCAAGCCCACCGGCGAGGACGACGACGTGGCGGTGGGCGAGGGCGCGTGGACCGCGGTGCACCACGCCTTCACCAGCCCGACCCCGGAGTGGATCGACCGCTTCGAGGAGGACCCGGGCAACGCCCTGGCCTACGCCTACGACATCGTCTGCAACGGCAACGAGATCGGTGGCGGGTCGATCCGTATCCACCGTCGGGACGTGCAGGAGCGGGTGTTCCAGGTGATGGGCATCAGCGAGCAGGAGGCGGACGAGAAGTTCGGCTGGCTGCTGAACGCCTTCCAGTTCGGCGCCCCGCCGCACGGCGGCATCGCGCTGGGCTGGGACCGGGTGGTCGCGCTGCTGACCGGTTCGGAGTCGATCCGGGACGTGATCGCCTTCCCGAAGTCCGGTGGCGGCTACGACCCGCTGACCGGCGCCCCGGCCCCGATCTCCGCGCTGCAGCGCAAGGAGGCCGGCGTGGACGCCAAGCCCGAGCCGAGCGGGTCCACGAACACCGGTGCCGCCAAGGCAGAGTCGACGATCGCCGAGGCGAAGGTCGCGGGCACCGCCGCGGACCAGCACTGAGCACACCATCGCCGGGAGTCGACCAGCACGGTCGGCTCCCGGCGTCATGCCCGGAGGACAACACCCAGGATGACCGAGGAATGAGCGACGCAGCGCAGGGCGCCGGGCAGGGTGACGCGCCGGCCGCCGAGTGGGATGCGGCCCGGTGGGCACGGGACGAGCTGGTGCTCGACATGGACAACTGGTGGGCGGCGGTCGAGACGACGGTGGGCCAGAACGCCGCATGCCTGCTCTACGCCGCCCGCTCGGCCAGCCCGGCACCCGCCGACGCCCCGGCGGTCGCCGAGCGCGGCTCCGCCGGTGAGGTGAGCACCGACCCGGCGGCGGAACCGCCGACCCGGGTGCTGCTCGCGGTGGGCGACCCCGTCGGCGTGACCGCGCTGGTCGACCAGCGCCTCGGCACCCTCGCGGGCCAGCTGTCGGCCGCGTGGATCGCCACCGACGCACTGCCCGCCCTCCGGGATCGCCTGACCGCCCTCGGCCTGCGCCCGAATCGCACCGGCTGGGAGTGGATGGTGATCCGGGACCAGCCCACTCCGGTGGCGGCCGAGTCCCGAGTGCGGCCGCTCACCTCGGCCGACCGCGACGCCGCGATCGCCTGCCTGGCAGTGGCCAATCCGACCACCGAGGCCGCTCCACTGGCCGCGGGTGAACGGTGGTGGGGCGCGGCGGCGGCGGACGGTGGGCTGCTCGGCGTGATCGGTGCCGAGTCCCGGCCGGGGGACCGGGAAGGCGCCGGCTCCTGGCACCTGCACGGGCTGGGGGTGCGCCCGGAGGCTCGCAGGCAGGGTCTGGGCGGCGCACTCACCGCGGGTGCCGCCCGAGCACTGCTGGACGACGGAGCCGACTGGGTCTCGCTCGGCATGTGGGACGACAACCACGGTGCGCGGCGGATCTATCACCGCCTGGGCTTCCGGACGACCCACCGGCTGATCACCCTGCGCGCCGATCCGCCGCGCTGACCTCTGCCTCGGCGGCCGGGGCGGTCGTGGTCAGTGCGTGATCGCGATCCGCTCGTAGACCCGGCGCAGCGGGCCCGGCGCCCACCAGTTCCACTCCCGCAGCACGGTCATGGTGGCCGGCACCAGGAGCAGCCGGACCAGGGTGGCGTCGATCAGCACCGCCACCGCGAGGGAGAAGCCGACCTCCTTGATCACCAGCAGCTCCCCGGCGACGAACCCGGCGAACACCGCCACGATGATCGCGGCGGCGCTGGTGATCACCCGGCCGGAGCGCTGCAGACCGCGTCGGACGGCCTCGTCGTTCGGCACCCCGTCGTCGTGCAGCTCCTTGATCCGGGACAGCAGGAAGACCTCGTAGTCCATCGCGAGACCGAAGGCGAAGGCGATCACCAGCGCGACCACGTAGGTCTCGATCCCGCCGGTGGACTCGAAGCCGAGCAGCCCGGACAGGTGGCCGTCCTGGAAGACCCAGACCAGCACCCCGAGCGAGGCGCACAGCGAGATCACGTTCGTCAGCAGCGCCTTGATCGGCACCAGCAGCGATCCGGTCATCAGGAACAGCAGGATCAGGGTGGCCAGCGCGACGATCCCGAGGGCCAGCGGCGCCCGGTCGACCAGCGCGTCCACGAAGTCGATCTGCACCGCGGCCTGCCCGCCGACGTGCGCGTCCAGATCCAGATCGCGGATCGCGTGCACGACGTCCTGGGTGGCGCGGCTGCCGGGATCGGTGTCCTCCGGGTGCACGCCGATCAGCACGCCGCGCCCGGCGGCCACCGGGGCGTCCACCGAGGCGACCCCGGGGAGCGCCTCGATCTCGGTCGCGATCGTGCTGGCCTGGTCCAGGCTGGACTCCGTCACCACCTGCACCGAGGGGCTGGCCGACGACGGGTACTCGGTGGACAGGATCTGCACGTACTCGCGCTGGCTGGAATCCAACGGCAGCAACTGAGTAGTCGAGTTCCGCAGCTCGATGTGCAGCAGGGGACTGGCCAGCACCAGCAGCACCACGAGCGAGCCGCCCATCACCCACCACGGGTGGCGCTGCACCCGGCCGGTCAGTCGGGAGAACGCGCCCTCGTCGCGCTGGACGTCGGCGGTCCGGGCCAGCACGCCGCGCAGGAACGGCACCCGGCTCAGCAGCGTGGGACCGGCGAGCCGACGGCCGGTGAACGCGAGCAGCGCGGGCACCAAGGTCAGCGCGGTGCCCACCGCGAAGACGATCACCGCGACGGCACCGGCCCCGAAGGCGCGCAGGATCTCCTGCTTGAAGACCAGGAGCCCGGCGATCGACACCCCGACGGTCAGGGCGGAGAACGCGACGGTGCGGCCTGCGGTCGCGATGGTCCGCACCAGCGCGGTGGTGACGGCGCCGTCACCGCGTCGACGCCGGTTGCTGGCCCCCTCGTCGTCGCCGAGCGCCCGGGTCAGTTCCTCCCGGAACCGGGAGACGATCAGCAGGCCGTAGTCGATCGAGAGGCCGAGCCCGAGCACGGTGACCACGTTCACCACCGACGACTCCATGTCGGTCAGCAGGTGCGACAGCGCCCAGAGCGCGCCGAGACCGCCGGCGATGGACGCGATCGCCCCGGCCAGCGGCATCGCGGCGGCCAGGAACCCGCCGAAGACCAGCACCATGATCAGCAGCGCCACCGGCAGGGCGATCGCCTCGCCGGTGGTCAGGTCGTCGCGCACCTGGTCGGTGATCGCGGTGACGATCAGGCTGCTGCCGCCGACCAGGCCGGTGGCCCGGGGTGCGACGTCGTGCAGGGCGTCCGGCACGGCGTCCAGGGCGGTCTCCACCCGGGCGAGGGCGGTGTCCCGCGCCGACTCGGACAGCTCCGGGTCGAGTTCGACGACCATCAGGAAGCCGTCACCGGAGGCGGCGAGCAGCGGTGCCGCGGCCGGGTTCGACACCCCCTGCGGCAGCAGGTACGGGTCGATCACCGACTCGACACCGGGGATGTTCAGCACCGTGGACCGGGCGGGCGCGATGGCGTCGGCGATCCCGTCCGCGCTCGGGTCGACGTCGGAGACCACCAGCGACAACGACGCACCGGCGTCGTCGGAGGCGAGCAGCTCGGAAGCCCGTGCGCTGTCGGAACCGGGGACCACCTGCTCGCCGGTGCTGAGCCGGTCGAAGAGGGTGCCTCCGCCCAGACCGGTCAGCGCGACCAGGCCGCAGAGGACCGTGATCGCCGCCCAGACGACGACGGTGAGACGGGGATGACGGGCGACCGCCCGGCCGAGACTCTCGAACACGCAGGTCAGCATCTCAGGCCGGGCGGCGTCCCGGCGACCTCGCTGTGGGTGGTGCTGCGTACGCTGGTGGGATGGACCTGTTCGACGCGCTGGGCTCGACCGCGCAGGGCACCCCGGCCCCGGCGCCCGGTGCCCCGCTGGCGGTTCGGATGCGCCCGGCGACGCTGGCGGAGGTCGCGGGCCAGGAACACCTGCTGGAACCGGGGTCGCCGCTGCGCCGGCTGGTGGAACCCGGGGATGCCGGTCAGCGACGGGCGGCTCCGTCGTCGGTGGTGCTGTGGGGTCCGCCCGGCACCGGCAAGACGACGCTCGCCTACCTGGTCGCCGCCACCTCGGGCCGCCGGTTCGTGGAGTTGTCAGCGGTGACCGCCGGCGTCAAGGACGTGCGTCAGGTGGTGGAGGACGCCCGGCGGCGGCTGACCGCGGACGGCTCGGAGACCGTGCTGTTCATCGACGAGGTGCACCGCTTCACCAAGGCCCAGCAGGACGCGCTGCTGCCCAGTGTGGAGAACCGTTGGGTCACCCTGGTCGCCGCCACCACGGAGAACCCGAGCTTCTCGGTCAACTCCCCGCTGCTGTCCCGGTCCCTGCTGCTCACCCTGCGCCCGTTGACCACCGAGGACGTGCGCGCCCTGGTCCACCGCGCGGTGGCGGACGAGCGCGGTCTGGCCGGGTCGGTGGAGCTGACCGATGACGCCGAGGAGCACCTGCTCCGACTGGCAGGCGGGGACGCCCGCAAGGCGCTGACCATCCTGGAGGCGGCCGCCGGAGCCGCGTTGGACGAGCCGGGTGCGCCTAGCCCCGCGCCGGTGGACCTGGCGACGATGGAACGGGCGATCGACGTCGCGGCGGTGCGCTACGACCGGGACGGCGACCAGCACTACGACGTGATCAGTGCCTTCATCAAGTCGATCCGTGGGTCGGACGTGGACGCCGCGCTGCACTACCTGGCGCGGATGATCGCCGCAGGGGAGGACCCCCGGTTCATCTCCCGCCGGATCATGATCTCCGCGGCGGAGGACGTCGGGATGGCCGATCCGTCCGCCTTGCAGACCGCGGTCGCCGCGGCGCAGGCGGTGCAGCTGATCGGGATGCCCGAGGCGCAGATCATCCTGGCCGAGGCGGTGGTCCACCTGGCGACCGCCCCGAAGTCCAACCGGTCCTACAACGGGATCAACGCGGCGCTGGCCGACGTCCGGGCCGGGAGGATCGGCACGGTGCCGCTGCACCTGCGCGACGCGCACTACGCCGGCGCGAAGGCCCTGGGCCACGGCAAGGGCTACCAGTACCCGCACGACGACCCGATCGGCATCAGCCCGCAGCGGTACCTGCCGGACGACCTGGCGGGCACCCGGTACTACGAGCCCAGCGACCGGGGCTACGAGCGGCAGGTCACCGAGCGGCTGGGCCGGATCCGTTCGGTGCTGGACCAGGCCACCGACTCGGGCGTGTAGACTCGACCAGTCCTCGCGGCACATTTGTGCCCGCGGACCGCCTGGGGTCTTAGCCGCAGCCCGTACCACTCGCTGCACCACGGTCGACCCCGCGCCCGGTGGAACTCTCCGCCGCGGTGTGCCGTGAACCAAACGACAGGAAGAACCACATGAGCAACGTGACGCGTTCGCGCCGCCAGGTGCGTCTGTCTCGTGCGCTGGGCCTGGCCCTGACGCCGAAGGCAGTCAAGCACTTCGAGAAGCGCCCCTACCCGCCCGGTGAGCACGGCCGTGCCCGTCGTCGGACCGAGTCCGACTACGCCGTCCGTCTGCGGGAGAAGCAGCGTCTGCGCGCCCAGTACGCGCTGCGCGAGAAGCAGATGGTCCGTGCCTACGAGGCCGCCCGCAAGGCCCCGGGCCTGACCGGTGAGGCCTTGGTCGAGGACCTGGAGACCCGCCTGGACGCCCTGGTGCTGCGCGCCGGGTTCGCCCGCACCATCCTGCAGGCCCGCCAGGTCGTGACCCACCGTCACATCCTGGTCGACGGCAAGATCGTGGACCGTCCGTCCTTCCGCGTGAAGGAGGGTCAGACCCTGCAGATCAAGCCGAAGAGCCAGACCACCGTGCCGTTCCAGGTGGCCGCCGCCGGTGCCCACCGTGACGTGCTGCCGGCCGTCCCGGGCTACCTGGACGTCCAGCTGGAGAAGCTCTCCGCGGTGCTGACCCGTCGGCCGAAGCGCGCCGAGGTCCCCGTGACCTGCGACGTGCAGCTGGTCGTCGAGTACTACGCTCGCTGATCGACTGATCCACGCAACGCCCCGTCACGGCCCCCGGTGGTCCGTGTCGGGGCGTTGCTGCATTCACCGGCGGGTAAGGTGCTCGGCGGACGTTCGTCACGAACAGAAGGGTCTTCGATGCTGGGAGACATCGCGGGGCTGATCGCCGCCATCGCCTTCGTGCTGCTGGTCGGCGCGCTGGCCCTGCCGCTGGTGAAGCTGGGTCGGGTGCTGGACGAGGCGCGCACCTCGGTGCGGGAGCTGACCGAGCACACCGTGCCGATCCTGGACGAGGCCGCCACCACGGTGAGCAGCGCCAACACCCAGCTGGAACGGGTCGACACCGTCACCACCGCGGCGGCGAGCGTGTCGCAGAACGTGTCGGCGCTCAGCTCGCTGTTCTCGGCGACGGTCGGCGGACCCATGATCAAGATCGCGGCGTTCTCCTACGGCGTGCGGTCGGCGCTGTCGGGGCTGGCGGGCCGAGGGAAGAAGTCGAGCCGATGAGGCGTCTGGTCTGGGTGGGCGTCGGCGTCGTGGCCACCGTGGCCGTCGCGCACCGACTCGGCCTGATCGACGTCCCGGGTGCCCCGCGCACCACCTCGCGCCCCGCCGATCCGGTGGTGGCCGCCGCACGCGGTCTGTTCGCCGCCGGTCGGACCGCCGGGGGAGTGCAGCAGGCGCTGCGCCAGGCGCGGACCGACTTCCGCACCGGGATGGCCGATCGCGAGGCCGAGCTGCGCGCCGGGTTGCTGGGCGACGCCGACATCGACGCGATCAAGGCCGAGCGCGCGACCGCGAAGCACGACTGGTCGCCGGACGGTGTGACCCCGCCTGCCTGGCACACCGACCCCGACGCCCGTCGTGAGGCGCGAGCAGCTCGTGCCCGCAAGGGCTGGGCCGACAGCCCGACCGACGACCCCGAAGACGACGGCGACGTACCGTACTCGTTCTTCTGAACCATCCCCTCCGCTGCTGTAGAACAACCCGAAGGACATCATGCGCACCGCCGAGATCCGCCAGCGTTGGCTCGACTTCTTCGAGAGCAAGGGCCATGCCGTCGTGCCCTCGGCCCCGCTGATCTCGCCCGACCCGTCCACCCTGTTCGTGATCGCGGGCATGGTGCCGTTCATCCCGTACATGCTCGGCGAGCAGACCGCCCCGTGGCCGCGGGCCACCTCGGTGCAGAAGTGCGTGCGCACGCTGGACATCGAGGAGGTCGGCAAGACCACCCGGCACGGCACGTTCTTCCAGATGAACGGCAACTTCTCCTTCGGCGACTACTTCAAGGCCGAGGCGATCGAGTTCGCCTGGGAGCTGATCACCGGCTCGCAGGCCGACGGCGGTTACGGCTTCGACCCGGACAAGGTCTGGGTCACCGTCTATCACGACGACGACGAGGCGGCCGCGCTCTGGCGTCGGATCGCCGGGCTGCCGGACGAGCGGATCCAGCGCCGCGGCATGCGGGACAACTTCTGGTCCACCGGTGCGCGGGGCCCGGCGGGTCCGTGCTCGGAGATCTACATCGACCGTGGCCCGGAGTACGGCGCCGAGGGCGGTCCGATCGTCGACGAGGACCGGTACCTGGAGATCTGGAACCTGGTCTTCATGCAATACGAGCGGGCCGACGGCGGCACCAAGGACGACTTCCCGCTGCTCGGTGAGCTGAAGCAGAAGAACATCGACACCGGCATGGGCCTGGAGCGGGTCGCGTACCTGATGCAGGGCGTGGACAACCTGTACGAGATCGACCAGGTGTTCCCGGTGATCGGCGCCGCCCAGGAGGTCTCCGGCCGCCGCTACGGCGCGAACCACGACGACGACGTCCGGATGCGGGTGGTCGCCGACCACGTGCGCTCGGGCCTGATGCTGATGAGCGACGGTGTGACCCCGTCCAACGAGGGCCGTGGCTACGTGCTGCGCCGCCTGCTGCGCCGCTCCGTGCGGGCCATGCGCCTGCTCGGCGTGGAGGAGGCGACCCTGCCGACCCTGCTGCCCACCAGCAAGGACGCGATGCGGGACGCCTACCCGGAGCTGGAGACCGACTTCGACCGGATCAGCCGGATCGCCTATGCCGAGGAGGAGTCGTTCCTGCGCACGCTGGCCTCCGGCACCACGATCCTCGACCTGGCGGTCAGCGAGGCCAAGGCGGCGCCCAGCACGCCGACCCCGGTGCTGTCCGGCGACAAGGCGTTCCAGCTGCACGACACCTACGGCTTCCCGATCGACCTGACCCTGGAGATGGCCGCCGAGCAGGGCGTGACCGTCGACGAGACCGCCTTCCGGTCCCTGATGCAGGCGCAGCGCGAGCGGGCCCGGGCCGATGCGCTGGCCAAGCGCTCCGGCCGCGCAGACCTGTCCGCCTACCAGGACCTGCACGCCACCCTGAACAGCTCGGGTGCGAAGCCGGTCGAGTTCGTCGGTTACACCCAGGCGCAGTCCCGGGCCCGGGTGGTCGGCCTGCTGGTCGACGGTCAGCCCGCACCCGCCGCGACCGCCCCGGCCGAGGTCGAGATCGTGCTGGACACCACCCCGTTCTACGCCGAGATGGGCGGTCAGCTCGCCGACCAGGGCACGATCGTGCTCGACGGCGGCGCCACCATCGAGGTGGACGACGTGCAGGCGCCGATCAAGGGCCTGCCGGTGCACCGCGGCCGCCTGATCGACGGCACGGTGACCCTGGACGAGCCGGGCGTGGCCACCATCGACACCACCCGCCGCCTGGCGATCAGCCGCGCGCACACCGCCACGCACCTGGTGCACAAGGCGGTCCGCGAGGCGCTCGGCGACACCGCCACCCAGGCCGGATCCGAGAACGCCCCCAGCCGGGTGCGCTTCGACTTCCGGTCCGGCCAGGCGGTGCCGACCGGGGTACTGGGTGAGATCGAGGCCCGGGTCAACTCCCGTCTGCAGGAGGACCTGGAGGTCACCGACCAGGTGATGCCGATCTCCGAGGCGCGTGCACTCGGTGCGATGGCGCTGTTCGGCGAGAAGTACGGCGACCAGGTGCGTGTGGTCTCGATCGGCGGGGACTGGTCGCGCGAGCTGTGCGGTGGCACCCACGTGCGCCGCTCCGGCGAGCTGGGCCTGGTCACGCTGCTGGGCGAGTCGTCCATCGGTTCCGGTGTCCGCCGGGTCGACGCGCTGGTCGGCGACGGTGCCTACGGTTTCCACGCCACCGAGCACGCACTGGTCGGACAGCTCTCCGGCCTGCTGGGCGCCCGTCCGGACGAACTGCACGACCGGGTGTCGTCGCTGATGTCCCGGCTCAAGGACACCGAGAAGCAGCTCGCCACCATGCGTGCCGCCCAGGTGCTCGCCGCGGCCGGTGCGCTGGCCACGGGCGCCGAGGAGGTCAACGGTGTGCGCGTGGTCACCCACGACGCCGGTGAGGCGTCCGCCGACGACCTGCGCACCCTGGTGCTGGACGTCCGGTCCCGGCTCGGCGAGTCCGCGCCGTCGGTGGTCGCCGTCGGCGGTGTGGCCAAGGGCCGCCCGGTGGTGGTCATCGCGACCAATGCCGCCGCTCGCGGGCAGGGTGTCCGTGCCGGTGCGCTGGTCAAGACCGCGACCGCCGTGCTCGGTGGTGGCGGTGGCGGCAAGGACGATCTGGCGCAGGGCGGTGGTCAGGACGCCGGGAAGCTCGTCGAGGCGCTCTCGGGCGTCCGCGATGCGATCGGTGCGGCCTGACGGTGACAGAGGCAGCGTCCGGTCCGGACGACGACCAGGTCATCCGGGGCGTCCGGCTGGCGGTGGACGTCGGCTCGGTCCGGGTCGGGCTCGCGAGCTCCGACCCGGACGGGCTGATCGCCACGCCGGTGGCGACTCTGGCGCGGGACAACCGCGGCGGCGATCAGATCCCCACGGATCTCTCACAGATCGTCGCTGAGGTGCACGAACGCGGCGCCGCGATCGTCTATGTCGGCCTGCCACGTCATCTTTCCGGCGCGGAAGGCTCGGCATCTGCCGCCGCGCGCGCGTACGCTGGTTCGCTGGCGCAGGCCATCGCACCGGTTCCGGTGCGCATGGTCGATGAGCGGATGAGCACCGTGACCGCACATCAGGCGCTGCACGCGTCCGGAAGATCCGGGCGACGCCATCGCTCCGTGGTCGACCAGGCCGCGGCGGTGGTGATCCTGCAGGCAGCGTTGGACGGTGAGCGCTCACGTGGTCGTCGACCGGGGGAACCGGTGGCGGCGGCGGAGCAGCCCGCCGAGCGGCGCACGGGGGACAGCCAGGATTCCGGACCAGCTGCACCGATCGAAGGGACCACCGAGTGAGCGACCTCTTCCTCGATGCTCCGCACCAGGAGGAGCACGACGAGGCGCCGCAGCCGAGCCGACGCTCGCGTCGCGACGACCGTGTGTCGCAGACCAAGCGGCGCAAGAGCCGGCGTCGCCGGACCGGCATCGTCCTCGTGCTGGTCATCGCCCTGCTCGGTGGCACCGGATTCGTCGTCTGGAGCGTCTTCGGTGACCTGTTCACCGGCACCGGCACCGAGTCCTCGGTGAAGGACTACCCGGGCCCCGGGTCCGGTGAGGCCCAGGTGACCGTGGCCGCCGGCGACTCCGGCCAGGCGATCGGCACCAAGCTGGTCGACCTCGGCGTCGTCGCCACCGTGGGCGCCTTCACCGACGCCTACTCCGCCAACGCGCAGGCCACCTCGATCCAGCCCGGCACCTACGCCGTCAAGCAGCAGATGAAGGCCTCCGACGCGGTCAACGCGCTCCTGGACCAGGCGAACCGAGTCTCCTCCCGGGTCACCATCCCCGAGGGTTACACCGCGGAACAGATCTACCAGCGCATCTACGAGGTCACCACCATCCCGGTGGACGAGCTGACAGCTGCCGCCGCCGACCCGAGCGCGCTGGGCGTGCCGGCCGCGGTCGACAACATCGAGGGCTGGCTGTACCCGGCGACCTACGAGTTCGAGCCGGGATCGTCCGCCACCCAGGTGCTGAGCGGGATGGTCGCCAAGACCGTGCAGGAGCTCACCGCCGCCGGTGTCGCCACCGATCAGATGGAGACCGTGCTGATCAAGGCGTCCATCGTCGAGCGCGAGGGCAAGCTGGACGAGGACCGGCCGAAGATCGCGCGAGTGATCGAGAATCGGCTCGCCATTGACATGCCGCTCCAGATCGATGCGGTGGTCGCCTACGGGCTGGGCATCTCCGGTACCGAGCTGACGAATGCCGACACGAGCGAGGCCCAGCCCCCTTACAACCCGTACAACGTGTACAAAGTGCCCGGGCTACCCCCGACGCCGATCGCTTCTCCGGGGGCGGCCTCGGTCAATGCGGTGCTGAACCCGGCTGCAGGCGACTGGATGTTCTGGGTGACGGTCAACCTCGACACCGGCGAGACCAAATTCGCCACCACTTATGACGAGCACAAGACCTACGTCGCTGAACTGCGGGCGTGGCAGGCAGCACACTCCGAGGGCTGACAACGTTCGATCCTCCCGTGCTTCCGATCAGCCCGTGTCAAGGGACCAAAAGGCATGGCATGAATGCATCTTGCTCCCGTAAGGTCTGCCCGCGACAGGTTTCGTCGGCAGGTTGGGGGCAATGATGACAAGCAGGATCGCAAATACGGTGATGTCGATCGCTGGCGCGGTGGCACTGACGATCGGCGCGGGCGGTGGTGGCGTGAGCGCGGCGGCTCCGACGAACACCGTCGATGGAGTGGCCACCTCCAGAGCGGCCATCATGCCGACCAGCGTCGGAATCATCGACAGCACCTGCACCGGTTCGGTGCTTCGCACAGGGTCCTCGGGCAGGTGTGTTCATATTCTCCAGCTCTCGATCAACAGCCTCTTCAAGACCTACCTCGTGCCGGACGCTCAGTTTGGCGCGGCAACCGAGGGTTGGGTGCGTGGAATCCAGGCGCGCTATGGCCTGACTGTCGACGGCATCGTCGGCGCCAAGACCTGGGCGACGCTGCAATACTGCGAGATGCGTTCGCTGAACGGCCTTCCCTACTGAGCTGCGGGCACGCTGCGGCTGCACAAAGCAGCCGCAGCGTGTGCCTGTCACCGGTGACTAGGCTGAGCTCGTGATGGACCAAGGATTGACGCTGCGGCGCGCAGCGGTGCTGGGTCACCCGATCGGCCACTCGCTGTCGCCGCTGCTGCACCGTGCCGCCTACGCGGCGCTCCGGTTGGACGACTGGCACTACGAGGCCATCGACGTGACCGAGGAGCAGCTGCCCCCGCTGGTGGAGTCGGTGGACGCGGCCTGGGCGGGGCTCAGTGTCACGATGCCGCTGAAGCAGGCGATCATGCCGCTGCTGGACCATGTCGAACCGCTGGCGACGGTGGTCGGTGCGGTGAACACCGTGCTGGTGCAGGGCGGCGGTCGGCGGCCGACGCTGGTCGGCGCGAACACCGATGTCTACGGGATCGTGGCGGCCTTGCGTGAGGGGATGTCCGCCGCGACGCCGGAGCGACCGACCGCGGCGGTGCTCGGTGCGGGGGCGACGGCGTCCTCGACCCTCGCGGCGCTGGCCGAGCTGGGCTGCCCACACCCGACGGTGTACGCGCGGTCGTTGGGTCGCACCGGTGGGCTCGCCCGCGCGGCGCACCGGATGGGGGTGGAGCCGACCTTCCGCCCGTTGACCGAGGCCGTGGCCGGGATGCACGACGCGGATCTGGTGGTGTCCACCCTGCCGCCGGGTGGTGCCGATCTGCTGGCGGCCCAGCTGTCCGGTGCGGGTCGACCGGTGTCCGGGGTGCTGCTGGACGTGGCGTACAGCCCGCGACGGTCTCCGCTGGGAACCGCGTGGGTGCGCGCCGGTGGTGTCACGGTGGACGGGGAACGGATGCTGTTGCACCAGGCGGTGGAGCAGGTCCGCCTGATGACGGGTCGGCCCGGTCCGGTGGCGGCGATGGAGTCGGCGTTGGAGAGCGCTCTCACGGACTGACGCGGTTCACCCCATCGGGGCGCTGGATGGCGCTACGGTAAGCGGCTGACGCATCAGCCAGCCGCGGGCCGACGAAGGGATGACCGCGTGAGCGACCTCTTCCTCGCCGACCCCGAGCAGCGCCAGACCAGCCGTCGGGCTCTCCGTCAGCAGCCGGCGCATGCCAGGTCGAGGTCGCACCGCCGCCGTCGTGGTGGGGTCGTGCTGGCTCTGGTGTTCGCGCTGCTCGCGGGGACCTGCTTCGTGCTGTGGAGCGTGTTCGGCGGGCTGTTCGACCCCGCCGAGCCGACGGCTGACGTGATCGTCGACTATCCCGGACCCGGTTCGGGTCAGGTGCAGGTGACGGTGGCGGCGGGTGACACCGGGGACGCGATCGGTGCCACGCTCACCGAGGCGGGGGTCGTCGCCACGGCACAGGCGTTCAGTGACGCGTACACCGCGAACCCGCAGGCCACCGCGATCCAGCCGGGCACCTATGCGCTGCATCAGCGGATGCGGGCGGCCGACGCGGTGAACGCCCTGCTGGACCAGGGCAACCGGGTGTCCTCTCGGGTGACCATCCCGGAGGGCTACACCGTCGAGCAGGTCTACCAGCGGCTGTACGAGGTGACCACGATCTCGATCGAGGACTACCGGGCGGCGGCCGCCGACCCGGCAGCGCTCGGCGTCCCGGTCCCGGTGGCCAGCGTCGAGGGCTGGCTGTCCCCGGCGACGTACGACGTGGAGCCCGGTGCCGATGCCGTCCAGGTGCTGTCGCAGATGGTGGCGCGCACGGTCTGGGAGCTGAACACCCGGGGGGTGCCGGCCGACCAGATGCAGGACGTACTGACCAAGGCCTCCATCGTCGAACGGGAAGCGCGGCGGGACGAGGACCGGCCGAAGACCGCCCGGGTGATCGAGAACCGGCTCCGCGAAGGGATGATGCTCCAGGTCGACGCCACCACGCTCTACGGGCTGGGCGTCACCGGGCGGGGTCCGACCCGCGCCGAGCTGGACGACGCGAGCAACCCGTACAACACCCACGAGCACCTCGGCCTGCCCCCCACCCCGATCGCCGCGCCCGGCGCCGCCTCGCTGGACGCGGTGCTGTCCCCGACGCCGGGCAACTGGCGCTACTGGGTCACGGTGAACTTCGACACCGGCGAGACCCTGTTCGCGGAGACCTACCCCGAGCAGCTGGAGAACGAGGCCCTGATGGACGAGTGGCTGGCAGCGAACGGCTACTGACCGGGCGGATCGCCGGGTGAGAGTGCCGCCGAGCACTCATCCTCGGCGGCCCGCGTGCCGATGGGTCATCCGGGACGGGTGTGCAGCCCGCTCGGAAGGGAATCGGTCGGTGAAGCAGCTCGGCGAGATCTTGCTGGACGAGGGTCTGGTCACGGAAGCGCAGCTGATGGCGGCGCTGGACGAACAGATGGCCCGCGGTCAGTCGCTGGGTCGCACCCTGGTCGAGATCGGCATCCTCACCGAGGGCCAGCTGGTCGCGGCGCTGGCGCGGCAGGTCGGCATGGCCTTCGTCGACCTGGACGAGTACCCGGTGGACCGGTCGGCGGTCACCATGGTGCCGGCCGCGCTGTGCCGCCGGTACACCGTGCTGCCGGTCGGCTTCCAGGACGGTGCGCTGGTGCTCGCCACCGCCGACCCCGGGAACGTGGTGGCCGTCGACGACGTGCGCACCGTCTCCGGGATGAGCGTGCTGCCGGTCGTCGCCACCTTCGAGAACGTCAACCGGGCGATCGACCGGTACTGCCGCGCCGACGGTGAGATGGAGGACCTGTCCAGCGCCTTCGAGGAGGAGCAGGCGCCGGTCGAGACCGACCTGTCGCGGATCGGCGACATGGTCGACGACGACGCGCCGATCGTCCGCTACGTGAACCTGCTGGTCACCCAGGCGATCTCCGACCGCGCCTCGGACATCCACATCGAGCCCACCGAGCACGACCTGCGGGTGCGCTACCGGATCGACGGCGTGCTGCACGAGATGCAGCGCTCGCCCAAGCAGATCCAGGGCGGGGTGATCTCCCGGGTCAAGATCATGTCGGACATCGACATCGCGGAGCGTCGCAAGCCCCAGGACGGCCGGATGTCGGTCACCCACAACGGTCGCAAGATCGACCTCCGGGTGGCGACGCTGCCCACGGTGTGGGGCGAGAAGATCGTCATGCGCATCCTGGACAACTCGACCGCGTCGCTGGACCTGCGCGACCTGGCGTTCCTGGACCAGAACTTCGAGACCTACCAAGAGGCGTACACCAAGCCCTACGGGATGATCCTGGTGACCGGTCCAACGGGATCGGGCAAGTCGACCACCCTGTACGCGACGCTGAACGCGGTCTCGAAGCCGGAGATCAACGTGATCACCGTGGAGGACCCGGTCGAGTACCGGTTGCCCGGGATCAACCAGGTGCAGGTGAACCCGAAGGCGGGTCTGACGTTCGCCGGGGCGCTGCGCTCGATCCTGCGCTCGGACCCCGATGTGGTGCTGCTCGGTGAGATCCGTGACCACGAGACAGCCCAGATCGCGATCGAAGCGGCGCTCACCGGCCACCTGGTGCTGTCCACCCTGCACACCAACGACGCACCGTCGGCGGTCACCCGGCTGACCGAGATGGGGATCGAGCCGTTCCTGGTCGGGTCGGCGCTGGACGCCATCGTGGCCCAGCGCCTCGCGCGACGGCTGTGCAGCAAGTGCGCCGAGCCCTACACCCCGTCCGAGGACGAGCTGATCGGTGCCCGGTTCCCGTGGATGCCGGGGGAGGAGCGACCCGAGCTGTTCCGTCCGGTCGGCTGTGTGGCCTGCTCGCGCACCGGTTACCGCGGTCGCGTCGCGCTGCACGAGGTGATGCGGGTGACCGAGGAGGTCGAACGGCTCGCCGTCGCCCGCGCCTCCGCCGCCGAGATCGGTGCGCTGGCCCGCCAGCAGGGCATGATCACGCTCCGCGACGACGGCTGGCAGAAGGTCGTCCTCGGTCAGACGTCGGTGGAGGAGATCCTCCGGGTGGTCGCCTGACGGGTGACGCTGCCGGTCATCGCTTCAGTTCGGTGGCTGAGCGTCCGATGGGGTGACGGTGGCCGCGCCCGCGGCCGGTTCGGAGGATGACGTGACCGAGGGCTACCCCGGCGACCAGCAGTGGTCACCGCTCGCACCCCGTGGGCCGCTGGACGCGACCCCGCCGGTGTCGGCACCCCCGGCGACGACACCGTCCGCGCCCGCCCAGTGGGATCCCGCGTCCCCGGGGACGGCTTCGGCGCCCGGCGGCACTCACGCCCCGCTCGGCACTCCCGGCATCGCTCCCGCGGCTCCGGCAGCCCCGGCACGGGCGTCGGCCTTCGCCACCGAACCAGCGCAGCCGCAGACCCGGCAGGTGCCCGCACAGTCCGCCGCGCCTCAGGCTGCCATGCCCGCGGCGCCGAGCGGGCAGCAGCAGATGCCCCACGCGCCGATGCCGCCGTACCCGGGCCAGCAGTACCCGGGTCAGCAGCCGTCGACCGCACCCCAGCAGCGGACCGCCCCCCGCCAGCCCCACGCCACCCAGCCGCCGACCGGTCCCCAGCAGCCGACCGCGCCGCAGTCCGGCGCGCAGCCCTCCACGGTCGCCCAGCCCCAGCGCGCCGGCACCCGTGCCGCGATGCGCTCCCAGGCCCGCGTCGGCATGGGCGAGCAGCGTCGCTCCGAGGACATCGTGCTCGACCAGATCCTGGTCGCCATGGTCGAGGCCGGTGCCTCCGACCTGCACCTGACCGTCGGCGCCCCGCCCACCGTGCGCCTGTCCGGCGAGCTGCGCCCGCTGCCCGGCTTCGACACCCCGCTGGACGGGGAGTCCCTGCGCCGGTCGCTGTTCTCCGTCCTCACCCAGCGGCACCGGGAGAAGTTCGAGCAGGACCTGGAGCTCGACCTGTCCTACTCGGTGCCCGGCCACGCCCGGTTCCGGGTCAACCTCTACCAGCAGCGCGAGTCCATCGGCGCCGCGTTCCGAGTCATCCCCTACGAGATCAAGCCACTGGAACAACTCGGCATGCCCCCGGTGGTGTCCAACTTCGCGGGCCTGCCGCGCGGCATGGTCCTGGTCACCGGCCCGACCGGTTCCGGCAAGTCGACCACCCTGGCCTCGATCATCGACCTGGCGAACCGCACCCGCGCCGAGCACATCATGACCGTCGAGGACCCGATCGAGTTCCTGCACCGGCACAAGAAGGCGCTGATCAACCAGCGCGAGGTCGGCGAGGACACCCACTCCTTCGCCGCCGCGCTCAAGCACGTGCTGCGCCAGGACCCGGACATCATCCTGGTCGGCGAGATGCGTGACCTGGAGACGATCCAGGTCGCACTGACCGCGGCCGAGACCGGGCACCTGGTGTTCGCGACCCTGCACACCCAGGACGCGGCGCAGACGATCGACCGGATCATCGACGTGTTCCCCTCCCACCAGCAGGCGCAGGTGCGGACCCAGCTGGCCGGTGCCCTGCAGGCAGTGGTCAGCCAGTCGCTGTGCAAGCGGGCCGACGCGCCCGGCCGGGTGGTCGCCACCGAGGTGATGGTCGCGACCCCGGCAATCCGCAACCTGATCCGTGAGGGCAAGACACACCAGGTCTACTCCGCGATGCAGGCCGGTGCGCAGCAGGGCATGCACACGATGGACCAGCACCTCGCCGAGCTGGTCAAGATCGGCAAGATCACCTACGAGGTCGGGCTGGAGAAGGCCCACCACGTCGAGGACTACAACCGACTCACCGGGCGGTTCTCCGGCGGCATGCAGGGTGCCGGCAACGCTGCCGCCGCCTTCCCCGGTGACACCTTCGGTCAGGGAGGCATCTGATGTCCGCGGTGAAGACCTTCGAGTACGCCGTCCGGGACAAGTCCGGCAAGGTCGTCAAGGGGCGGATCGACGCCAACGACCAGGCGGCGGTGGCGCGGCGGCTGCGCGCCATGGGTCTGGCACCGGTGTCGGTCTCCGAGGTGCAGACCACCGGCCTGCAGCGGGAGATCAAGATCCCGGGCCTGGGTGACCGGATCGGGCTGAAGGACCTCGCGGTGGCATCCCGTCAGATGGCCACGATGGTCTCCGCCGGTCTGTCGCTGATCCGCACCCTGTCGATCCTCGCCGAACAGACCGAGAACAAGGCACTGGCGAAGGTGCTCGGGCAGGTCCGGACCGACGTCGAGGTCGGGCAGTCGCTGTCGGGCTCGCTGGAGAAGCACCCGGACACCTTCCCGCCGCTGATGATCAACATGGTGCGCGCGGGGGAGACCGGCGGTTTCCTGGAGAAGTCACTGCTGTCGGTGGCGGACAACTTCGAGGCCGAGGTCAAGCTGCGCGGTCAGATCAAGTCCGCGCTGGCCTACCCGGTCGTCGTGCTCTGCGTCGCGATCCTGGCGATGATCGCGATGCTGCTGTTCATCGTGCCGATCTTCGAGGGCATGTTCGACGACCTCGGCGGTTCGTTGCCGGCGCCGACCCAGTTCCTGGTGTGGCTGTCCGGGGTGATGAAGTGGCTGGCGCCGGTGTTGGCGGTCGCGCTGGTGGTCTTCCTCGCCTGGTGGGGCAAGCACAAGAACGACGAGGGCATCCGGCGCCGGATCGACCCGCTCAAGCTCAAGGCGCCGGTGTTCGGGTCGCTGGCCCGGAAGATCGCCGTCTCCCGGTTCACCCGCAATTTCGGCACGATGATCGGAGCCGGTGTCCCGCTGTTGCAGGCACTGGACATCGTGGGGCAGACCAGTGGGAACTGGACAATCGAACTCGCGGTGCGCGACGTCCGCGAATCGGTGCGCCGCGGATCGTCATTGGCCGAGCCTTTGATGCAACACGACGTCTTTCCGTCGATGGTCACCCAGATGATCGCCGTCGGTGAGGACTCCGGCGCGATGGAAACCATGCTGGAGAAGATCTCCGAGTTCTACGACCAGGAGGTCCAGCAGACGACCGAGTCGCTGACCAGCCTCATCGAGCCGCTCATGATCGTGACCGTCGGTGGTCTGGTCGGCGGCATGATCGTGGCCCTCTACATGCCGATGTTCTCCATCTTCGAGCTGATCCAGTAACCCGTAGGGGTGAATCGGCGGTGGCGGCTCAAGTCCCCACCCGTGGCTTCCGATGAGTGAGTTGCGGGGATCGGCCGGACATTCTTCCGAACGCATTGCCTGCCTGTGTACGCATCCTTTTGACAACAGATCGGAATTGTCATGCTCGCCTATGTGCGCAAGGCCATCGAGAAGAAGGAGAACGGCGAGAAGGGCTTCACCCTCGTCGAGCTCCTGGTCGTCGTGATCATCATCGGCATCCTCGCCGCGATCTCGGTGCCGCTGTACCTGAACCAGCAGAACAAGGCGAAGGACTCGGCTGCCAAGGCCGACCTGTCGACCCTGCGGACCAACGTCGCCGTGGTGCTGTCGGAGAACCCGTCGGCCACCGCGGTCACCCTCGCGGGCACCACCACCGTCAAGATCACCCCGACCGTCGCCTCGGGCACCGCGACCCCGGTCGAGATCGCCCTCAGCGACGGCGTGACCTTCGACGCCGGCACCAGCTCGGTCGACATGGGCACTGGCAACTTCAGCCTCGCCGTGAAGTCCGCAACCGGCAAGACCTTCACCACCACGCAGGCGGGCACCATCACCGAGAAGTGATGCACCACCACGAGTAGTCCATCGGGGGCACGCCACACGGCGTGCCCCCGATGCCGGTGTTCAGCCACACACACGAGGGAGCGGGCGGATGACCCCCACCACGGACGAGGAGTCGGGCTTCAGCCTGGCCGAGGTCCTGGTCGCGATCACCCTGGCGGGCATCCTGCTCGCGGTGCTCGCGCCGCTCGTGATCGGCACCGTGGTCGCCACCGGCAAGATGACCACCATCGCCTCCGCGACCCAGCTGGCGGCGGCGGGCACCGACGTCACCCGCGCATCGCTGCGTTCCGGCACCGCGAACTGCGCGTCCCTGGTCAGCGCCGGTCCGGCGAAGCAGACCAGCACCGATCAGCGCGGGGTACAGATGCGGCGCACTGTGACGGTAACCGGAGCGTGCACCTCCCGCTCCACCGCGACCGTGGACGTCCAGGTGGTCGTGGTCGGCAGCGGCGGACTGTTCAAGGACGGTCAGCGGCTGGCCACCACCTCGACCAAGGTCTACGTCCCGTGAGGCGGGCGGTGCGGCAGCGGCTGCGGGCCGGAGACCAGGACGGCTTCACCCTGGTGGAACTGATCGTCGCCATGGCGGTGGGCCTGCTGGTGATCGCGATGATCACCGGCGGACTGATCCTCGTGCTCGGCCATCAGCGTCGGGTGGTGGACACCGGGCAGTCCAGCGCCGAGATCCAGGCGGCCTTCACCTCGATCCAGCGCGGAGTGCGGAACACCACGTCGGACGGCGCGAAGGTTGCGGGCAGCGGCAACGTGCTCGTGGTGTTCACCGGCGGTGGCGACACGACGAACAAGTGGCGGTGCCAGGCATGGCAGTACATGCCAGGGCCCACCGCCGGCGATGCCGGCACGCTCTACACCCGGTACGCGCCCCAGGGCACGAAGCTCGACGCCGTCACGAACCCGAAGAGCGCCGGGTGGACCGTCGCCGTCCAGCACGTGAGCCTCACCTCGGGCCTCCCGGCGTTCAGCCTGGCCGCCGATGGATCGGTGAAGCTGGCGATGGTGGCCTCCAGGACCGGGAATCCGGACGACATCGAGGCCGTGCGGATGGACACCCAGGTGGTGCGCTTGCCGCAGGGCCGGACAGGGAACGGCGGGTGCTTCTCGTGAGGGGACGGACCATGCGGGTGCTGGGTCGGCGGCTGCACGACGAGGACGAGGGCTTCGCCCTGGCGACCGTGTTGGCGATCATGCTGCTGTGCGCGATCACCGTCACCGTGATGCTGACCGCGACCATGCGCTCGATCGGCTCGACCACCGCCACCCGGGCGTCCGTGCAGGCCGAGGCGACCGCCCAGGCGGGGATCGACGTGGTCCGGTCGATGCTCGATGCGAACACCTGCACCTCCGGCACCGTGACCGGGACCGGCTGGACGGTGAAGATCCACTCGTCCACCACCGCGACCGCCACCGCCGCCGATGTGGTCGGCTGCCCCTCGTCCTCGGCGCGTTCGGTCTTCCTGCAGTCCACTGGCACGGCGTCCTCGGTCGGGGTCGGCAACGCGACCGGTGATCGGCGCACGGTCGAGGCGCTGCTGACCAAGCCGGGCAGTTCGCCGAAGTTCAACAAGGCGGCCTTCGGCAAGAACGGTGTCAGCCTGAACACGAACCTCAAGCTGATGGATTCGACCAACACCCAGTCGGCAGACGTCTTCACCGAGGGCACGTTCGCGTGCGCCACCAACATGGTGGTCCAGGGCTCGGTGTACGCCAAGGGCAACGTCACGTTCTCCAGCTCGCCCTGTCGGGTCGACGGCGATGTGCTCACCGAGGGCAACTTCGTGTGCGCGGCCGGCACCACCATCGGGGGCGATCTCTACGTCCGCGGGAATGCCGACTTCACCAGCTCAGCATGCGACGTCCGTGGGACCGTGCACGTCGGCGGCAGTGTTTACATGTCCACCGGCGGGACCAAGATGGGCACCGCCCTGATCGCCCGAGGGAACCTCAGCGTGGACGGGCTGCCTGCCAGCAGCGTCAGCACGATCACGGTGGGCGGTCGAGTGAACAACAGCACCGCCTACTGGTATAACCAGATGAAGGCGGCGTACGGGGCCCGGATGGTCGAGTTGGCGGCGGTCGCTCTGCCGCCTTCCTACCCCGTCGACGAGGCGAACCAGTTCCCGATCCTGCGCGCCGACGACCCGCAGATCACCACCGGCTTCGCCGCCAAGTCCTGGAGCAGCACCGTGCTGGGCGGCATCACGAACGGCAACAAGCCACCAGCATGCAACCTTGAATGGGGTGGCAACGCCTACGGCTCGCCGATCAAGATCACCACCAACACCCGTCTGGACGCGCGTTCGGAGTGCCCCTCGGGGGTGACCATCGGCATGGGGCTGTGGTTCGAGCTGTCCGCTGACCTGGTCGTCGTGGCGGACTCGATCAAGCAGAACGGGAACTTCCGGATCACGTCAGGCGACGGGAAGAAGCACAGCCTCTACCTGGTCAGCCCCTGGGCGGCTGGCGCATCGACCTGTTCCACCACCGGGACGGGGATCGAGCTCACCTCCGGTACCTGGACCCAGGACCCGGTCACCTCGGTGCTGCTCTACTCGGCCAAGCCCCTCGAGGTGAAGACCACCCCGACGCTGTACGGCCAGGCCTATGGCTGCACGCTGTCGCTCAGCACCTCGACGGTCCTGAACTACAACCCGGTGGGTGCCACCTCGGACTCCTCGACCGCCGCCTGGGCGCTCAGCTACATCCGTGATGCCGGCTGATCCGTGTTGACCACCCTCGTCGTCCTGTTCTGCGGGCTGTTCGGCCTCGCGATCGGTTCGTTCCTCAACGTGGTCGTGTGGCGGGTGCCGCGCGGCGAGTCCGTCGTCCACCCGCCGTCCGCCTGCCCGCGCTGTGGTCATGCGATCCGGTCCCGCGACAACGTCCCGGTGCTGTCCTGGTTGCTGCTGCGCGGCAGGTGCCGCGACTGTGGTGAGCCGATCTCCCGTCGCTACCCGACGGTGGAGCTGGTCACGGGGCTCTTGTTCGCGGCGGTCGGCCTGTGGTGCGGGCTGTCGTGGGCGCTGCCGGCGTTCCTGTACCTCGCCGGTGTGTCGGTGGCGTTGGCGCTGATCGACCTGGACACCCAGCGTCTGCCCGACGTCCTGGTGCTGCCGTCGTACCCGGTCGGGCTGGTGCTGCTGACGCTCGCGAGCTGGAACCCCGGTGGTGCCGCGGACTTCTGGGCACTGGTGCGGGCTGTGATCGGCTGCCTCGCGATGTTCGGGATCTACCTGCTGATCGTGCTGGTGTACCCGCGCGGGATGGGGCTCGGTGACGTGAAGCTCGCCGGGGTGCTCGGGCTGTACCTCGGCTGGATCGGCTGGGGTGCTCTCGTGGTCGGCTGGTTCGCCGCCTTCCTGCTCGGCGGCGTCTTCGGCATCGCCTTGATGTCCCGCGGCAAGGCGGGTCGGCGCACGCAGATCCCGTTCGGCCCCTGGATGTTGCTCGGTGCGGCCGTGGGGCTGGTGGCCGGGCAACCGGTCGCGACCTGGTATCTCGGTCTCCTGACCTGAGCGGGTGGCTTCGGCCGCACACCTTTAAGAAGCCCCTGACACGGGCCGATAGCACGACAAGACCATCCGACAGGGAGGAGCGGCGTCCGTGGCCAGCACGCGCGTCATCGGGCTCGACATCGGCACTTCAGCCGTGCGAGCAGCCGAGATGGAGTTCACCGGGCGGGGGCGGACCCGCGGGGCCGCGTCGCTCGTCCGTTACGCCGAGGTCGCTCTGCCGCCCGGCGCCGTCCGGGATGCCGAGGTCGCCGAGCCCGCCACCGTCTCCACCGCGCTGAAGCAGCTGTGGTCCCAGGCGAAGTTCAGCACCAAGGACGTCGTCATCGGCGTCGGCAATCAGCGCGTGCTCGTGCGGGAGATGGAGTTGCCTTGGATGCCCCCGGCTCAGCTCCGGGAGGCGCTGCCGTATCAGGTCCAGGAATCGCTGCCGATGTCCACCGACGAGGCGCTGCTCGACTTCCATGCGACGGACGACGTCGCCGGGGCGCAGGGCCGGATGCTGCGCGGCATGCTGGTCGCCGCCCAGCGGGACACCGTGAACGCGAACGTGATCGCCGTCGAGGGTGCCGGGCTGCGTCCGGTCATGGTCGACCTGAACGCCTTCGCCCTGCTGCGGGCGCTGGCCCGGGGTGATCTCTCCCAGCGGATCGTCGCGCTGGTGGACATCGGCGCCGCGGTGACGAATGTCGTGGTCGCCGCGCACGGCGTGCCCCGCCTGGTGCGCACCCTGCCCTCCGGCGGCCTGAACGTGACCCAGGCCGTTGCGAGCAGCCTGGGTGTGCCGCTGGGCGAGGCCGAGACGATCAAGCGCGAGCTCGGCGTCGGATCCACCCCCGGGCACGACCCGGCCGCGGGCGTGATCTCCGAGGTCACCCGGACGCTGGTCGAGTCGATCCGCAACACCTTCGTGTACTACCAGGGCAGCCACCCCGGCGCCGGGATCGAGGGCGTGATCGTCACCGGTGGTGGCGCGCACCTGCCCGGTCTCGGGCAGTTCCTGTCGTCAGCGAGCCGACTGCCGGTCGCGCTCGGCAACCCGCTGGTCGACATCGACCGCCGCAAGCTCCGCGCCGATCTCACCGGCCGGGAGTCGCGCGTCGCTCTGCCGATCGGTCTCGCGTACGGAGTGGCAGCATGACCGCCGTCGAGGCACGTCCCACGCAGTCCTCCGAATTGCTCACGGGATCGCCGCAGGTCAACCTGCTGCCGCCCGAGGTGCGTTCGGCCCGGACCCTGCGGAGCCTCAAGCGCTACCTGGCCTACGGGCTGGTCGTCGTCGCGCTCGGCTGCGTCGGTGCTGTCGGCCTAGCCACGATGAACCAGAGCAACGCGGAGGACGCGCTGGCCGCGGAGCAGCAGCGCACCGCCGACCTGCAGGTGAAGATCGCCAGCTACTCGGAGGTGCCGTTGGTGGAGGCGTCGCTCGAACGTGCGCACTCGGCACAGGAGCTCGGGATGGCGACCGACATGCTATTCGCCGACCGGGTGGGCGCGATCGCCGCAGTCCTGCCGAACGACATGAAGATCGAGATGTTCGACCTGTCGATGCCGAGTGTTCTGGACGCCGCGGTGGCCAGCGACAACCCGCTGCGACCCGATCCCACGGGCACGGTGTCACTGGTCCTGCGCAGCACCACGCTGCCCGACACCGCCCAGCTGATGAACAACCTGGACGCGATCCCCGGGTACGAGTCCGCGTGGGTGCAGTCCGTGGAGACGGCGGACGACGAGGGCACGGCGTTCTACCGCATCGAGATGTCGCTCCTGATCAACACGGACGCGTACTCGAATCGGTTCACCGCAGACGCCGCACAGGAGGGTGAGGGCTGATGGTCGCGAAGAACACCACCTGGATCGGCGGAGCAGCGCTCGGCGCCGTGGTCCTGATGGCAGGCACCTGGTTCCTCGGGGTGTCGCCGATTCTGGATGAGACCGCCTCGGTGCATGAGCGCCGTGAGTCGTCGATGGCGGAGAACGTCATGCTCGAGGCTCGGCTGAGCGAGCTGTCCGCCGCCTCGGCGCGTCTCCCGGAGCTGAAGGACGAGCTGGCCGCTCTGCAGGTCGGCATCCCGTCGACCGAGCAGGTGGACGAGTTCCTGCGTCGTCTGGATGCCCTGCAGACCACGTACCAGATCGCCGCCGTCTCGGTGACCGTCTCCGACCCGGTCCCCGTGGTGGACAACCAGGGCGTGACGACGTTGGGCGCGGTCCAGGACGAGGCCGCCGCGGCTGCGGCCGAGCCCGCTGACGGTGCGACGGCTGCCCCGTCGGCTGAGCCCACGGCATCGGCTGCCACCGCCGATCCCGCCGCCGATGCGGCGGCGGCCCCGGCCACCGCGGCCGGCCCGGCGGGATTCGTCGCGGTTCCGGTGGAGATCACCCTGCTCGGGGGTTTCCCGAACTCGCTGCTGTTCCTCGCTGACCTGCAGGCGGACGACCAGCGGCTGTTCCTGGTGACCGACACCCATGGTGAGGGCCAGGACGCCGCTGACGCGTCGGACGGCCGCCCGGCCACCCAGCCCGGTGACGTGGAGCTGAAGATCAGCGGGAACCTGTACGTGCTGTCCGACCCGACCGCAGTTCCGGGTGACACGACGGGTGAACAGCCGGCCGGAGAGCTCCCGTCCTTCGGTGGCCAGGCCGCGCTCGGCGCCAACGGCTGACCCACCCCCGCCCCACCCCCGCGCCCCGGCCCACCACGTGGACCGGGGCGCGGCGCTGTCCGCCCCCCGTGAAAGGATCACCCCCATGCTGCGTTGGTTGACGTCCGGTGAATCGCACGGTCCCGCCCTGGTGGGTGTCCTGGAGGGTCTGCCGGCCGGGGTGCAGGTCACCACGGCCGACGTGCAGGCGGCACTGGCCCGGCGTCGGCTCGGCTATGGGCGCGGCGCACGGATGTCCTTCGAGCAGGACGAGGTGCGGATCCTGGCCGGGCTGCGGCACGGGGTCAGCCAGGGCGGTCCGCTGGCGATCGAGATCGGCAATACGGAGTGGCCGAAGTGGGTCGACGTGATGGCGGCCGACCCGGTGGACGACCCGGAGCTGTTGAACCGGGCGCGCAATGCGCCGCTGACCCGGCCGCGTCCTGGTCACGCGGATCTGGTCGGGATGCGCAAGTACGGCTTCGACGACGCCCGGCCGGTGCTGGAGCGGGCCTCGGCGCGGGAGACCGCGACCCGGGTGGCGCTGGGGCAGGTGGCCGCGAAGTTCCTGGAGCAGGCGGCCGGGATCCGGTTGGTGTCGCACGTGGTGGCGATCGGGCCGGTGGCGGTGCCGGAGGAGCGGGCGGACACCGTGCTGCCGACTCCGGACGACGTGGCGGGCCTGGACGCCGATCCGGTGCGGTGCTTCGACCCGGAGACCTCGGCGGCGATGGTCGCGGAGATCGACGACTGCCACAAGGCCGGCGATACCTTGGGCGGTGTGGTCGAGGTGCTGGCCTACGGTCTGCCGAGCGGGCTGGGGTCGTACGTGCACGCCGACCGCCGCCTGGACTCCCGGTTGGCCGGGGTGCTGATGGGCATCCAGGCGATCAAGGGCGTGGAGGTCGGTGACGGTTTCCGCACCGCCACCCGGCGCGGGTCGCAGGCGCACGACGAGATGGAGCGGGACGCCGACGGTGTGATCCACCGGCGCTCGAACCGGGCCGGTGGCCTGGAGGGCGGTATGACCAACGGGGAGATCCTCAAGGTCCGGGCCGCGATGAAGCCGATCTCGACGGTGCCGCGCGCGCTGGACACGGTGGACACGACCGGTGGTCCGGCGAAGGCGCAGCATCAGCGCTCGGACGTCTGCGCGGTGCCGCCGGCGGCGGTGGTCGCCGAGGCGATGGTGGCCCTGGTGCTGGCGGACGCGCTGCTGGAGAAGACCGGTGGCGACTCGGTGCCGGAGGTGCGGCGCAATCTGGACGCCTACCTGGCGTCGATCCCCGAGCTGCTGCGGTGAGTGCGCCCCGTCTGGTCCTGATCGGCGCGCCGGGCGCCGGGAAGTCGACGGTCGGCGCGCTGCTCGCGCGGCGGTGGGGGACCGGTTTCCGGGAGACCGACGACGACGTGGCGCGCGTGGCCGAGAAGTCGGTGGCGGAGGTGTTCATCGAGGACGGCGAACAGCGTTTCCGCGAGCTGGAGCGCGCGGCGGCGCTGGCGGCGTTGACCGAGCACGACGGGGTGCTGGCGCTGGGGGGCGGCGCGGTGCTGGACCCGGCGGTGCGGGAGGCGGTGGCGTCCTACGCCGATCGCGGTGGCGCCGTCGTGCTGCTGGAGGTGACGCTGGCGTCCGCCGCCGGTCGGGTGGGCTTCAACCAGCCGCGGTCGATGGCGCTGGGCAATCCGCGGTCGCAGTGGCAGGCACTGGTGGAGCTGCGCCGGCCGGTGTACCAGGAGCTGGCCTCGCACACCGTGTCGACGGACCGGGTGTCGCCGGAGCAGGTGGTGGAGTGCATCACCGCACTGAGGGAGGAATCAGCGTGATCCGTCGGGTCGAGGTGTCGGGGGAGCAGCCGTATCAGGTCGTGATCGGGCGGCACCTGCTGGGCGAGCTGCCCGGCATGCTGGGCGAGGCGGTCCGCAAGGTGCTGGTGATCCATCCGGCGGCGTTGGCGACCACCGCCGAGGCGATGCGCGAGGACCTGGTGGCGCACGGGTACCAGGCGTTGCTGGCCGAGGTGCCGGACGCCGAACCCGCCAAGTCCGCACAGGTCGCCGCGTTCTGCTGGCAGGTGCTCGGCCAGGCGGACTTCACCCGCAGCGACGCGATCGTCGGGCTGGGCGGGGGAGCGACCACCGACCTGGCCGGATTCGTCGCGTCCACCTGGCTGCGCGGGGTGCAGGTCGTGCACGTGCCGACCACCCTGCTGGCGATGGTCGACGCCGCGGTGGGCGGCAAGACCGGGATCAACACGGTCGAGGGCAAGAACCTGGTCGGCACCTTCCACACCCCGGCCGGCGTGCTGTGCGACCTGGCGGCGCTGGAGAGCATGCCGAAGCACGACTACGTCGCTGGTCTGGGCGAGGTGGTCAAGTGCGGGTTCATCGCCGACCCGCGGATCCTCGAGCTGGTCGAGGAGCACGGGGCGGAGATCACCGACCCGGTGACGGCGGCCGGGTCGCCGGTGCTGGCGGAGCTGGTCGAGCGTTCGGTGGCGGTCAAGGCGCGGGTGGTCGGCGAGGACCTCCGGGAGGCCGGGCTGCGGGAGATCCTGAACTACGGGCACACCCTCGGTCACGCGATCGAGCACGTGGAGCGCTACTCCTGGCGGCACGGTGCGGCGGTGTCGGTCGGCATGGTCTTCGCCGCCGAGCTGGCCCGGTTGGCGGGGCGCCTGGACGACGACGTGGTGGCACGGCACCGGTCGATCTTGACCGGTCTGGGGCTGCCGGTCAGCTACCGCGGGGACCGCTGGGATCAGTTGCACGCGGCGATGCGGCGGGACAAGAAGACCCGTGGTGACCTGCTGCGGTTCGTGGTGTTGGACGACATCGCTCGCCCGTCGCGGCTGGAGGGTCCCGATCCGACGCTGCTGCTGGCCGCGTATGCGGAGATCTCCGAGGGCGTCGCGGCGCCGCGGGGCCTGTCGCTCGGCTGACAACAGGCCCTGGAGCTTGTAAGGCACCGAACATACCTGGATCATTGTTTTCCCGATCACAAGTCGTTAAGGTCGTTACATGTGGACGATGACGGTGGATCAGGAGGGCAGTCGCCGAGTCGGTGACCGGGTCGAGCACGTGCTCGACTCGCTCGCGCACGACTCGCCCCTGACCGTCGCCGGCCCTCGCGACGTCGTGCTGCCGTTCGAGCGGACCGTCGGCGACGAGGTCCAGGCGGTGATCGCCGACGCGGATCTGGTCGTCGCCCTGGCGCTGTTCCTGATCCGGATGGGCGGGTGGACGGTCGGGATCGGCACCGGGACCGTGGACCGACCGCTGCCCGCGTCATCGCGTGCCGGATCGGGGACCGCGTTCATCCACGCGCGTGAGGCGGTCGAGGCCGCGAAGTCCCGCCAGCGTGCGGTGCCGCTCGCCGTGCGCGGCCCGGATCCCGCCCTGGCCGCCGAGGCAGAGGGCGTGCTGGCCATCATCGGCTCGGTGGTCGCGCGCCGGAGCGCGGCCGGGTGGGCGGCGATCGACCTGATGTCCGGACCGGAGCAGAGGCGCCAGGCGGACATCGCCGGCCTGCTCGGGATCAGTCAGCAGGCAGTCAGCGCGCGGCTGCGGGCCGCGATGTGGGCCGAGGAGGTCGCGGCCAGGCCGGCCGCGGCGCGCCTGCTCCGACTGGCTGCCGGCCTGTCCGACGATGGTCGCTCGAACGACGACGAGGGAGCGACAGGGTGAGCGTCTGGTGGCAAGCCCTCCTCGTGCTCGGACTGCTGGTGGTCAGCGGTGGCCTCGGCTGGTGGGTCAGTGCCCTGGTGCTGCGGCTGGCCGACCGCGGCGACCCCGCCCGGGTGCGACGGGCCAAGGAGCGCCTGCGCGGCGGCACCTGGATCGGCATCCTGGAACGGCTCGCGGTCACCGGCTGCCTGCTGGCCGACCAGGCGGCGGGCATCGCGGTGGTGGTCGCGATCAAGGGCCTGGGTCGCTACCCGGAGCTGCGCGACGGCAAGGACGCCGGGGTCTCCGAGCGGTTCGTGATCGGCACCCTCGCGTCCTTCCTGTGGGCCGGTGCCGTCGGTGTGCTCGGCCGCTGGCTGCTCACCCGCTAAGATGGTCGGCGGCCCGGCCCCGTCCCGATGCGGACGCGCAGATCCTGCACGGTGGGGCACGACCCCGAATCTCTGACAGAAGGCAGTCACGTGGCGACGACGAACGACCTCAAGAACGGCACCGTGCTGAAGATCGACGGCCAGCTCTGGACGGTCATCGAGTTCCAGCACGTCAAGCCCGGCAAGGGCGGTGCCTTCGTCCGCACCAAGCTGAAGAACGTGCTCTCCGGCAAGGTGGTCGACCGGACGTTCAACGCGGGCCTGAAGGTGGAGACCGCGAACGTCGACAAGCGCGACATGCAGTACCTGTACCTCGAGGGCGACGACTTCGTCTTCATGGACACCGACACCTACGACCAGATCACCATCCCGGCGGCGGTCGTGGGCGACGCGAAGAACTTCATGCTCGAGGGCCAGATCGCCACCGTGGCCACCAACGAGGGCAACCCGCTGTACGTGGAGCTGCCGCCGTCGGTGACCCTGATGCTGACCTACACCGAGCCCGGCCTGCAGGGCGACCGCTCCACCGGTGGCACCAAGCCCGCCACCCTGGAGACCGGTTACCAGATCCAGGTCCCGCTGTTCATCGAGTCCGACACCAAGGTCAAGGTCGACACCCGCGACGGTTCCTACCTGGGCCGCGTGAACGACTGACGTGGGAGCACGCACCAAGGCGCGCAAGCGCGCGCTGGACGTCCTGTTCGAGGCGGAGCAGCGCCGCGTCGACCCGATGACCCTGCTCGCCGAGCGGATCGTCCAGCCGGGCACCGAGGCGGCGCTGCCGCAGTACTCGGTGGAACTGGTCGAGGGCGTGTGCGCCCAGCAGGACCGGATCGACGAGGTGCTTGCCACCCACTCGCACGGCTGGACGCTGGACCGGATGCCCGCGGTGGACCGGGTGCTGCTGCGCCTGGGCACCTGGGAGATCCTGTTCAACGAGGACGTGCCGGACGCGGTCGCCGTCGACGAGGCGGTGGAGCTCGCCCGCGGGCTGTCCACCGACGAGAGCCCGTCCTTCGTGAACGGTCTGCTCGGCCGCGTGGTGGACCTGAAGCCGACGCTGCTGGGCTGAGCGCTCCGGTCCGCCGGTCGGTGATGCCGACCCGTCGCGGTGGGTGTGGCCACGTGAACCCCGGGAGTTCCCGCCGGATGGCGGGGCCCCGGGGTTCGCGCCGTTCGGGACTCGGACGGGCCTCCGAGGTGCCCGGCCAGGGCGACGGAGGCCCGCAGCCGGTTGTCCACAGGCATGGTTCGTGGTCCACATCACCCCGAGCCCGGTGGCGGCCCCCGCCCGGACCCGGGGTAGGGTGCCGGAGACAGGCAGTTCCTTTAACACCGTCCAGTGAGGCGGGGAAGGAGTGGCCCGGATGAGCTCCGGCACAGGTGTGCCCGGCGGCGGTGGTGGATCCACCGTGGTGCTGGGTGAGCAGGATGTGGCACGCGCACTGACGCGCGTCGCGCACGAGATCCTGGAACGCAACAAGGGCGGCGCCGACGTCGTCGTCCTCGGCATCCCGACCCGGGGTGTCCCGCTGGCGCAGAGGTTGGCCGAGCGACTCGCGGCGGTCGAGCCGGGCGTGGTCGCCGAGCAGATCGTCGGTGCGCTGGACGTGACGATGTACCGCGACGACCTGGCGCAGCATCCCACCCGGGCGATCGGCCGCACGGTCGAGCCGCCGGCCGGGATCGACGGCCGCGTGGTGGTCCTGGTGGACGACGTGCTGTTCTCCGGCCGGACGATTCGTGCGGCGCTGGACGCGATCAACGACCTCGGCCGGCCAAAGGCGGTGCAGCTGGCGGTGCTGGTCGACCGCGGTCACCGCGAGCTGCCGATCCGTGCCGACTACGTGGGCAAGAACCTGCCGACCTCCACCGCCGAGCGGGTGCGGGTGCTGCTGGCCGAGTCCGACGGGTCGGACGCGGTGCTGATCGAGGGGGGCGAGTGATGCGTCACCTGCTGAGCACCACCGACCTGGACACCGCGGCCGCCGTGCACGTGCTGGACACCGCGAGCCAGATGGCGGCGACCCAGGGCCGGCAGATCAAGAAGCTGCCCACCCTGCGCGGTCGCACCGTGGTGAACCTGTTCTTCGAGGACAGCACGCGGACCCGGATCAGCTTCGAGACCGCCGCCAAGCGGCTGAGCGCCGACGTGATCAACTTCGCCGCCAAGGGGTCCAGCGTGTCGAAGGGGGAGTCCCTCAAGGACACCGCTCTGACCCTGGAGGCGATGGGCGCGGACGCGATCGTGATCCGGCACCAGGCATCCGGCGCCCCGCACACCCTGGCCCACGCGGGCTGGACCGAGGCGGCGGTGCTGAACGCCGGTGACGGGACCCACCAGCACCCGACCCAGGCGCTGCTGGACGCCTTCACCATCCGGCGGCACCTGAAGGGCACCGCGGCGAACCGGGACGGGGTGGGCAGCGACCTGTCGGGGCTGCACATCGCCGTGGTCGGGGACGTGCTGCACTCCCGGGTGGCCCGGTCCAATGTCGACCTGCTGCACACCCTGGGTGCCCGGGTCACGGTGGTGGCCCCGCCCACCCTGCTGCCGGTCGGGATCGAGCCGTGGCCGTGCGCGGTGTCCTACCACCTGGACGAGGTGCTGGCCGATCGGCCGGATGCGGTGATGATGCTGCGGGTGCAGCGCGAACGGATGTCGACGTCGGGCGGTGGGTTCTTCCCCGGTCCGCTGGAGTACACCCGGCTGTACGGCCTGGACGCCCGTCGACTGGCGATGCTGCCGGAGCACGCGATCGTGATGCACCCCGGCCCGATGAACCGCGGGCTGGAGATCAGCGCCGACGCCGCCGACTCGCCGCGCTCGGTGATCGTCGAGCAGGTGGCGAACGGCGTCGCGGTCCGGATGGCGGCGCTGTACCTGCTGCTGGCGGGTGACGGCGACGCCACCGGCCAGGCCCGGACCCCCGCCGAACTCCTCGTCCCGACCACCCAGGAGGCCACCCGATGACCGCGTACCTGATCACGGATGCCGCACCGCTGGGCGAGGCCCGCACGGATCTGCTGCTGGACGACGGCATGATCCTCGCGATGGGTGCCGATGCCCGTCGCCGTGCCCCCGAGGACGCGGTCGAGATCGACGCGACCGGCCTGGTGCTGCTGCCCGGGCTGGTCGACCTGCACACCCACCTGCGCGAGCCGGGCCGGGAGGACGCCGAGACCATCGCCTCCGGCACCCGCGCCGCCGCGGTCGGTGGCTTCACCGCCGTGCACGCGATGGCGAACACCACCCCGGTGCAGGACACCGCGGGTGTCGTCGAGCAGGTGTGGCGGCTCGGCCGCGAGGCGGGCTGGGTGGATGTGCACCCGGTCGGCGCCGTCAGTGTCGGGCTGGCGGGGGAGCAGCTGGCCGAACTGGGCGCGATGGCCGACTCGGCCGCCGAGGTCCGGGTGTTCTCCGACGACGGCAAGTGCGTGCACGACCCGGTGCTGATGCGGCGGGCGCTGGAATACGTGAAGGCCTTCGACGGCGTGATCGCCCAGCACGCCCAGGAGCCGCGGCTGACCGAGGGCGCCCAGATGCACGAGGGGATCGTGTCGGCGGAGATCGGGCTGCAGGGCTGGCCAGCGGTCGCCGAGGAGGCGATCATCGCCCGGGACGTCCTGCTGGCCGAGCACGTCGGTTCGCGGCTGCACGTGTGCCACCTGTCGACCGCCGGGTCGGTGGAGATCGTGCGCTGGGCCAAGTCCCGCGGCATCGACGTCACCGCCGAGGTCACCCCGCACCACCTGCTGCTCACCGACGACCTGGCCCGTGGCTACGACCCGGTGTTCAAGGTGAACCCGCCGCTGCGCACCCAGGCCGATGTGGACGCGGTCCGCGAGGGACTGGCCGACGGCACCATCGACATCGTCGGCACCGACCACGCCCCGCACACCCGCGAGGACAAGGACTGCGAGTGGGCCGCCGCCGCCTTCGGCATGACCGGCCTGGAGACCGCGCTGTCCGTGGTGCAGCTGACCATGGTGGACACCGGCAAGCTGACCTGGGCGGATGTCGCCCGGGTGCTGTCGAGCACCCCGGCCCGCATCGGTCGGGTCACGGACCAGGGGCGGCCGATCGCGGTCGGTGAGCCCGCCAACCTGGTGCTGGTCGATCCGGCCGCGCGCCGGACGGTGGTGGCCCAGGAGCAGGCGACGGCGGCGAGCAACACCCCGATGCACGGGCGCGAGCTGCCCGGCCGGGTGGTGGCGACCTTCCTGCGCGGGCGGGCCACCGTGCTCGACGGGCAGCCACAGGACTCCGCGGTGTCCCGGCATGCCGCCGTGGGTGCCCGCTGATGCCCCCGGCCGTCTCGGTCACGATCCTGTGCGTCCTGGGTGCCGCCCTGCTGGTGCTGATGGTGGTGGGGTGGCGTCGACGGGTGCGGGCCACCTCCGACGTCGCGGCACCACCGACGACGCCAGCCGATCCGGGCGCGCCGCTGACCGACGAGCTGGTCGGCACCTACGTGTCCAGCACTCGCTCCGGCGACTGGTTGGACCGGATCGCCGCCCACGGCTTCGGGGTCCGCTCGGTGGTGGCCGTCCGGGTCTGGGACACCGGGGTCGAGCTGCGACGACGAGCGGCGCCGGATGTGTTCATCGCCCGGGCTGATCTGCTCGCGGTGGGCACCTCCGGCGGCATGGCCGGGAAGGTGGTCGGCGGCGACGGCCTGACGATCCTCACCTGGCAGCACGGCGCGCACCGGTTGGACACCGGCCTGCGACTGCGCCATCCGGCTGACGCGCTGACGTTGCGCGAGGCCGTCACGAACCTGATTGCACACACCAAGGAGACACGATGACGGACGCACTGCTGGTCCTCGAGGACGGGCGGACGTTCGCCGGGGAGGCCTACGGGGCCACCGGCGAGACCCTGGGCGAGATCGTCTTCAACACCGGGATGACCGGGTACCAGGAGACCCTGACCGACCCCAGCTACCACCGTCAGATCGTCGTGATGACCGCGCCGCACATCGGCAACACCGGCGTCAACGACGAGGACCCCGAGTCCGGGCGGATCTGGGTCGCGGGTTACGTGGTCCGCGATCCCGCACGCCGGGCGTCGAACTGGCGCTCGGAGCGGTCGCTGGACGAGGAGCTGGCCGCCCAGGGCGTGGTCGGGATCAGCGGCATCGATACCCGCGCGCTGACCCGGCACCTGCGTGAGCGGGGGGTGATGCGGGCGGCCATCGTCTCCGGCGACGCGCTGCTCGACGACTCCGGGCGCACCCGCACCACCGAGGACCTGGTCGCCCGCGTCCAGTCGTCCCCGCAGATGTCCGGCGCGGACCTGGCCGGCGAGGTCTCCACCGACCGGGCCTACGTGGTCCCGGCCCAGGGCGAGACCGTCGCCCGGGTGGCCGCGATCGACCTGGGCATCAAGGCGATGACCCCGGCGCGGATGGCCGAGCGCGGCATCGAGGTGCACGTCCTGCCGGCACTGTCGACCATCGAGGACGTGCTCGCGGTCGCCCCGGACGGGGTGTTCTTCTCCAACGGCCCCGGCGACCCGGCGGCCGCCACCCACGAGATCGAGCTGCTGCGCGCGGTGCTGGACCGCCGGATCCCGTTCTTCGGCATCTGCTACGGCAACCAGCTGCTCGGCCGGGCGCTCGGCTACGGCACCTACAAGCTGGGCTACGGCCACCGCGGGGTGAACCAGCCGGTGCTGGACCGCCGCACCGGCAAGGTGGAGATCACCGCGCACAACCACGGCTTCGCGGTCGACGCCCCGGTCGACGCGGTGTCCACCGCCCCCTACGACGACGGCCGCTACGGCCGGGTCGAGGTCTCGCACATCGACCTGAACGACAACGTGGTCGAGGGGCTGAACGCGCTCGACCTGCCCGCGTTCAGCGTCCAGTACCACCCGGAGGCGGCGGCCGGTCCGCACGACGCCGGGTACCTGTTCGACCGCTTCCTGGACCTGATGACCACCGCACAGCAGAACGAAGGGACGGACGCCTGATGCCGCGCCGCACCGACATCCAGTCCGTCCTGGTGATCGGCTCCGGCCCGATCGTGATCGGCCAGGCCTGCGAGTTCGACTACTCCGGCACCCAGGCGTGCCGGGTGCTCAAGGAGGAGGGCCTGCGGGTCGTCCTGGTGAACTCGAACCCGGCGACGATCATGACCGACCCGGAGTTCGCCGACGCCACCTACGTCGAGCCGATCACCACCGAGGTGCTGACCAGCATCATCGCCAAGGAGCGCCCGGACGCGATCCTGCCGACGCTGGGTGGGCAGACCGCGCTGAACGCCGCCATCGCCCTGGACGAGGCGGGCGTGCTGGAGCAGTACGACGTCGAGCTGATCGGCGCGAACATCCCGGCGATCCAGAAGGGCGAGGACCGGGAGCAGTTCAAGCAGGTGGTCGAGGTCTGCGGCGGCGAGTCCGCCCGGTCGGCCATCATCCACACCATCGACGAGGCGCTGGTCGCGGTCGAGGACCTGGGCTACCCGGTCGTCGTCCGGCCGTCCTTCACCATGGGTGGTCTGGGCTCCGGCATCGCCTACGACGAGGCCGACCTGCGCCGGATCGTGGGCCAGGGCCTGCACTACTCGCCGACCACCGAGGTGCTCCTGGAGGAGTCGATCCTCGGCTGGAAGGAGTACGAGCTCGAGCTGATGCGGGACAAGCACGACAACGTCGTGGTGGTCTGCTCGATCGAGAACGTGGACCCGGTGGGCGTGCACACCGGCGACAGCGTGACCGTCGCCCCGGCGCTGACCCTGACCGACCGCGAGTACCAGAAGCTGCGCGACATCGGCATCGCGGTGATCCGCGAGGTCGGCGTGGACACCGGCGGCTGCAACATCCAGTTCGCCGTCGACCCGCGCACCGGCCGGATCATCGTGATCGAGATGAACCCCCGGGTGTCGCGGTCCTCCGCCCTCGCCTCCAAGGCCACCGGCTTCCCGATCGCCAAGATCGCCGCCCGGCTCGCGGTGGGCTACACCCTGGACGAGATCCCGAACGACATCACCGGCTCCACCCCGGCGTCCTTCGAGCCGACCCTGGACTACGTCGTGGTCAAGGTGCCGCGGTTCGCCTTCGAGAAGTTCCCGGCCGCCGACCCGACCCTGACCACCACCATGAAGTCGGTCGGCGAGGCGATGGCCCTGGGCCGCAACTTCACCGAGGCACTGGGCAAGGCGCTGCGCTCGATCGACAAGAAGGGCACCAACTTCCACTGGGACGGCGACGCGCTGACCGGTGCCGAGCTGGACGCCCTCAAGGGCACCCTCGCGCGGCCGACCGAGCACCGCCTGGTGGACGTCCAGCAGGTGCTGCGCGCCGGGGTGAGCGTGGACGAGGTCTACGACATCACCGGCATCGATCCGTGGTTCCTGGACCAGATCCAGCTGATGAACGAGGTCGCCGCCGAGACCGCCGCTGCCACCGAGCTGAACCGCTCGGTGCTGGCGAAGGCGAAGCGGCACGGCCTGTCCGACGCCCAGATCGCCTCGCTGCGGAACATGAGCGAGGACGTGGCCCGGGAGGTGCGGCACGCCCTGGGGCTGCGCCCGGTGTTCAAGACGGTGGACACCTGCGCCGCCGAGTTCGCCGCCAGCACGCCGTACCACTACTCCTCCTACGACGAGGAGACCGAGGTCGCGCCGCGCACCCGTCCGGCGGTGCTGATCCTGGGCTCGGGCCCGAACCGGATCGGTCAGGGCATCGAGTTCGACTACTCCTGCGTGCACGCCACCCTGGCGCTCAAGGGCGAGTACGAGACCGTGATGGTCAACTGCAACCCGGAGACGGTGTCCACCGACTACGACACCGCCGACCGGCTGTACTTCGAGCCGTTGACCTTCGAGGACGTGCTGGAGGTCTACGAGGCCGAGCGCGCCGCCGGACCGGTCGCCGGCATCATCGTCCAGCTCGGCGGCCAGACCCCGCTGTCGCTGGCCCAGCGGCTCGCCGACGCCGGACTGCCGATCCTGGGCACCAGCCCGGAGGCAATCGACGCCGCCGAGGACCGCGGGGTCTTCGGTGGGGTGCTCGCCGAGGCGGGTCTGCCCGCCCCGGCCTTCGGCACCGCGACCAGCCTGGCCGCCGCCAAGGCGACCGCCGAGCGGATCGGTTACCCGGTGCTGGTCCGGCCGTCCTACGTCCTCGGCGGGCGCGGCATGGAGATCGTCTACTCCGCCGAGCAGCTCACCGAGTACGTGGAGCGGGCACTGGCCGACGCCGCGCAGTCGGGTCGGGCACACATGCCCCCCCTGCTGATCGACCGGTTCCTGGACGACGCGATCGAGATCGACGTGGACGCGCTCTACGACGGCACCGAGCTCTTCCTCGGCGGCGTGATGGAGCACATCGAGGAGGCCGGTATCCACTCTGGCGACTCGGCCTGCGTGCTGCCCCCGATCACGTTGTCCGCGACCGAGCTGGAGCGGATCCGGGTCTCCACCGAGGCGATCGCCCAGGGGGTGGGCGTCCGTGGCCTGATCAACATCCAGTTCGCCCTGGCCTCCGACGTGCTCTACGTCCTGGAGGCCAACCCGCGGGCCTCGCGCACAGTGCCCTTCGTGTCCAAGGCGACCGGTGTGCCGCTGGCCAAGGCGGCCGCCCTGGTGATGACCGGCAAGTCGATCGCCGGCCTGCGCGCCGCCGGGGTCCTGCCCGCCACCGACGCCCGGGTGATCGACCTGGACGCACCGATCGCGGTGAAGGAGGCCGTCCTGCCCTTCAAGCGGTTCCGCACCGCCGACGGCACCGCGGTGGACACCGTCCTCGGCCCGGAGATGCGCTCCACCGGTGAGGTGATGGGCTTCGACTCGGACTTCCCGACCGCCTTCGCCAAGTCGCAGGCGGCCGCCTTCGGCGGGCTGCCCGAGTCCGGCACCGTCTTCATCTCGGTCGCCGACCGGGACAAGCGCTCCATCGTGTTCCCGGTGAAGCGGCTGTCGGAGCTGGGCTTCACCATCCTGGCCACCGAGGGCACGGCGTCGGTGCTCAAGCGCAGCGGGATCAGCTCGACCGTGGTCCGCAAGAACTCGGCGGGCCGCGGCCCGGCGGGGGAGCCGACCATCGTCGACCTGATCTCCTCCGGTGAGGTGGACATGGTGATCAACACCCCGTCCGGCCAGGGCTCCCGGGCCGACGGCTACGAGATCCGCGCCGCCACGACCGCCGCCGATAAGGCGATCGTCACGACGGTGCAGCAGTTCTCCGCCGCGGTCCAGGCGATCGAGGCTGCCCGCTCCGGTCCGTTCGCGGTCGCGTCGTTGCAGGAGCACGACCTGGCCCGGGCGGCCCGGTGAGCGCCTTCGGGGCGCGCCTGGCCGCGGCGATGGACCAGCACGGGCCGCTGTGCGTCGGCATCGACCCGCACGTGTCCCTGCTGCACGACTGGGGTCTGACCGACGACGCCGCCGGGCTGCGCGGCTTCGCGCTGACGGTGCTGGACGCGGTCGCTGGACGGGTCGCGGCGGTCAAACCCCAGGCGGCGTTCTTCGAGCGGCACGGTGCGGCTGGACTCGCGGTGCTCGAGGAGGTGATCGCCGCCGGCCGCCAGACCGGCACCCTGGTGATCGTCGACGCCAAACGCGGCGACATCGGCTCGACGATGGGGGCCTACGCCGACGCCTTCCTGCGGGACGGCTCGCCGCTGGCCGGTGACGCGCTCACCGTGTCGCCGTACCTCGGCTTCGGGTCGTTGTCCCCGGCGGTGCAGGCGGCCCAGGCCGCCGGTCGCGGACTGTTCGTGCTGGCGCTCACCTCCAACCCGGAGGGCCCGGCCGTGCAGCACGCCCGGGACGAGCAGGGCATCGCGGTGGCCGACCGGATCGCCCGGGAGGCGGCCGCCCTGAACGGCGCCGAGATCGCCGCCTCCGGCGCCCGGCTCGGCTCGGTCGGCCTGGTGGTCGGCGCGACTATCGGCGACGCCGCCCGGCGTCTGGGCGTCGACCTGCCCGCCGTGCGCGGCCCGCTGCTCGCGCCGGGCGTGGGTGCGCAGGGTGCCGGTGCGGCGGAGCTGGCGGCGGTGTTCGGCGAGGCGCGGGCCGACGTGCTGGCGTCGTCCTCCCGCGGGGTGCTGACGGCCGGGCCGGACATCGCGGACTTGCGTCGGGCGGCGGCCCTGGCGAGCGCCGAGGCGCAGCGCGCACTGCGCTGAACCCGGTCCGATCCGGGTGCGGGGCGTCGACTCGGCCCCCCGCACCCGGCTCACCTGCGGCTGCACGGATCCTTGGTCGGCGCTGTGACGTGCCACACCGCGGATTGCGTGCCACTATCGACCGATGAGGCCGTCCGGCGCCGCCCGGTCGGGGGTGAACGACCGGTCTCATGCGTTGTCCCGCAGACCAGCGACGAGAAGGTGACTGACGTGGCACTTCCGACTCTCACTCCCGAGCAGCGCGCCGCAGCCCTCGAGAAGGCAGCGGCGGCCCGCCAGGCCCGAGCCGAGGTCAAGAACAAGCTGAAGTACTCCCAGGGCAAGCTCTCCGAGGTCATCGCCCAGGGCCAGAAGGACGAGGTCATCGGCAAGCTCAAGGTGCTCGCCCTGCTCGAGTCGCTCCCCGGAGTCGGTAAGGTCAAGGCACGCCAGATCATCTCCGAGGTGGGCATCTCGGAGACCCGGCGGGTGCGCGGCCTCGGCCCGCACCAGGTGAAGGCGCTGGTCGACCGCTTCGGGTGAGTCGCGGTGGCGTCGGATCGACCATTCGCGCCGCACGAACCAGGAGCACCCCATGACCCGACCCCACGCCCGGCTGACAGTGCTGGCCGGACCGACTGCCGTGGGCAAGGGCACCGTCTCGGCCGACCTGCGGGCGCGTTACCCGCAGGTGTGGCTCTCGGTCTCCGCGACGACGCGCAGCCCGCGGCCCGGCGAGGTGGACGGGGTGCACTACCACTTCGTGTCGCCGGAGGAGTTCGACGCCATGGAGGCCAGTGGCGAGATGCTGGAGACGGCGCTCGTGCACGGCCGCAATCGCTACGGCACCCCCCGGCGGCCGGTCGAGGAACGACTGGCCGCCGGGGAGCCCGCGTTGCTGGAGATCGACCTGCAGGGGGCGCGCAAGGTGCGCGAGACCATGCCGGACGCCCAGTTCGTGTTCCTGGCACCGCCGTCCTTCGACGAGCTGGTGCGCCGGCTGGTCGGTCGCGGCACCGAGGACGCGGAGGAGCGTGAGCGTCGGCTCGCCACCGCCCGGGTCGAGCTGGCAGCCGAGTCCGAGTTCGATCACGTGATCGTCAATGACGACGTGCACCGGGCCACCGACGAGCTGGTGTCCCTGATGGGGCTGCCGGTTGCGCCGACCGAGTAGACTGCTCGGCGAATCCTGTCTCGATGTTGGGGAGAACCGTGTCCGGAACTGTCGCCGAGCCCATCGGCATCACCGACCCGCCGATCGACCGCCTGCTGGAGCGTTCCGACTCCAAGTACGCGCTGGTCATCTACTCGGCCAAGCGGGCGCGTCAGATCAACGCGTACTACGCCCAGCTGAACGAGGGTCTGCTCGAGTATGTCGGCCCGCTGGTGGAGACCCGCCCGCAGGAGAAGCCGCTGTCGATCGCCATGCGTGAGATCGACGCCGGTCTGCTGACCGCGCAGCACCCCGAGGACTGAAAGTCCCCAGCATGCGCATCGTCCTCGGTGTGGCCGGGGGGATCGCGGCCTACAAGGCTGCCCTGATCCTCCGTCTGCTCACCGAGTCCGGCCACGACGTCCGCGTCGTCCCGACCCGTGCCGCCCTCGAGTTCGTGGGCCGTGCCACCTGGGAAGCCCTCTCCGGGCACCCGGTGAGCACCGAGGTGTTCGAGGACGTCGCGGACGTTCCGCATGTCCGGCTCGGTCGGGAGGCCGAGCTGGTGATCGTGGCTCCGGCTACGGCCGACCTGCTGGCGCGCGCCACCCACGGCCGCGCCGACGACCTGCTCACCGCGACCCTCCTCACCGCCACCTGCCCGGTGGTGATGGCGCCGGCGATGCACACCGAGATGTGGCAGCACGCCGCGACCCGGGCGAACGTCGCCACCCTGCGCGAGCGGGGTGTCCTGGTCATCGAGCCGGATTCGGGTCGCCTGACCGGTGCTGACACCGGGCCCGGTCGCCTGCCCGAGCCGGAGGCGATCGTCGCGGCGGCCCTGGCGGCCGTGCACACCGGTGGGCGCCGCGATCTGACCGGCCTGCGGGTGACGATCTCCGCCGGCGGCACCCGTGAGCCGTTGGACCCGGTGCGGTTCCTCGGCAACCGGTCCTCCGGGAAGCAAGGGGTCGCCCTGGCCCGGACCGCCCTCGCCCGCGGTGCGGAGGTGACGCTGGTCGGCGCGAACCTCACGGTGCCCGCCCCGGCCGGTGTCGCGCTGGTGTCCGTCGAGTCGACCGCCGAACTGCGCGAGGCGATGCACACCGCGGCGCAGCGGGCCGACGTGGTGGTGATGGCGGCGGCGGTCGCCGACTTCCGGCCCGCGGCCCATGCGTCGCACAAGATCAAGAAGCAGCCCGACGGCACCGTCCCGCCGCTGGAGCTGGTGCAGAACCCGGACATCCTGGCCGAGCTGGCTGCCACCAGGTCCGTGCCCGGACAACTGGTGCTGGGCTTCGCCGCGGAGACCGGTGACGAACACGGCGACGTGCTCGACCACGGCCGTGCGAAGGCGCTGCGCAAGGGTGCCGACCTGCTGGCGGTGAACCAGGTGGGCGTCGGTGTCGGCTTCGGGACGGCGGAGAACACGGTGACCCTGCTGGACGGCTCCGGCATCGAGGTCGGGGGCGCCTCGGGCAGCAAGGACACCGTCGCGCACGCGATCTGGGATGTCGTCGCGGACCGAATGGCGCAGTAGGCACCGAGCAGTGCGCCGCATTCGTTAGCCTGTCGCCCATGACCGATGCCGCGATGCGCCTGTTCACCTCCGAATCCGTCACCGAGGGACACCCGGACAAGATCTGCGACCAGATCTCCGACGCGATCCTGGACGCGATGCTGGAGCAGGACCCGTCCGCCCGGGTCGCCGTCGAGACGATGGTGACCACCGGCCTGGTGCACGTCGCCGGTGAGGTCACCACCAGCGCCTACGTGGAGATCCCGCAGATCATCCGTGACGTGGTGCGCGGCATCGGCTACACCTCCTCGGACATCGGCTTCGACGGCGACTCCTGCGGTGTGTCGGTGTCCATCGGCCAGCAGTCGCCGGACATCGCCCAGGGTGTCGACAAGGCGCTGGAGGCCCGCCAGGACGCGAGCGACCACGACCCGCTGGACCTGCAGGGCGCCGGCGACCAGGGTCTGATGTTCGGCTACGCCAGTGACGACACCCCGAGCCTGCTGCCGCTGCCGATCTGGCTGTCGCACCGGCTGGCCGAGCGCCTGACCCTGGTGCGCAAGGAGGGGATCGTCCCCGGCCTGCGCCCCGACGGCAAGACCCAGGTCACGGTGGCCTACGACGGCGACCGTGCGGTGAAGATCGACACCATCGTGCTCTCCACCCAGCACGACCCGGACGTGCGCCTGGAGGACCAGCTGGTCCCGGCGATCGCCGAGCACGTGGTCAAGCCGGTGCTCGAGGCGGCGAACCTCGACATCGACACCTCCGACTACCGCCTGCTGGTGAACCCCACCGGCACCTTCGTGGTCGGTGGGCCGCAGGGCGACGCCGGTCTGACCGGCCGCAAGATCATCGTCGACACCTACGGCGGCATGGCCCGGCACGGTGGCGGCGCGTTCTCCGGCAAGGACCCGTCGAAGGTCGACCGCAGCGCCGCCTACGCGATGCGCTGGGTGGCCAAGAACGTGGTGGCCGCCGGTCTCGCCAAGCGCTGCGAGGTCCAGGTCGCCTACGCGATCGGCAAGGCCCAGCCGGTCGGGCTGTACGTGGAGACCTTCGGCACCGGCACCGTCTCCGACGAGCAGCTGACCGCCGCCATCCGCGAGGTCTTCGACCTGCGTCCCGCGGCGATCATCCGGGACCTGGACCTGCTGCGTCCGGTGTACCGCAAGACCGCCGCCTACGGGCACTTCGGCCGTGACCTGGCCGACTTCACCTGGGAGCAGACCGACCGGGTGGACGCGCTGCGCGCCGCCATCGGCTGATCGAGGAACGGAGCGCGGCTGCGTGAGCGACGGCCCCCGGGTGGAGCAACCCACCCTCGATGGGCTGTCGGCTCCGCGGCCGCGTCGCCGGGTCCGGGCCCGGGACATCGAGGTCGAGCCCGCCGCCGACCTGCCGGTCGCCCGGGTCGCGGTGGAGCTGTCCCCGGCGCACCTGGACCGCAGCTTCGAGTACCTGGTACCCGCCAAACTGGCCGACACCGCACTGCCCGGCGTCCGGGTGAAGGTCCGGTTCGCCGGTCAGGACGTGGACGGCTTCGTGCTGGACCGCGTGGCGGAGCCCGAGCACGACGGTGCCCTGATGCCGCTGCGCCGGGTGGTCGCCGCCGAACCGGTGCTGACCCCGGCGGTGGCCCGGCTCGCCCGGGCGGTGGCCGACCACTACGCCGGGACGCTGCCGGACGTGCTGCGGCTGGCGGTGCCGCCCCGGCACGCGCGGACCGAGGCCGAGGTGCCGGGATCGACTCCGGAACCGGAGCCGGCCGGCGCGCAGGACCGGATCGAACCGTCTGCCGTGACCGACCGCGCCTGGCAGCCCTACCGGGGTGGCCCGGCGTTCCTGCGTCATCTGCGTGAGGGTGGGGCACCCCGGGCCGCCTGGGTCGCTCTTCCCGGCCCGGCGGGGGAGACCTGGACCGACGCGGTGGCCGAGGCCGTGCTGGCCACGCTGGCGGGTGGCCGGGGCGCCCTGGTCGTGGTGCCGGATGCCCGGGACGTCGACCGGGTGTGCGCGGCGCTGGAGTCCGTGGGCGTTCCGGCCTGGGATCCCACGCAGCCGGACACCAGCCATGTGCGCCTGATGGCCGACGAAGGTCCGGCCCGTCGCTACCGGGCGTTCCTCGCGGTGCTGCGGGGTCGGGCGCGGGTGGTCGTCGGGACCCGGGCGGCGGCGTTCGCGCCGGTGCGCGAGCTGGGGCTGGCGGTCTGCTGGGACGACGGCGACGATCTGCACGCCGAGCCGCGCGCGCCGTATCCCCATGTCCGGGAGGTGCTGGCGCTGCGTGCCGAGCTGGAGGGCGCCGGGCTGTTGCTCGCCGCCCACGGTCGCTCGGTGGAGACGCAGGCGCTGGTCGCCTCGGGATGGGTGCGGGAGGTGGCGGCGGACCGGGCGGAGGTGCGTCGCCGCACACCCCGGGTACGCGCCCTCACCAGCGTCGAGCTGGCCCGGGAGGGTCCGGCCGCCGCCGCACGGCTGCCCGGGCCCGCCTGGCGCACGATCCGCGAGCGCCTCGCCGACGGTCCGGTGCTGGTGCAGGTGCCGCGCGCCGGGTACCTGCCGGTGGTGGCCTGCGCCCGGTGCCGGTCGGTGGCCCGGTGCACCGTCTGCCACGGGCCGTTGCAGCTCGGGTCGGCGCAGGCGACCCCGCAGTGCGGGTGGTGCGGTCGGCTGGCGACCGACTGGCGCTGCGACCACTGCGGGCACACCGCGTTCAGGTCGGTGTCGGTCGGGTCGGACCGCACGGCGGAGGAGCTGGGACGCGCGTTCCCGGGGGTCACGGTGCGCACCTCGGGCGCCCGGTCGGCGACCGGGGTACTGGCCGGGGTGCCCGACCGTCCGGCCCTGGTGGTGTGCACGATCGGCGCTGAGCCGGTGGCCGAGCGAGGTTACGCGGCGGCGGTGCTGCTGGACGCGGCGGTGAGCACCGGGTCGACGTCGCTGCGCGCCACCGAGGAGGCCCTGCGCCGCTGGCTGGCGGCCGCAGCGCTGGTGCGCGCGGAGGGTCAGGTGCTGCTGGTCGGTGATGGCGCCGAGCGGCCGACCCAGGGACTGGTGCGCTGGGACCCGGCGGGGTTGGCGGAACGCGAGCTGGCCGAGCGGGTCGAGGTCGGCTTGCCCCCGGCGGTGCGGGTGGCCGAGCTGGTCGGCGAGCGCGGTGCCGTGCGCCAGGTGCTCGACCGGGTGGCGCTGCCCCCGGGCGGTGACGTGCTCGGACCGGTGCCGGTGCAGGACGCCGAACAGCCGGTCGGCGACGGGCCGGTGCAGCTCACCCTGGCGGGCTCGGAGGACGAGCTCGTGGTGCGTGCCCTGGTGCGGGTGCCGGTGACGGCCGGCCGCGAGCTGGCCCGTGCGCTCGGCGCGTCCATGGCAGTGCGCAGCGCTCGTCGGGAACTCGGTGCAGTCCGGGTGCGGCTCGATCCACGGGAGATGCTGTGACGGCGGTGCTGTTCGACCTCGGGAACGTGCTGGTGCGCTGGGACGCGCGGTCCGCCTTCGCCGGGTCCTACTCCGCGGCGGAGGTCGACGCGTTCCTCACCGCTGTCGACTTCCCGGCCCTGAACCTGGCGCAGGACGCCGGTCGGCCGTGGGCGGAGGCCCGGGCGACGATCGCCGACCCGGCGCACCGGGTGATGCTCGACCACTACGTGACCCACTTCGACCGTGCCCTGCCGGGTCCGGTCCCGGGCAGCGCCGAGCTGGTGGACGCGCTGATCGCCGCCGGGGTGCCGGTGTTCGGTCTGACCAACTGGTCGGCGGAGACCTTCCACCACGCGGTGCCCGCCGCCCCGGCGATCGGTCGCCTCGCCGACGTGCTGGTGTCCGGCCGGGAGGGCCTGGTCAAACCGGACCCCCGGATCTACCGGCTGGCGGGCGAGCGGTTCGGGCTGGTGCCCGGGGAGACCGTCTTCGTGGACGACAGCGCGCGCAATGTCGAGGCGGCCGTGGCCGAGGGCTTCGACGGGGTGCTGTTCACCGACGCGCGGGCGCTCCGGGTGGAGCTGGTCGCGCGCGGGGTGCTCCCCGGCCGGTGAGGGCGCGGGCCGCCGCGGATCGCTGTCGGTCCGGTGCGGTGCGGTGCTGGGTTGATACGGGTCGGTACGGGTTGGTACGGGTCGGCGCGGGCGCCGGCGGGTGGTCGCGGCGACCCCGCTGGCGACCGGAGCGCCGCATCCGCCCTAGGATCGTCGGGTGCGCCTGATCTTCGCCGGAACGCCCGCGGTGGCGCTCCCGTCCCTGGAAGCCCTGCTCGCCTCGCGGCACGAGGTGGTGGCGGTCATCACCCGACCCGCCGCCCCCGCCGGACGGGGCAAGAAGTTGCGGCCCAGCCCGGTCGCCGAGCGGGCCGAGGCCGAGGGCATCGAGGTGCTGACCCCGACCACGCCCCGGGACCTGGAGTTCCAGGCCCGGCTGCGTGACCTGGCGCCGGACGCGATCCCGGTGGTCGCCTACGGCGCGCTGGTGCCCGCCGACCTGCTCGCGCTGCCCGTCCACGGTTGGATCAACCTGCACTTCTCCGTGCTGCCCGCCTGGCGCGGGGCCGCGCCGGTGCAGTACGCCGTGATGGCCGGGGACGAGGTCACCGGTGCCAGCACGTTCCTGCTGGAGAAGGGCCTGGACACCGGGCCGGTGTTCGGCACCCTGACCGAGACGATCCGGCCCCGGGACACCGCGGGTGACTTGCTGGAGCGGCTGTCGGTGGCCGGTGCGGAGCTGCTGGTGCGCACCCTGGACGCGATCGAGGACGGCATCGTCTCGCCGGTGCCGCAGCCGGGCGAGGGGATCAGCTTGGCACCGACCCTGAGCGTGGCCGACGCCCGGGTCCGCTGGACGCATCCGGCGCTGGCGGTCGACCGGCGGATCCGTGGCTGCACCCCGGCGCCCGGCGCATGGACCAGCCTGCCGGACGGTTCCCGCCTCGGCCTCGGCCCGGTCACGCCCGCGCCGGAGGTAACGGACCTCGCGGCCGGTGAGCTGCGCGTGGGGCGCCAGGACGTGTGGGTCGGCACCGCGTCCCACGCCGTCCGGCTGGGCGAGGTGCGCCCGGCGGGGAAGAAGGCGATGAACGCGGCGGACTGGGCGCGGGGTGCCCGGCTGGGTGAGGGCGTGCTGCTCGGCATGCGGGAGAACGACGACGCGGCCGGACCCGGTGCGGGTGCGGAGGCGCAGGCGTGACCGGCCGCTCGGGTGGCGCCGGCGGGCAGCGCCGTTCCGGCGGTCAGGACGGACAGCGCCGGGGACCCCGGCAGTACACCGCCGCCGCCCCCTCCCAGCGACGTCGCAGCACTGACCCGGCCCGCGCCGTCGCCTACGACGTGCTGCGCACCGTGGCCGAGTCGGACGCGTACGCGAACCTCGTGCTGCCGCCGCTGTTGCGGGAGCGGAACATCACCGGCCGGGACGCGGGCTTCGCCACCGAACTCGCCTACGGCACCCTGCGACTGCGCGGACGCTACGACGCGGTGATCGAGCAGGCCGCCGGACGCGAGCCGTCGGCGATCGACGAGCCGGTGCTGGACGCGCTGCGGTTGGGTGCGCACCAGGTGCTCGGCATGCGGGTCCCGGCGCACGCGGCGGCCTCGGAGACCGTGGGTCTGGTGCGGGAGCGCTCGGGTGCCGGGGCTGCCCAGTTCGCCAACGCCGTGATGCGCCGGATCACCGAACGCGATCTGGACACGTGGCTGGAGCTGATCGGCGACGCGGCGGGGGAGGACGCCGTCGCCCGGTTGTCGGTGGTGGAGTCGCACCCGGCCTGGGTGACCCGGGCGCTGCGGGAGGCGCTGCTCGGTCACGGCCGGTCGGCGGACGAGCTGGCCGCGCTGCTGCACGCGGACAACGCCGCGCCCCGGGTGACCCTGGTGGCCCGCCCCGGTCTGGTGGAACGGGACGAGCTGCTGGCGCAGGCGGGCACGGCCGAGGCAGGTCGGTACGCCCCGACGGCGGTGACCCTGGCTGGGGGCGACCCGGCCGCGCTGCGTCTGATCCGATCCGGGCGCGCCGGAGTGCAGGACGAGGGCAGCCAGCTGGTGGCCCTCGCCCTGGCCGAGACGCCGATCGACGGGCCGGACGAGCGGTGGCTGGACCTGTGCGCCGGACCCGGGGGCAAGGCGGCCCTGCTGGCGGCGCTGGCGGCCACCCGGGGTGCCCGCCTGGTCGCCAACGAGGTGCAGCCGCACCGTGCCCGGCTGGTCACCCAGGCGCTGACCGCCGTGCCGGCCGAGGCGGTCGATCAGGTGCGCACCGGTGACGGGCGTCAGGTCGGTGACGACGAGCCGGGTGGCTATGACCGGGTGCTGTTGGATGCGCCCTGCACCGGCCTGGGCGCGCTGCGTCGGCGCCCGGAGTCGCGGTGGCGGCGCACCCCGGCCGACCTGGCAGCGCTGACCGCCTTACAGCGGGAACTGCTGGTCAGCGCGCTGCGGGCGGTCAGGGTCGGCGGCGTGGTCGGCTACGTCACCTGCTCGCCGGTGCTGGCCGAGACCCGGCTCGCGGCGCTGGACGGTGTTCGGGCGGCGACCAAGGCCGGTCTGGAGGTCGAACGCCTGGACGCCCGGGCGGCCCTGCACCGGATCGCGCCGGAGCTGGACCTGCCGGAGCGGGACGACGCGCAGTTGTGGCCGCACGTGCACGGGACGGATGCGATGCACCTGACCCTGCTGCGCCGGGTGGGCTGAGCCGGTCCGCTGCAACCGGTGCGCTGAGCCAGGGCCCGCGAGGGTGGCTACCCTGGCCGCATGCGCGCCCTGATCAGTCCCAGCATCCTGTCCGCCGACTTCACCAACCTCGAGCGCGACCTGCACCGGATCGCCCGTGCCGACTACGCGCACGTGGACGTGATGGACAACCACTTCGTGCCGAACCTGACCATCGGGTTGCCGGTGGTGAAGCGGATCGCGGAGGTGTCGCCGGTGCCGATCGACGTGCACCTGATGATCGAGGACGCCGACCGCTGGGCGATCGAGTACGCCACGGCCGGTGCCGCGTCGGTGACCTTCCACGCCGAGGCGACCCAGGCGCCGGTGAAGCTGGCCCGTGAGCTGCGGGCCGCCGGTGTGCGCGCGTCGGTCGCGCTGCGTCCGGCCACCCCGGTGGAGCCGTTCATCGACCTGCTCGGCGAATTCGACATGGTGCTGGTGATGACGGTCGAGCCGGGCTTCGGCGGCCAGTCGTTCATCGACGGCACGCTGCCCAAGGTGCGCCGGCTGCGGGCGGCGATCGAGGAGCAGGGGCTGGACACCTGGATCCAGGTCGACGGCGGGGTGTCCCGGTCCACGGTGGCGACGGTGGCGCAGGCCGGGGCGAACATGCTGGTCGCCGGATCGGCCGTCTACGGAGCCGAGGACATCCCGGCGGAGATCGACACCCTGCGCGCGATGGCGGACGAGGCACTGGCCGCCCGCTGAGCCGGACCGCCGCGGGAACAGAACCGTGTGGCATCCTGTTCCGCAGTAACGAGCACGTGCTCCGGGGTCGGTGAAATTCCGAGCCGGCGGTGAAAGTCCGCGACCCGGGTCTGATCGAGGCAACTCGTGAGGATCCGGTTGATCCGGTGGAATTCCGGGACCGACGGTCAAAGTCCGGATGGGAGGAGTCGTGCCGGTGTACGCCCAGTGGGGCGTGCGCCGGGGCTGCGCACCCCTGTGCGCCCGCCCGCCGACCCCGGAGCCAGACGGACCGGGAGGCACGGGTGGCCACGATCAGCGACCAGGCGGCGATGACGCGCGCCGTGGAGCTCGCGTTGCGCGGACCCGCCGCCGGGCCGAACCCGCGGGTGGGCTGCGTGCTGCTGCGCGACGGCGTGGTGATCGGCGAGGGCTGGCACCGAGGGGCCGGGACCGCGCATGCCGAGGTCGATGCGCTGTCCGGGCGGCAGCCGGTCCCAGGCGGCCGACCGGCGAACTCCGTCGACGCCCGCGGTGCCACCGCCGTCGTCACCCTCGAACCGTGCGCCCACACCGGACGCACCGGACCCTGCACCCAGGCGCTGATCGACGCCGGGGTCGCCCGGGTCGTGATCGCCGTCCCGGACCCGAACCCGGTCGCGGGCGGTGGCGCCGCCCTGCTGCGGGCCGCCGGCATCGAGGTGGTCGTCGGGGTGGGCGCCGAGCAGGTCGAGGCGATGCTGGAGCCGTGGCTGGTCGCCGTGCGGCGGGGCCAGCCGTTCGTCACCCTGAAGCTGGCCACCACCCTGGACGGTCGGGTCGCTGCCGCCGACGGCAGCAGTCGGTGGATCACCTCGCCGGAGTCCCGGGCCCACGCTCACGCGCTGCGAGCCGAGGTGGACGCGATCCTGGTCGGCACCGGCACCGCCCTGGCGGACCGCCCTGCACTGACCGCCCGCACCCCGGACGGTTCCCCGGCCGCGCACCAGCCGCTCCGCGTGGTGCTCGGCGACCGGGCCGCACCGGGGGACTGGCTGCGGATCACCGGCCACGACCCGGCGGCCGCCCTGGCGGTGCTGGCCGAGCGCGAGGTCAGGCACGTCCTGGTCGAGGGCGGCCCCACCGTCTCGGCGGCGTTCCTGCGCGCGGGTCTGGTGGATCGGGTGCTGACCTACGTCGCGCCGGTGCTGCTCGGGGCCGGGCGGTCGGCGGTCGAGGACCTCGGGATCGGCACCCTGGCCGACGGACTGCGGCTGGCGACCGAGGACGTCCGTCGCCTGGGCCCGGACGTGCTGGTCAGCGCCCGGGTACGCCGCGAGGACGACGTGCGGGGACGACACGACAGCGAGGAGACGCACTGATGTTCACCGGGATCGTGGAGGAGGTCGGCGCGGTGCTGGCCTCGGCCGACGGACGGCTGCTGATCCGTGGCCCGCTGGCCGCCTCGGACGCGGCGCACGGCGACTCGATCGCCGTCGACGGGGTCTGTCTGACCGTGACCGACCTGCCCGGCGACGGCAGCTTCGCCGTCGACGTGATGCCGGAGACCCTGCGGCGCACCGCCCTGGGTGCCCTGAGCGCCGGTGCCCCGGTGAACCTGGAGCGGTCCGTGCGGGCCGACACCCGGCTGGGCGGCCACGTGGTGCAGGGCCATGTCGACGGGGTCGGCGTGGTGCTGTCCCGCGATCCGGCCGATCGCTGGGACACGGTGCGGGTCGGTCTGGATCGGGCGCTGGCGCGGTTCGTGGCGGAGAAGGGCGCGATCACCGTGTCCGGGGTGTCGCTGACGGTGACCGCTGTCGGCGACGACTGGTTCGAGGTCGGGTTGATCCCCACCACCCTGGCCGCGACCACGCTGGGCACCCTCGCGGTCGGTGCGCCGGTGAATCTGGAGGTGGACGTGCTCGCCAAGTACGTGGCCCGGCTGCTGGAGACCCGCCCGTCGGACGCCGGGTCGACGGACACCGGACGAACGGGGGAGCGGTGATGAGCCGGGGGACGGTGGAGCAGGCACTCGAGGCGCTGCGGGCCGGTCGACCGGTGCTGGTCGCCGACAACCCGGACCGGGAGAACGAGGCCGATGTCGTCCTGGCGGCCGAGTCGGCGACCGCCGAGTGGGTGGCCTGGACGATCCGGCACTCCTCGGGCTACCTGTGCGCCCCGATGACCGCCGAGCGTGCCGACGCGCTGAACCTGCCGCTGATGGTCCCGTCCAGCCAGGACCCGCGACGGACCGCCTACACCGTGACCGTGGACGCGGCGGTCGGCGTGACCACCGGCATCTCCGCCGCCGACCGCACCCGGACCCTGCGGGTGCTCGCTGATCCGCGCAGCGGCGCCGACGACCTGATCCGCCCGGGGCACGTGCTGCCGTTGCGCGCCGTTCCCGGCGGGGTGCTGCATCGGGCCGGGCACACCGAGGCGGCGGTCGACCTCTGCCGACTGGCCGGGTTGACCCCGGTGGCCGCGATCGCCGAGCTGGTGCACGACGACGGGACGATGATGCGCCTGTCGGACACCCTCGCCCTGGCCGCCCGCGAAGACCTGGTGGTGCTGACCATCAGCGACCTGATCGCCTGGCGCACCGAGCACGGCGACCTGCCCGCGGCGGAGTCGCCGGTCGAGCAGCCCCGGGTGCACCGCAGCGCCGAGGCCGTGCTGCCGACCCGGCACGGTGACTTCCGGGTGATCGGCTACCGCGACCTGCGCACCGGCGCCGAGCACGTGGCCCTGGTCGCGGCCGGGGGATTGGCCGCGGCACCGGTGGTCCGGGTGCACTCGGAATGCCTGACCGGCGACGCCTTCGGCTCCACCCGGTGCGACTGCGGCCCGCAGCTGGACGAGTCGCTGGCGATCGCCGCCGCCGAAGGGGGCGTGGTGGTCTACCTGCGGGGGCACGAGGGCCGCGGGATCGGGCTGCTCGGCAAGATCGCCGCCTACGCGTTGCAGGACGCCGGACGGGACACCGTGCAGGCGAACCTGGACCTGGGCTGGCCCGCCGACCGGCGCGAGTACGGCGCCGCCGCCGCGATCCTGGCCGACCTGGGCGCCGATGACATCACGCTGCTGACCAACAACCCGGCCAAGGTCGCCGGGCTGACCGCGCACGGGCTCCGGGTCGCCGGGGTGCGCGGCATCGAGGTCGGCCGTACCCCGCAGAACGAGGCCTACCTGCGGACCAAGGCGCGGGCGATGGGGCACCTGCTGCCCGGCCTGGACCGAGCGCAGGACGAACTGATCGAGGAGAGGGACTGATGAGTGGTGCGGGTGCGCCGTCGCTGACGGTGAACGGCAAGGGTCTGCGCGTGGTGGTGGTCGCCGCGAGCTGGCACACCCAGGTGATGGACGGTCTGCTCGCCGGGGCACGCCGGGCGTTGGACGAGGCCGGGGTGACCCGGGTGACCGAGATCCGGGTCCCGGGCAGCTTCGAGCTGCCGGTCGCCGCCGCGCGGGCCGCTCGCTCCGGAGCCGACGCCGTGATCGCGCTCGGCGTGGTGATCCGCGGTGGCACGCCGCACTTCGACTACGTCTGCCAGGCGGCCACCAACGGGCTGACCGACGTGGCGGTGAGCACCGGGGTGCCGGTCGGCTTCGGGTTGCTCACCTGCGACGACGAGGCGCAGGCGCTGGACCGGGCCGGACTGCCGGGCTCGCACGAGGACAAGGGCGCCGAAGCGGCGGAGGCGGCGATCGCCACCGTGGTCGCCCTGCGCGCGCTGTGACCGGGGTGTTCGGCTGGCTGTTCGACGCCCAGCTGGTGATCGCCGGGCACGCGGTGCTCTGGCGCGAGGTGATCGGCAACCTGTTCGGCCTGGCCTCGGCACTCGGCGGGATGCGCCGCAAGGTGTGGGCCTGGCCGGTCGGGATCGTCGGCAACGTGCTGCTGTTCACCGTCTTCCTCGGTGGGGTGTTCCACACGCCGCAGGATCGCGACCTGTACGGCCAGGCAGGTCGGCAGGTGTTCTTCGTGGCGGTGGCGATCTACGGCTGGATCCGGTGGCGGCAGACCCAGCGGTCGGGCGCCGAGGGTGCCCCGGCGGTCGTCCCGCGCTGGGCGGGGGTGCGCGGCTGGGTGCATATCGTGCTGATCGGGGTGATCGGCACCGTCGTCTTCGCGCTGATCTTCCGTGCGCTCGGGTCGTGGGGGCCGTGGGCTGATGCCTGGATCTTCGTCGGGAGCTTCCTGGCGACCTACGGCATGGCCCGCGGCTGGATCGAGTTCTGGCTGATCTGGATCGCGGTGGACGCGGTCGGGGTGCCGTTGCTGCTCTCAGCCGGGTACTACCCGTCGGCGGTCCTGTACCTGGTGTACGCCGGAGTGGTGATCACCGGCTTCGTGGTCTGGTGGCGAGCCCGGGGCGAGGGACAGCCGCAACAGGTCACGGCCGCGGGCGGTGTCGAGGGGTGAGCGACGAACCGTCTACTCTGACTCGCGTGAAGACCTTCGACTCGCTGTTCGCAGAGCTGTCCGACAAGGCGATCACCCGGCCGGAGGGCTCGGGGACCGTGCGGGAGCTGGACGCCGGGGTCCATGCGATCGGCAAGAAGATCGTCGAGGAGGCCGCCGAGGTCTGGATGGCCGCCGAGCACGAGGGCGACGAGCGCACCGCGGAGGAGATCTCCCAGCTGCTCTACCACCTGCAGGTGCTGATGGTCGCCCAGGGGCTGACCCTCGACGACGTCTACGCCCACCTCTGATCACCCCCGCCTGACCGCACAGACAGGACACCCACCCGTGCTGAGGATCGCCGTCCCCAACAAGGGCTCGCTCTCCGAGCCCGCCGCCGCCATGCTGACCGAGGCGGGCTACCGCCAGCGCCGCGACTCCCGCGAACTGGTCCTGCCCGACCCGGACAACGGCGTCGAGTTCTTCTTCCTGCGTCCCCGTGACATCGCGGTGTACGTCGGCACCGGCACCGTCGACGTCGGGATCACCGGCCGCGACCTGCTTCTGGACTCCGCCTCGCCGGCCACCGAGCACCTGCAGCTCGGCTTCGCCCGGTCCACCTTCCGGTTCGCCACCCAGGCGGGCACCATGACCGACGTCCAGCAGGTCGCCGGTCGCCGGGTCGCCACCTCCTACCCGGTGCTGGTCGCCGACTACTTGCGCGGTCAGGGCGTCGAGCCCGCCGAGGTGGTCCGCCTCGACGGTGCCGTGGAGACCGCGATCCGGCTCGGCGTCGCCGACGTGATCGCCGATGTGGTCGAGACCGGCACCACCCTGCGCGCCGCCGGGCTGGAGGTGTTCGGCGAGCCGATCCTGAAGTCCGAGGCGGTGCTGATCCGCCGCACCGAGGGCACCGAGCCGGTCGGGCTGGATGTGCTGACCCGCCGGTTGCAGGGCGTGCTGACCGCCCGTGAGTACGTGCTGATGGACTACGACGTGCCGGTCTCCCTGGTCGACCAGGCGGTGGCCGTCACCCCGGGCCTGGAGTCGCCGACCGTGTCCCCGCTGCACAACGGCGAGTGGGCTGCCGTGCGGGCGATGGTGCGGCGCTCGGAGACCAACCGGGTGATGGACACCCTCTACGACCTGGGCGCCCGGGCGATCCTGGTCACCTCCATCCACGCCTGCCGGCTCTGAGGCCCGCGGTATGACGGGCGACGTGGGTGGGCCGGGAGCTCCCGGCACCGGGGGCGTGCGGTCCGGCCCGGGTGCCGGCGGCTCGGGCATGGCCGGGTCCGGTGCCGGGGGCTCAGGTGCTGGCGGCCCGGGCACCGGTGGCGCGGCCGGGTCCGGTGCGGCTGGGCTGTCCGCGGTGTTCCGCCCTCGGGCCGCTCGCTGGGTCTCCGGCACCCTGGCCGCCCTGGTCGCGCTCGGCACCGCCCTGCTGCTGATCCTGCTGCCCGGCACCGGGCTGTCCGGCTACGGCGTGCTCGACCGGCTCGGGTTCGTGCTGCTCGGCATCGGGATCGTCTGGTTCTGCTGGCGGCAGGCCACGGTGCGCGCCGTGCCGTCGGACAGCGGCCTGCGGGTGCGCAACCTGGCCACCACCCGGACCGTCGACTGGGCGAGCATCGTCTCGATCCGATTCGGTCAGGGGCGCCCCTGGGTGCAGCTCGACCTCGCCGACGGGGACACCCTCGCGGTGATGGGCATCCAGCGCGCCGACGGTGACTACGCGGACGCCGAGGCCCGCCGCCTGGCGACCCTCGTCGCCACCCGCACCCGCACCCCCCGCGACGACTGACCCGTCGCCTCAGCCCCCCCGGCGCGAAGCGGGGCGCGGACAGTGGCGCGGACGGACTGCGCGTGAGATCGCGACTACGCGCGAGATCGCGACTACGCGCCGGCTAGAGCCCGGCGAAGTGCCGACCTCGGGTGCAGAGTGCCGACCTCGGGCGCGGACTGCCGACCTCGGGCGCGGACTGCCGACCTCGGGGTGGGCGGGCAGCGAGGTCGTGTGTTCGCGCCGTTCGAGACCGGGCGAAGTGCCGACTTCGGGCGTGGACTGCCGACCTCGGGCGCGAACTGCCGACTTCGGGCGTCGACTGCCGACCTCGGGGTGGGCGGGCGGCGAGGTCGTGTGTTCGCGCCGTTCGAGACCGGGCGAAGTGCCGACTTCGGGCGTGGACTGCCGACTTCGGGCGTGGACTGCCGACCTCGGGGGCGGAGTGCCGACTTCGGGCGTGGACTGCCGACCTCGGGTGCGGAGTGCCGACTTCGGGCGTGGACTGCCGACCTCGGGTGCGGAGTGCCGACCTCGGGTGCGGAGTGCCGACTTCGGGGCGCGCGGTCCTGACCCGGGCGGCGGGGCGGGAGGGTGAGCGGGGTCAGTGGGCGAGGGCGGTGGCCGCGTGGACGCCGGCGGCGGCGGCGGTGAGGAAGGCGGCGGGGTCGGCGTCCAGGCCGCGACCCATGGTGGACAGCCGGACCGGACTGGATCCAAGGGCGGTGTAGAGGTCGGCACCGGCCGACACCTCGACCAGCCGGTGCCGCTCCCCGAGCGCCTGGACCTGGGTGGCGATCCGTCGACCCAACCCGTCCAGCGACTGACCGACCTCCGCGAGCGGATCCGGGTCGAACACCGGGACCACCACCTCCGCCGGTGCCAGGGCGACCCGGCCGTAGGCGGTCAGCGAGTGGTGGGACACCCCGAGGTGCCGGTTGCGCGGGTCGGCACCGGACACCCGGAGCGAGGCGATCGGTCGGCCGTTCAGCACACTGGCCGCGTTCAGTGCCTCACCGGCGGAGACGCCGGAGAAGCCCCAGCGCGTGCCGGTGCCGAGGTTGCCGGGACCCTGCGCCACCACGATCACGTCCGCGCCGACCACCTCGCGGGCCGCCAGCAGTGCCGTGTGCACCGTGACCGCCTCCAGGTCACCGCCGAACGCCTGACCGGCGGTGAGGCACGAGGCGATCCACCCGGCGTCCCGCAGCCCCGCGACAGTGCGGGAGAACCACGCGGGCAGCGCGCCGCCGTCGGTCATCACGTAGGCGACGGTGGGGGCGGGCCGTCCGGCGCGGGCCGCACCGTGCCGGAGACCGGCGATGATCGCGGGCACCGCCGAGTGCAGGTCGGCGACCACCACCGGGGTGCCGTGCAGGTCGTCGGCGTCCCGCAGGACGTCGTGGTGCGGCGACTCCTGGTCATCGACGCCGAGCACCATCGCCTGCAACGGCGTGTAGCGGGCCTTGACCAGGTGACCGGGCCCGGCGGGCGGGTCGGCCGGGAGTCGGTCGGGTGAACCCGGCGCGACCACCAGGGCATAGCCACCGGTGCCGAGGCCGCGCATCAGGGCGGAGACGTTGAGCAGCACCGTGTCCCCGACCGCGAACCGGCCGACGATCTCCGGGTAGGCGAGCGCCTTCACCGTCACCGGCCCGTCGTCCAGGGCGACCCGCACCCGCAGTTCGAGGGCACCGGGCCACTCGGTGCCGACCGACTCGACCTCACCCGCACGCCACGTCATCACCCGCACCACGCTACCGGCCACTAACGTTGTCCCCGATGCCCGAGACGATTCCCCCTGCCGAACGACTGCTCAACCTGGTCATCGCCCTGGTGCACACCCCGGGGCGGATGACCAAGGAGCAGATCCGTCGCACCGTGGCCGGCTATGCCGACGCGGCCAGCGACGACGCCTTCGAGCGGATGTTCGAGCGCGACAAGGACACCCTGCGCGATCTGGGCATCCCGGTGACCACCGTGACCGCCGTCGGGCACGGCGACGACATCGGGTACCGGGTGGACCAGGACGCGTACGCGCTGCCGCCGATCGAGCTGACCTCCGCCGAGCTGGCGGCGCTGTCCCTGGCCGCGGAGTTCTGGCAGGACCGGTCGGTGCGCACGGAGACCAGCCGGGCGCTGACCAAGCTGCGCGCGGTCGGTGAGGCCGGCGAGCACGCGGGCGACGCCGAGCTCATCTCCGGCCTGGCCCCCGCCGTCCGGGCCGGTGGCGACGCGTTCCGGCCGCTGCTGGACGCGGTGCAGGACCGGCAGCGGGTCCGGTTCACCTACCGGGCCGCCAACACCGGTGAGGTGCGCGAGCGCCTGGTCGAGCCGTGGCGGCTGGTCGCCCGGCGCGGCGGCTGGATCCTGGTCGGCCGCGATGTGGACCGCGCCGCCCCGCGCTCGTTCCGTCTGAGCCGGATCGAGGGCCGCGTGCGTGCCGACGGTGCGCCGGGGTCCTTCGACCCGCCGGAGCCGGAGCAGGTCGAGTCCGCGCTGCGTACCTGGGAGGTCGGCCAGCAGCGGACGGCGGTGCTGGCGCTGCGTCCGGAGCGGGCCGAGGTGCTGCGTGCCCGCGGACGCGCGCTGGAAGCCGACCCGACCCGCGCCGTCGATCGTGACCTGTTCGCGGTCCAGTACCGGTCGACCTGGGAGCTGGCCGAGGAGATCGTGACCTACGGTGACGCGGTGCTGGTGCTGGATCCACCCGAGCTGCGGGCCGAGGTGATCCGGTTGCTGCGCACGGCGGCGGCACTGGACGGGGGATCGGTCGATGGCTGAGCGGGCGAGCGAGCGGCTGCTGCGGCTGATCGGGATGATCGGCTACCTGGATCGGCAGCAGGGTGTGCCGGTGGACCGGGTGGCCGAGCACTTCGGGGTGTCGGCGGCGCAGGTGATGGCCGATGTCGACACTCTCTGGATGAGCGGCACGCCGGGTTACTACCCGGAGGACCTGATTGACTTCGACGCCGACTCCTACGACCGGGGCGTTCTCCGGTTGACCGAGTCGCGGGGGATGACCCGACCCCTGCGGCTGAGCACGCGGGAGGCGGTGACCCTAGTGGCGGCACTGACCGCGATGGTCGCCGACCTGGCTCCCACCCTGGAACCGGAGCAGGCGGCGGTGCTGCGCTCGGCGCTGGCCAAGCTCACGGACGCCACCGGCGAGGCGGCGCAGGCCGTGGACGTCCGGCTGGCGGTGGACGGTCGGCCGGAGGTGGTGGCGGCGGTGCGGGACGCGCTGACCCGGGGCCGTCGACTGCGGATCCGGTACGTGAACGCCTCGGACGTGACGGGCGAGCGTGAGGTCGACCCGCTGCGGCTGACCACCTCGGACGAGCGGTCGTACCTGCAGGCGTGGTGCCACCGGGCCGGGGGCGAGCGGCTGTTCCGTCTGGACCGGATCGTCGCCGCGACCGTCCTGGACCAGGCTGCCGACGACCACCCCGGCGCCGGCCGCGGAGCCACTGTCCAGTTCCGACCGGACCCGGCGGGCGAGCTGGTGACCCTGCACCTGCGGTCTCAGGGCCGCTGGGTGGCCGAGACGGTGCCGGTGGAGGAGGTCCGCAACCTGCCGGACGGCAGCTTCGAGGTGGACCTGGTGGTCGAGCAACCCGCCTTCGTCCAGGCGCTGGTGCTGCGCGCCGCCGACGACCTGATCGCGGTCAGGCCGCCGGAGGTCGCCGCGGCGGTGGCCGGGGTGGCCCGGGCGGCGCTGGACGCCTACGGTCCGATGGACGTGCTGGACGAGGACCCGGAGGTCGCGCGGTGATCTGGTGGCTGCTGTGGGCCGTGCTGGTGATCGGCACGCTGGTCGGCGCGTTCTTCCTGGGCCGCAGTCTGTGGCGCAAGGGCCGGGCGCTGCTGGTCGAACTGGACCGGGCCGCCACCGTGCTGGGCGAGCTGGCGGAGACCACCGGCCGTCTCGCCGAGGAGGCGCGGGAGGCCGAACGGGCAGCGCTGGCCGCCGCACAGGCCCTGCCGACCAGGGAGTCCGCGCGGGCGCAGTGGGCGGCCAACCGGAAGCGGATCGAGGGGCGCAAGGCCGCCCGCGCGATCCGGGACGCGGCGACCCGGGAACGCTGGCGCGACCTCAGCCGGTGAGAACCGGACGTATCGGATCGGGTGAAGGTCCGGTTAGGATCGGCCCTCAGTAGCGTCCTCAAGCGACAGGAACATCTTCGATGAACGCGCTCAAGCCCTGGCACATCGGCGTGCTGCTCGTCGTCATCGTCCTGCTGTTCGGCGCCAAGCGGCTGCCGGACCTGGCGAAGAGCGTCGGTCAGTCCCTCAAGATCTTCAAGTCCGAGGTCAAGGACCTCACCGACGACGACAAGCAGACGGCCGTCCAGCCGAACCAGCCGGTCGCACAGGCGCAGCAGCCGACGGTGCCGTCGCCGCAGCCCACGGTGCCGACCGCGCAGCCGGTGGCACCCGCGCAGCAGCCCACCGTGCCGTCGCCCCAGCCCACTGTGCCCTCGTCGCCCTCGTCGCCCTCGTCGCAGTCCGCCGAGCCGGTGCAGCAGCCCGGGAGCACCACCTACCCGCCGTCGGGCGGCAGCACCACCGCTTCCTGACCGCAGGTGGCACGCAAGCAACGTCGGGTCAATCCCGACGGTCGGATGCCGCTGCGCGAGCACCTGCTCGAACTGCGCAAACGACTCTTCCTCGCCGCGATCGGCCTCGCCCTGGGCGGGGTCGCCGGGTGGTTCCTCTATCAGCCGGTGTTCGAGCTGCTGCAACAGCCGTTGCTGGACGCGGCGGCCGACCGGGGCGGCAACGTCTCGGTCAACTTCGCCGGACTGGCGACCGCCTTCGACATGCAGCTCAAGGTGTCGCTGTTCCTCGGGGCACTGGTCTCCAGCCCATGGTGGCTGTTCCAGCTGTGGGCGTTCATCACGCCGGGCCTGACCAGCCGTGAGCGCCGGTCGGCCTTCGGCTTCCTGGCCGTCGCGGTCCCGCTGTTCCTCGCCGGATCGGCGCTGGCCGCGTACGTGATGCCGACCGCCGTGCGGGTGCTGACCGACTTCACGCCCGAGGGCGCCTCGAACTTCATCGACGCGCAGACCTACCTCAGCTTCGTCATGCGGTTCGTGCTGGCCTTCGGTCTGGCCTTCGTGCTGCCGGTGATCATGGTGGCGATCAACCTGGTCGGTCTGGTCCCGGCGAAGACCTGGGCCAAGGGGTGGCGGTGGGCGGTGCTGCTCGCCTTCGTCTTCGCGGCGGTGATGACCCCGACCCCGGACGCGATCACCATGATCGTGATGGCGCTGCCGATCTGCGGCCTGTACTTCGCCGCGCTGGGTGTCTGCGTGCTGCACGACCGCCGGGTCGCCAAGCGGCAGGCCGCCGACCCGCCGCTCGAGGGAGCCGAACCCGCGTGAGCCACCTCGGGGTGGTGGTGAACCCGGTGGCGGGCAAGGGGCGAGGCAGTGCGGCCGGGGCGCGGGCACTGGACGGGCTGCGCGCCCGGGGCCACCGGGTGGAGGACCTGACGGCGCGTGATCTGCTCAGCGCCACGGCCCAGGCCCGCCGGGCGGCGGTGGCGGGGCTGGACGCGCTGGTCGTGGTCGGCGGTGACGGGCTGGTCCACCTTGGGGCGCAGGTGGTCGCGGAGACCGCGCTCCCGCTGGGCATCGTGTCGGCGGGCACCGGCAACGACGTGGCCCGGGCGCTCGGGCTGCCGCTGCGGGGTCTGGCGGACCAGATCGCCGCCCTGGAGCACGGGCTCGACCACGGTCCGCGGGCGATCGACGCGGTGCGGGTCGGCCCGCCGGCGCACTCGGCGCGGGAGTGGTTCCTCGGTGCGCTGAGCTGCGGGGTCGACGCGGCGGTGAACGCCCGGGCGAATGCCATGACCTGGCCGCGCGGACCCGCCCGGTACGTGCGGGCGTTGGCGGCCGAGCTGCGCGGATTCCGGCCGTACGGCTACCGGGTGACCACCGACGACGGGGTCTGGGAATCGGCCGGGACCGTGGTGGTGGCGGCGAACGGCCCGTGGATCGGCGGCGGCGTCAAGGTCGCCCCCGACGCCCTGATCGACGACGGCCTGCTGGACGTGGTGATCGCCGGCCCGTTCAGCCGCGCCGGGGTGGTGCGGATCTTCCCCGGGATGTACTCCGGGCGGCACCTGCGGCACCCGAACGTGCACGTGTCCCGGACCAGGCGGCTGCTGGTCGAGGCGGTGCCGGCGCTGGGAGCCGCCCCGCCGGACGCGCACGCCGACGGCGAACGGATCGGGCCGCTGCCGCTAGCGGCGGTGGTGGAGCCCGGGGCGGTGCTCGCGCTGACCTGAGCGGTGTGGGCGGACGCGCTTAGGGTGGTCGGGTGCACGCCGAATCCGATCTCTCCCCGGCCGAGCGGTACGCCGCTGCCCGTCGTCGCGCGGCGGCCGAGCGCAGCGAACTCGCCACCTTCCGGACCCTGCTGGACTTCCCGCTCGACGACTTCCAGGAGCGGGCCTGCGAGGCGGTCGAACGCGGCTCCGGGGTGCTGGTCGCCGCGCCGACCGGAGCCGGGAAGACCGTGGTCGGCGAGTTCGCGGTGCACCTGGCGCTCAGTCAGGGCCGCAAGGCTTTCTACACCACCCCGATCAAGGCGCTGTCGAACCAGAAGTTCCACGACCTGGTGCGCCGCCACGGCGCGGACCAGGTGGGACTGCTGACCGGTGACACCACGGTGAACGGCGAGGCGCCGGTGGTGGTGATGACCACCGAGGTGCTGCGCAACATGCTCTACGCCGACTCGCGCACGCTGGACGGCCTCGGCTATGTGGTGATGGACGAGGTCCACTACCTGGCCGATCGCTTCCGCGGCCCGGTGTGGGAGGAGGTGATCATCCACCTGTCGCCGGACGTGCAGGTGGTGTCCCTGTCGGCGACCGTGTCCAACGCGGAGGAGTTCGGCGACTGGCTGACCACCGTGCGCGGCGACACCGAGGTGGTGGTCTCCGAGCACCGGCCGGTGCCGCTCGGTCAGCAGGTGCTGGTCCGCGATCGGCTGCTCGACCTCTACGCCGGGCACGTCGACCCGACCGCACCGGGCAAGAACCCGCCGATCAACCCCGAGCTCGGCCACGAGCTGCGCCGCACCTCCCGTGCCGACGGGCCGCCGCCGCACAAGCGTCGTGGACCCGGCGACCGGGGCTTCCGTGGTCCGGGCGGTGGTCGTCGCGGTGGCGAGGCGATGGGTCCGCGCCCGGTGCCCCGTCCGGTGATGATCGACGTGCTGGACGAGGCCGGGTTCCTGCCGGTGATCGACTTCATCTTCAGCCGGGCCGGGTGCGACGCCGCGGTGACCCAGTGCGTCGCCGGGGGTGTACGCCTGACCTCCCCCGCCGAGGCGCAGGAGATCCGGCTGATCGCGGAGGAGCGCTGCGCGGCGATCGCGTCCGAGGACCTGGACGTGGTCGGCTACTGGGGCTTCGTGGACGCGCTGACCCGTGGCGTGGCGGCACACCACGCCGGGATGCTGCCGGCGTTCAAGGAGACCGTCGAGGAGGCGTTTGTCCGGGGCCTGGTGAAGGTCGTCTTCGCCACCGAGACGCTCGCGCTCGGGATCAACATGCCCGCCCGGTCGGTGGTCCTGGAGAAGCTGGTCAAGTGGGACGGCTCCGGGCACGTGGACCTGACGCCGGGCGAGTACACCCAGCTCACCGGGCGCGCCGGCCGCCGGGGGATCGACACCGAGGGGCACGCGGTGGTGATCGGCCGGGGCGGCCTGGACCCGATGGCACTGGCCGGGCTGGCGTCCAAGCGGCTGTACCCGCTGAAGTCCGCCTTCAAGCCGACCTACAACATGGCGGTGAACCTGATCGCGCAGGTCGGTCGGACGCGGGCGCGCGAGGTGCTGGAGACCTCGTTCGCCCAGTTCCAGGCCGACCGGGGCGTGGTCGGGCTGGCCCGGCAGGCCCAGCAGCACGCCGAGGCGCTGAGCGGTTACGCCGAGGCGATGAGCTGCCACCTGGGCGACTTCGCCGAGTACGCCGCGCTGCGGCGCGAGCTGTCCGACCTCGAACGCGGCGTGCACCGGGCGGCGGTGGCGGATCGTCGACGCAGCGCCTCCGAGAGCCTGGCGGAGCTGCGGGTCGGCGACGTGGTCGCGGTGCCGACCGGGCGACGGCCGCTGCACGCGGTGGTGGTCGAGGCCGGCGGGCAGGGCGGCTTCGAGGGGGCCCGGCCGCTGATCGTCACCACCGAGCGGGAGCTGATCCGGCTCAGCGCGCAGGATCTGCACGGCGAACTGCGCTCGGTGGGCCACCTGCGGGTGCCGAAGGGCTTCGCGCCCAGGGCGGCGTCGCACCGGCGCGACCTGGCGTCCCAGCTGCGGGCCGAGATCGCCGCCGGGCGGGTGCAGGCGCCGCCGCCGGGCAAGCGCGGTCGCCGGGGACCCCAGGTGGTGGACGAGGACCAGCGGATCGCGGCCCTGCGACGCGAACTGCGGGCGCATCCATGCCACGGCTGCCCCGAGCGCGAGCAGCACGCCCGCTGGGCCGAGCGCTGGTTCCGCGCCGACTCCGAGCACCGGGCGCTGGTGAAGCGGATCGAGGGCCGCACCGGGTCGATCGCGGTGGTCTTCGACCGGATCTGCGACGTGCTGGTCCGCCTCGGCTACCTGGAGCGCGCCGAGGACCTCGACATCACCGACGACGGGCAGTGGCTGCGCCGGATCTACGCCGAGAACGACCTGCTGCTGGCGGAGTGCCTGCGGCGTGGCGCCTGGGCCGACCTGGACGTCCCGGGGTTGGCGGCGGTGGTCTCGGCGGTGGTCTACTCCGCACGGCGGGACGACCGGGACCGCGACCCCGCCGTGCCGGGCGGGCCGCAGGGCAAGCTCGGCACGGCCCTGGACGCCACGATCAGGATCTGGTCCGAGTTGGACGACCTGGAACAGGGCCACCGACTGTCCTCGACCCAGCCCCTCGACCTCGGCATCGTGACCGCCGTGCACCGCTGGGCGGCCGGGCGCGGGCTGGACGCGGTGCTGCGCGGATCGGACCTGGCGGCCGGCGACTTCGTCCGGTGGTGCAAGCAGGTCGTCGACGTCCTGGACCAGGTCGCCAAGGCGGCCCCGGATGAGCGGCTCCGGCAGGTGGCGCGCAAGGCGATCCCGGCGGTGCGGCGGGGCGTGATCGCGGACGCGGGGACGTAGGCTCACCGCTCGTGAGCAGCACCCTGTACCGCCACGGCGTCGTCGACTCGCCCACCACACCCGGTGCCACCGCACTCCTGGTCGACGGCGACCGGATCGTCTGGGTCGGCGACGACGACCACGCGGACGGCCTCACCGCCGACACCGTGGTGGAGCTGGACGGGGCGCTGGTCACGGCCGGATTCGTGGACGCGCACGCGCATGTGCTCGCCACCGCGCTGGCCGCCGACGGCCTCGACCTGACCCCGGCGTCCTCCCTGGGCGAGCTGCTGGACACGGTGCGGGTCGCCGCCACCGGGGAGCACGGCCGACGACTGGCGGCGGAGGGGGCGCCGCTGTCCGGCACCGGGTGGGACGAGCAGCGCTGGCCGGAACGACGGCCGCCGACCCGGGCGGAGCTGGACGCCGCGGCGCATGGCGCACCGGTCTACCTGGGCCGGGTCGATCTGCACTCGGCCGTGGTCTCCACCTCCTTCGCCCAGGTGCTCGGGCTCGAGTCGCTGCCGGGCTGGGGCGCCGACGGGCTGATCACCGGCGTCGCCTTCACCGTCGCCCAGGACGCGCTGGCCGACATCGCCCCGGGGCGTCGGGAGCGCCTGATCCGCTCCGCGCTGACGTCGGCGGCTGCCCGGGGTGTGGTGGCGGTGCACGAGCACTCGGCCCCGTTCACCGACACCCGCGCCGGACTGCGTGCCCTGCTCGCCCTCGGCGCCGAGCCGGGGGTGCCGCTGGTGCTCGGCTACCGGGGCGAACGGTGTGAGACCGCCGACGACGCCCGCGAGCTGCTGGCCGACATCCCCGGTCTGACCGGGATCGGCGGGGACCTGTGCGTCGACGGGTCGGTCGGGTCGTGGACGGCGGCGGTGCACCGGCCGTATCTGGACGCCCCGGCGGGCTGGCCGTTCCCGACCGGCGAGCTGGAGCTGACCGCCGAACAGTTGAGCAATCACATCGCCGCCGTCACCCGGGCCGGGGCGCAGGCCGCCGTGCACGCGATCGGCGACCGCGCGGTGGCCGAGGTGCTGCTGGGCGTCCGCGCCGCGACCGACGTCGAGGGGCTGGACGCGGTGCGGGCGGCCGGGCACCGGATCGAGCACGCCGAGCTGCTGGACGCCCCGGCGCTGGCGGCGACCGTGCTGTTCGGGTTGATCGCCTCCGTGCAACCGGCCTTCGACGCCGCCTGGGGCGGTCCGGACGGCATGTACGCGACGCGACTGGGTGCGGGACGGGCGGCGGCGATGATCCCGCTGGCCGATCTGCGCGACTCCGGGGTGCCGCTGGCCTTCGGGTCGGACAGCCCGGTCACCGCGATCGACCCGTGGGCGGGGGTGCGGGCGGCGGTCGGGCACCACACCGCCGAGCAGCGTCTGTCCACCCGGGCCGCGGTGGACGCGCACACCCGGGGTGGCTGGGCGGCCGGCCGCGGCGGCGCTCGACGTCCGCACGGCCCGCAGGTCCCGGCCGAGTCGGTCGACCCCCTGGCCGGCCAGCTCCGGGTCGGCGCACCCGCGCACCTGGCGATCTGGTCGGTGGACCCGTCGGCCTGGGCGCACCGGGATGTCGAACGGTCGAGCTGGCGCCGTCCGGGTCGCCCGGCGCCGGATCCGGCTCTGCCCGAGCTGATCGGTGACGTGCCCGATCCGGAGTGCCTGCGCACGGTGCGCTCCGGTGTGGTGCTGCACGACCGGATGGACTGAGGACGGCGTGGCGCTGGTTGCTGGTGGGACACCTGAGGTCGGCGGGGCGGGTGAGGATGACAGGCGTGTGAATTCTTCCGGCCGCGTTCACCCGATCGTCGCCACCCGGTCATTCCGACACGCCGACGGACACGCCGCGACGTGGCGTCAATCGGGACATTTCCTACCCAAGTGACCGGGTGAGAAGCCGGTGAGCTGGGTCGATGCCCACCTTGACACCACCTGTGCACCGAGTAGCGTCTCGGCAGTGGTCGTGGCGCGGGAACTCTCCGCGGAGACACCCCCCGATCACCCCTGAGGCCCCGACCGGGCCCGCGTGTTCAGTAGAAAACGTGCAGCTCCTCGCGGAGCCGCGCGGTACGAAGGACACGCGGGCCGGTCGGTCAGCTTCCGCCCAGCCGGGTGCCGTAGCATCGCGGCGTGCAGCCACGTGATCCCTCCCGCTGGTGGAGCGCGATCCTGGCACTGCTGGGCGGCGTCCTGACCTGGACCGCCTTCCCGGATCTGGGCTGGTGGTTCGCCGCCGCCCCGGGCGTCGGCCTGCTGTTCTGGGCGATGCGCCGCGACAGTGCCCGGTGGAACGCCCTGCTCGGGCTGATCTGGGGCATCGCGTTCTTCCTGCCGCTGATCACCTGGGCCGACGACGCCGTCGGTCCGGTGCCCTGGGTGGCGCTGTCCGTCGCCGAGGCCGGGTTCGTCGCGCTGTTCGGCGCCGCGTGGTCCTGGGCGCGGCGCGGCGAGGCGGTGTGGCGCAATGCCTGGTTGCAGGTGATCGTCTTCGCGGTGCTCTGGGTCGGGATCGAGGAACTGCGCTCGGCGGTGCCGTTCGGCGGATTCCCCTGGGGGCGGCTCGCGTTCTCCCAGAGTGACGCGCCGCTGATCGCGCTGGCCCGGATCGGCGGTGCGCCGTTGGTCTCGTTGCTGGTCGCCGGGGCGGGTGCGCTGCTCGCGCTGACCTGGTCCGCCGCCAAGCGGTTCTCGCTGGTCGGCGTGCTGACCCGGGTCGGTGCCGCGGTGGCGGTCGTGCTGGTCGGCCTGCTGGTCCCGATGCCGACCCAGGCCGAGGACAGCACGCTGCGGGTGGCCGCGATCCAGGGCAATGTGTCGAAGCCCGGCCTGGACGCCTTCGACAACCGGCGCGAGGTGCTGGACAACCATCTGAACGGCACCACCGCCGTCGCCGACCAGGTGGGCGCCGGGGGAGTGGACCTGGTGCTGTGGCCGGAGAACGGCACCGACATCGACCCGCAGGCCGATCCCCAGGTGTGGGCGGACATCGACGCGGCGGCGCAGGCGGTGGGTGCACCCATCCTGGTCGGCACCGTGGAGTACCCGGCCGACAGTGACGGCCGGTACAACACCGCGCTGCTCTGGCAGCCGGGGGTCGGACCGGTGGCCCGCTACTCCAAGCAGCACCCGGCACCCTTCGCCGAGTACATCCCGATCCGTGAGCTGGTCCGGCCGTTCTCCTCCGCCGTCGACCTGGTGACCCGGGACATGATCCCCGGCACCGAGCCCGGCGTGCTGCCGATGGAGTCGACCCGGTTGGGCCGGACGGTGACCATCGGCGACGTGATCTGCTTCGAGGTGGCCTACGACGCGCTGGTGCGGGAGTCGGTGACCGAGGGGGCCGAGTTCCTGGTGGTGCAGACCAACAACGCCTCCTTCGGCTGGTCCGCCGAGTCCACGCAGCAACTGGCGATGTCCCGGTTCCGCGCGGTGGAGCACGGTCGGGCCACCGTCCAGGTGTCGACCGTCGGAGTGAGTGCGGTGATCGCACCGAACGGCGCGGTCTCCCGCTCCTCGGACCTGTTCACCGCCGACCAGCTGATCGCCAGTCTCCCGCTGCGCCAGTCCCTCACCCCGGCCACCCGGATGGGTCAGTGGCCGGCCTGGATCCTGGGCGGCCTGGGGGTGGTCATGGTCGGTGCGGGGATGGCCGGTGCCCGTCGGGTGCGTCGCGGCGATCGAGCGGAGGGAGCACTGTGAGCGCTGTGCGCGCTGAAGGTAGCGGGGGCACTGAAGACACTGAGGGCACCGGCGGCACTGGGCCCGCTGAGGGCGCTGCCCGGCCGCTGGTGGTGATGCCCACGTACGACGAGCGGGACAGCCTGCCGCGCACCCTGGACGCGCTGCGACGGCACGCCCCCGAGGTGGACGTCCTGGTGGTGGACGACGGGTCGCCGGACGGGACAGGCGAGCTCGCCGAGCGGATCGCCGCCCAGGAGGAGGCCGAGCTGGGTCGTCGCCGGATCCAGGTGCTGCACCGGACCGGCAAGCAGGGACTCGGCACCGCCTACGTGGCCGGGTTCCGCTGGGCGCTGGACCGCGGCTACCCGGCAGTGGTGGAGATGGACGCGGACGGCTCGCACCGGGCGGAGGACCTGCCCCGGCTGCTGACCCGGCTGGACGCCGAGGACGCCCCGGCGCTGGTGATCGGCTCGCGCTGGGTGCGCGGCGGACGGGTGGTCAACTGGCCCGTGCACCGGCAGATCCTGTCCCGGGGTGCGAACGTCTATGCCTGGCTCGCGATGGGCCTGCCGGTGCGGGACGCCACCGCGGGGTTCCGGGTGTACCGCCAGGACGTGCTGCGGCGCCTGGCCCTGGCCGAGGTGGCCTCGCACGGCTATTGCTTCCAGATCGACATGGCCTGGCGGGTGATCAAGGCCGGCGGCACGGTGGCCGAGGTGCCGATCACCTTCGTGGAGCGCGCCGAGGGCCGATCCAAGATGAGCCGGAACATCGTGGTCGAGGCCCTGGTCCGGGTGACGGTCTGGGGCGCCCAGGAACGGTGGAACCAGCTGCGGCGGCTCATCGGGTCCGGCCGGGCTCCGCGCCGCTGACCCGGCCCCGCCGCCCGCACGACGAAGCGGGCCGCCCCGTGGTGGGGGCGGCCCGCTTCGTCGTCAAGGGCTGGTGCGGGAGGTCAGGCGCTCCGACGCAGCTTGCCGGCGCGGAGCAGGTCGAGCCGCTCGTCCAGCAGGTCCTCGAGCTCCTTGATGGTGCGACGCTCCAGGAGCATGTCCCAGTGCGTGCGCGGCGGCTTGGTCGCCTTCGGCTCGGGCTTGGACGCGTCGCGCAGCAGTGCCTCGGCACCGCACCGGCACTCCCAGACCACCGGGACATCGGCCTCGACCGAGAACGGCAGGATGATCGTGTGCCCGTTCGGGCAGTCGTAGTACGCCTGGAGCCGCGGGGCGAAGTCGACGCCCTCATCCGACTCCATGCTGTGGGAACCGATGCGCATACCGCGCAGGGACCGGTTCGACATGGTGGGACCTCCGTGCCTTGACGTGCAGAGCTGGGTGATACTCAAATGTGTTCAACGAGCGAACGGCCGCGTGTGTTCCACTGTGCCGTGAAGGTCCGGTGAACGCCCGCTGAGCGGGGACATCCTGCCCGGAATCAGCCGAGCGAGAGCGTGGCGTTCACCGCACGGCGGACCACCTCGCGGTCGTCGGCACCGGCCGAACGCCACTGTCGTTGCTGGTGAGCGCCGTTTCCACGCTCGAACAGACGCTGGACACCGGCCTCAACGTGGTCGAGGTCACCGTTCTTCCGCAGCGCCGGCGTGATGTGCGACACCAACTGGTCGACCACCTCGGCGGCCGGTGCCGGGGTGCCGGTGACCGGTGACAGCAGGTCCTCCCGCAGTCCGGTGCGGGCCGCCCGCCAGCCGGCGACCCGGATCAGCTCCGCGCGGGTGGTGTCCGGCTCGTGGTCGCCGTCGATCGCGGTGTCGGCCAGCCCCCGGACCAGGGCACCGATCAGCACGGCGTCCTCCGGGTCCAGGCACACGTCCGCGACCCGCACCTCGACGGTGGGGTAGTGCGCCGACAGCCGGGCGTCGAAGTAGATCATCCCGTCGTCCAGGATGGTGCCGGACTCGACCAGCCCCGCGACCGTGCGGCGGTAGGTGTCGGCGTCCCCGAACGGCGCCGTCGGCCCGGCCGTGGGCCACCGGCCCCAGATCTGCGAGCGGAACGACTCGTAGCCGGAGTCGTTGCCGTGCCAGAACGGGCTGTTCGCGGACATCGCGAGCAGCACCGGATTCCACCGCCGCAGGTGGTCGACGATCCGCACGCCCTCCTCGTCGTCGGCCACGGAGACGTGCACGTGGCAGCCGGAGGTCAGCTGGTCCTGCGCCGTCCGGGCGAACAGGTCCATGATCCGTCGCGCCCGGGCGTCGGCCACGACCGTCGGATCCACCGCGTGCGGTGAGGTCGCCAGGGCCACGATGTGGTTGCCGGTGTGCTGCGCCGAGGCGTCCGCCCGTGCCCGTCCGGCGCGCACCTCGGCCAGCAGGTCGTCCAGGTCGGTGCACGGATGGGTGGAGGTCTCCACCTGTTCCTGGGCGAACTCCTTCTCCAGCGCACCGCCCGGTGTCGCACCCTGGTCCCCGTGCTCGGCCGAGGCGTGCTGCAGCACCGCTGCGGCCACCGCACGCGGAGCACCGTCCGGGCCGACGATCAGGAACTCTTCTTCCACACCCATGGTTCGCACCCGTGCATTCTGGGGTGGCGGGTGGGAGTTGTCCTGCGCACCGGCGCGGAGGTGATCCGCGTCTCGTCGATCAGCGCCCGCGGTGCCGGGTGCGGCGGCGGAGGGTGGTGCCGAGGGAGACGAGGCCCATCGCGGTGGCGAGCAGGGCACCGACCGCCGTGCCGGTGACCGCGAGCCGCGTGCCGGATCCGGTAGTGCTCGACCCGGCGGCGCCGTCACCACCCGCCGCGCTCGGTGTCCCGGGCGCACCCGGGCTAACAGGGTCGGTCGGTCCGCCAGGGTCGGTGGGTGCGCCCGGGTCCACGGGTCCACCCGGATCGACCGGAGCGGTGGGATCGACGACGGTCACGGTGACGGTGGCGTCGGCGCAGATCCCGGACCCGTCAGCGGCGCAGATCCGGTAGTCGAAACCGTCGGTGCCGACATAGCCGGCGGCCGGGGTGTAGACGAAGGCGGTGCCGTTCCACACCACAGTGCCGTGCGCCGGGTCGGTGAGGAGACCGGGCGGGTCCACCTCGCCCACGTCATTGGCCAGCGCGTCGATCGTGACCGGGGTGTCGATGTCGGTGCTGGCGCTGTCGTCGGTGGCGATGGGATCGATCAGCACCCGCACCAGGCCGGTGCTGCACAGGCCGGGATAGCCGTCGTCGCACACGGTGTAGGCGTAGAGGTCGACCCCGGCGAAGCCGGCCGGTGGCACGTAGGTGGTGGTCAGCCCCACGGTGGTCTCGTCGCCACGCACCGGGTCGAACACCCGCTGAACCGCCACCTGGTCGCCGTTCGGGTCGCTGACGTTCAGCGCCCCCGACACCGCCTGGCCGACCTGGGTCTCCAGCACGGTGAGCTCGGTGACCGGCGGGTCGTTGTCCGGCACCACGTGCACGGTCACCACCGCCTGAGCGCACACCGACGGGGCCGTGGCGGCGCAGGTCTCGTACGTCAGCTCGACATCGCCGAGGTACCCGCCGGGGTCGTAGGTGAGCGTCCCCGCCTCCGGGTCGATCGCGGCGACCCCGCCGTGCTCCGGCCCGGACACCACGCGGCTGATCCGGGCGTCGTCGGTGTCGTTCGCGGACACCGGGATGACGACCTCGTGGGAGCGGCGCGTGGTGGCCTCGTCGTTCAACGCCTGGGGTGTCACCGTGATCGTGATCGTGGCGGCGGCCGAGCACAGGCCCTGGCTGTCGCACACCCGGTAGTCGAAGGAGTCGATGCCGGTGAAACCGTCGGTCGGGACGTACAGGAAGAGTCCGCCGCCGGTCATCCGCGCGGTGCCGTGGGCGCCGTCCGTCAGTCGTTCGAAGGTCAGCCGCAGGTCGTCCGGGGACGCACCGCTGCCGCGACCGAGCACCGGGACGCCGGCCTCGGTCGTCCGGTCCAGATCCACCGCGCTGGGCGGCCCGGAGGGTGTCACCGGCCCGTCCTGGACCTCGGTCGTGACCGATTGGGCCCAGGTGCTGCCGTCGTTATTCGCCGGTGCCGGGTCCGGAGTGGTGGCCGTCAAGCGGGCGGTGTCGACCAGGATCGCCGGTGCCGGGGGAGCGACGCCGGAGAGCGTCCGGGTGGCGGTGACACCGACCGCCAGATCGCCGATCGTCCAGGTGGCCACACCGTCGGCGACCGTGCCGCCGTCCGAGGGCACCGGGTCGGTCAGCTGCGTGGGCAGGACATCGCTGAGCACGACCCCCGTCGCGGGGTCCGGGCCCTCGTTGTGCACGGTGAGGGTGTAGGTGACCGGCGCACCGCTCTGGGCGACTCCGGGGCCCGCCTTGGTCACGCGGACGTCGGCGCTGTCCCGGTCGACATCCGCCGCGCAGCCCGGTGCCGGGTGGTCGTCGATGCTGCCGGGGGTGACGGTGCCCGCGACCACATTCGCGATCTGCCCGCTCTGCGTGCCGAACGGCGGGTCCTGACCGGTGTCCACCACGATCGGGTCCTGCGCCGAGTCGCCGACGAAGCTGCCCTGCACCGAGGTCGTCCCGGTGAAGCGGTAGCTGCCATAACCGGTCACCTGCTGGTCGTCCACCAGCGCCGCCGCCGACAGCGTGCCGGTCTCGGACTGCGACCAGCCGCCGTTGTTGGTGAAGGTGCCGCCGATCAGCAGCAGTCCGCCGTTGCTCGATCCGCTGGCGGTGTTCATCAGATCACCACCGGCTTGGATCCCGCAGGAGTTGATCAGCGTGCCGGAGCCGTTGATGGTCAGACCCTGGTCGATCCGGACCAGCCCGGAGTTGTCGAGTCGGCCGTCGGCGGTCAGGGCGCCGCGGACGGTGAGCTCACCGCTGTTGCTGAACGCCACCTGACCGTTCAGGTTCGCGGTGCCCTGCACCACCATCGTGCCGTCGTTGGTCAGGTCACCGGTGGCGGGGCTGAATGCGCTCTCGATGGTGAGGGTGGCGCCCGCCCGGTTCCGCACGGTCGCGCTGCCGTTGATCGCGAGACCGGCGAGGGTCGCCGTCCCGGCGTTGTCGAGGGCGAACCCGGCAGCGACGGCGAGGTTCGGGGCAGTGAGCGTGCCGCCGGGCTCGACGACCAGGGCGCCCTGGCCGTTGTTCAGGTAACTCGGCGCCAGCGTGGTCCCGGCGGTCACGCAGAGCGTGCCACCGGCCGGCAGCTGGTCGATGCCGCCCGGGAAGGTGCCTCCGGTCAGGGCGACCACCTCACCGGGGGCGACGCTGATCGGGGAGTTGCCGGTGGCCGCCGCCGTGACGGTCCGATCCGGGGTCGCGCAGTCGTCCACCGGGGCGCCCTGGGCGGTCCCGGCCGCCGGCACGACCAGGGCGGCGCCCAGACCGACCACCGCGGCGGCGGCCCAGGCCCGGTACCGCGGCAGGCTGCCGTGCCGGGCCGCCGATCCCCGGCTCACTGCGTTACCGCGTTCCCTGTGTTCCCTGTGTTCCCTGTGTTCCCTGCGATCCGGCCGAGCAGGTCCGCGACGTCGGCGGGGCGGGACCACATCGGCCAGTGCCCGGTCGGCAGGTCCTCGTACCGGACGTCGTGCAGCTCGGCGAGCCCGCCGATCCAGGCCCAGCCCTCACTGATCGCGGCGCGGATCTGCTCACTGGTCAGCGAGGTGCACAGCACGGTGGTCGGCACGTTCAGGCGGCGGTCGTCGGTCAGCTCCGGCGCCTGCCGCACCGGCCCACCGGGTTCGGGCACCGCCCGGTCACGGAACCTGGCCAAGTGCTCCGGGGTGAGCCCCTCCAGGCTGTTCCCGTCCTCCTCCAGCTCCGCCCAGCTCGGCAGCGGCATCTCGGCGGCGGTGAAGTCCGGGTTCAGTGCCCCGGTCGCCGGGCCGGAGTCGACGTACACCGCATGCGCGACCAGCTCCGGTCGGCGGTCGGTGGCGGCGTAACCGGGCACCCCGGCCCCCGAGTGCACCGCCAGGACCACCGGTTCACCCGCTGCCTCGATCGCGGCGACGACGGCGCGGACGTGCTCGTCCAGGGTGACCGACCCGCGGTCCGGGTGATCCGGCTCCAGGCCGGGCAGCGTGACGGCGGTGACCGCGTGCCCGGCGGTGCGCAGCAGGTCGGCGACCTCGTCCCATGCCCACGCGCCGAGCCAGAAGCCGGGGACCAGGACGATCGGTGCGGGTGTCATGCGCGTCACAGTAGGCCTACGGTCGGACATCTGCCGCCGTACGTCGGGTGCGGCGCCTTCCGGGAATCGGCGTGCCCGCCTGATCGACACCTGCAGGAGGCGCTGAGTCGACTTCCTCGTCACACGTCAGTGGTGGCACACAGGTTGCGTCCGGGTTCGCGGTGCCCCACCGGCTCGATCTGGAAGGTCGAGTGCGCCACCGACACGTCGAAGTGCTCGGCCACGCACTCCTGCAGTTGGTCGAGGATCTGCGCGGTGTGGCCGTCGGTGAAGCAGGAGTCGTCCACGGTGACGTGGGCGGTGATCACCGGCAGTCCGGTGGCGATCAGCGAGGCGTGCAGGTCGTGCACCCCGCGCACGTGCTCCATCCGCTCCAGGTGACCGCGGACGGCGTCCAGGTCGAGTCCGGGCGGGGTGGACTCCAGCAGCACGGCACCGGTCTCGCCCAGCAGGCGCACCGCCCGGGGCACGATCAGCACCCCGATCAGCAGACCGGCCACGGCGTCGGCCTGCTGCCAGCCGGTGGTCGCGATCACGATCGCCGCGACGATCACGCCAACCGAACCGAGCGCGTCGTTGAGCACCTCCAGGAAGGCGGCCCGCAGGTTGAAGGACGCCGAGCGGCGACCTGCCAGCACCGCGAGGGACGCGAGGTTGGCGACCAGACCGATCACGCCGAAGACCACCAGCTCCGTCGACGGGATCTCCGGCGGATCGGTGAACCGGCGGACCGCCTCGACCAGCACGTAGACCCCGACCGCCAACAGCACGGCCGCCTGGGCCAGTGCCGCCAGCACCTCGGCGCGCCGCAGACCCCAGGTGCGGCGGGTGGTGGCGGGGCGGCGGATCAGGTGTGCGGCGAACAGCGCCATCGCCAGCCCGGCGGTGTCGGTGAGCATGTGCGCGGTGTCGACCAGGAGCGCCAGCGACCCGGTCCACCAGGCGCCGATCGCCTGGGCGAGCAGCACGACGGCGGTCAGGCCGAACGCGATGGCGAGTCGGCGGCGGTCGTCCGGCACGGCGTGGCTGTGGTCGTGGCTCATCGTGCCTCTCCCGGGGTGTCGGTCGCCGGGACCAGTCGGTCGGCGTGGCGGAGCAGGGTGTCGAGGTGGTCCGGGTCGGCGAGCGAGTACCGGGACGACCTGCCGACCGTGCGCAGGGTGATCAGGCCGCAGTCCCGCAGCACCGCCAGGTGCACCGAGACGGTGCTCTGGGCGAGGTGCAGGTGATCGGTCAGCTCGCGGACCGAGTGCTCACCGGTGAACAGGTGGCGCAGGATGCTCAGTCGGGCGGGTTCACCGAGGGCACGGAACACGTCCGTCACGGTCGGAATCATCGTCACTCGACGATGATAGCCACCGCTGCCCGCCGAGCGGAAGCCCTCTACCCTGACCGGCATGGTCACCGTCTCCGTCGCCAGTGGTGCTGCCGACCTGGATGCCGCCGCCGGGCTGCTCGCCGAGGGCTTCGCCCCCGACCCGCTGATCGCCGCGGTGGTGCCGGGCTCCGAGGAGACTCGTCGCGGTCGACTGCGGCGGTACTACCGCGGGGTGGTGCGCGGGTCGGACCCGGGTCGGGTGGTCGACCTGGCGCGTCGGGGGAGCGGCGAGGTCGTCGGGGTGGCGATCTGGCACGCACCCGGGGTCGCCGGCCGCGAGGAGTCGATGATCGATCGGGTGCGGATGGTCGTCGCGCTCGGTCGGTCGGGCGCCCGGGGGTGGCAGCGGATGGAGCGGGCGTTCGCCGACGTGCACCCCACCGAGCCGCACTGGTACCTCTCGGACGTCGTGGTCTCCGGCCGGGCGCGCGGCGAGGGGGTGGGCAGCACGCTGCTGGGCCACCGGCTGGCGATCGCCGACGCCGAGCACGCTCCGGCCTACCTGGAGGCGACCACCCCCGGCTCGCGTCGGATGTACGAACGCCTGGGCTTCACCGCCCGCGGCCCGGTGGACGGCCTGCCGGTCGGCGTGCACCCGCCGGAGCGGATGTGGCGGGCCGCTACTCCCCGGTGACGCCGTCCAGCAGTTCGCGCAGCACGTCCAGCTGCCCGGCGTGCCGGGACGTCTCCTCGATCAGGTGCAGCAGCACCCAGCGCAGCTGCGCCGGGGGACCGGCCACACACTGCTCGTCCAGCCCGCGACCGGACAGGATCCGCCGACTCTCCGCGCAGGCGGCCTGGTAGTCGGCGATCGCCTCGGCCAGGGAGTCGGCCTCGGTGACCCGCCACTCGCCGTCCGGGTCGTCGTCGCTGCCGAACCTGCGGTCGTAGGGCAGCCCGGCGAACGTCTCGGCGACCCAGCTGCGCTCGACGTCGGCCAGGTGCCGCAGCATCCCGGTCACCGTGGTGGCCGAGGGCAGCAGCCGCCGGGCGCCGTCCTGGTCGCCCAGCCCCTCCGCCTTCAGCACCACCGTCGCGCGCTGGTAGTCGAGGAACAAGTCCAGGAGCGTGCGCTCGTCGCCGTGGATCCGGGTGTCAGGTCGTTCCATCGTCCGAGTGTGACACCCTGGCCCGCGATGAACGGGTTCATGGACGGAGTCCGGCTGGCGGGCCGCGGCTGGGGCTGGTGGCGGCGCCGCACCGGGCTGATGCTGCTCGGTCTGCTCCCGGCGGTGGTGGTCGCCGTCGTGCTGCTGGTCGCGGTTATCCTGCTGATCTGGCAGCTGGGCAGCATCGGTGACTGGCTGACCCCGTTCGCCGACGACTGGAGTCCGGGCTGGGAACGCGCTGCCGAGCTGACCGCGCAGGCGGTGGTGCTGGCCGGTGTGCTGGTGCTGATCGTCGTCACCTTCACCGGTCTGACCCTGGCGGTGGGCGAGCCGGTCTACGACCGGATCTGGCAGGCGGTGGAGCGGGACACCACGGGTCAGGTGCCCTCCGGGTCGGTCGGGTTCTGGCGCGGTGCTGTCGACGGCCTGGGCCTGATCCTGCGCGGGATCGTGGTCGGCGCGCTGACGGCGCTGCTCGGCGTGATCCCGGTGGTGGGCACCGTGCTCGGCTGGGTGGCCGGTCTGGTCTGCACCGGCTGGTTGCTGGCGGCCGAGCTCACCTCCCGGGCACTGCTGGCTCGCGGGATCGACCGTCGGGAGCGGGCACGGCTGATCCGGGCGCACCGGGGGCAGGCCCTGGGCTTCGGGGTCGCCACCCAGCTGTGCTTCCTGGTGCCGGGCGGGGCGGTGGCGACGATGCCGGCCGCGGTGGTCGGGTCGACGCTGTTGGCGCAGTCGATGGTCGCCGGGCGACCTTTACCTACCAACTAGTAGGTAGACTCGCGGCGACCGCCCGGCATCGTGGCCGGGACGCGCGCGAGGAAGGCTGAACGATGGACCGGCTGCTGTTCGGGGCTGCGTACTACGACGAGTACCTGCCCACCGACCGGATCGACACCGACGTCCGGATGATGCTGGACGCCGGGATCAACGTGGTGCGGATCGCCGAGTCGACCTGGAGCACGCTGGAACCCCAGCCAGGCGTCTTCGACTTCCACCACATCGACCGGGCGCTGGACGCGTTCGAGGCCGCCGGGATCCACGTGATCGTCGGGACCCCCACCTATGCGGTGCCGTCCTGGCTGACCGCCTCGCACCCAGACGTGCTGGCCACCACCCGCGCCGGCGAGGGCCGGTACGGCGCGCGGCAGATCATGGACATCACCCACCCGACCTACCTGTTCCACGCCGAGCGGGTGATCCGCGAGCTGATGGCGCACACCGCGCACCGACCGGCCGTGATCGGTTTCCAGCTCGACAACGAGACCAAGTACCACGACACCGCCGGTCGCGGCGTGCAGCGGAGCTTCGTCAAGCACCTGCGGCAGACGTTCGACGGTGACCTCGACGCCCTGAACGCCGCGTACGGCCTGGACTACTGGTCCAACCGGATCGACGCGTGGGAGGACGTGCCCGACGTCCGCGGCACGATCAACGGGTCGCTCGGCGCCGCCTTCGACGAGTTCCGGCGCGGGCTGGTGGTCGACTTCCTGGCCTGGCAGGCCGGGATCGTCCGGGAGTACGCCCGCGAGGACCAGTGGATCACCCAGAACTTCGACTTCGACTGGACGCCGGGCTGGTCCTACGGTCTGCAACCGTCGGTGGACCACTTCAAGGCGGCGCCCACCGTCGACGTCGCCGGGGTGGACATCTACCACCCGACCCAGTCCCGGCTGACCGGCACCGAGATCGCCTTCGGCGGCGACATGACCCGCTCGATCAAGGGCGGCGCCAACTACCTGGTGCTGGAGACGCAGGCGCAGGGCCAGCTCGGCTGGCTGCCGTACCCCGGTCAGCTCCGGCTCCAGGCGTACAGCCATCTGGCCAGCGGCGCCGACGGGGTCATGTACTGGCACTGGCACTCGCTGCACCACTCCTTCGAGACCTACTGGAAGGGGTTGCTGTCGCACGACCTGGCGTCGAACCCGACCTACGAGGAGGCCGGGGTGTTCGGCCGGGAGCTGGCGGCGCTCGGCGAGCGGTTCGGTCACCTGCGCAAGCAGAACCGGGTCGCGATCATGGTCAGCAACGAGGCGCTGACCGCGTTGCAGTGGTTCACCATCGAGACCGGCTTCATCGACGGGGTGTTCGGCAGCTCGATCGGCTACAACGACGTGCTGCGCTGGGTGTACGACGCGCTGTTCGCGCTGAACGTCGAGGTGGACTTCGTGCCCGCCGACGCCGACGACCTGTCGCGGTACGCCCTGGTGATCGCTCCGGTGCTGTACACCGCTCCGCAGTCGACGGTTGACGCGCTGCGGGCCTACGTCCAGCAGGGCGGGCACCTGGTCACCACCTTCCGCAGCCTGGTCGCCGACCAGCACGTCAAGGTCTGGCACGACACGGCACCGCACGACCTGGTCGACACCCTTGGCTTCCGCTACAACCAGTTCACCCGGCCGGAAGGGGTCGCGCTGGAGTTGCACGGGCAGCTCGCGGGCGTGGCGGCACCGCTGGCGGCCGAGCACTTCATGGAGCTGCTGGTGCCGGAGGGTGCCGAGGTGCTGGCCTCCTACGCGCACGACGCCTACCGGGACTACGCGGCGATCACCCGGCACCGGGCGGGCGAGGGGTCGGCGCTGCACCTGGGCACCATGACCTCACCGGAATTGCTCCGGGCGGCGCTGACGCTCGCTGTCCGGGACGCCGGGGTCGGCGACTGGGCGCAGGATCTGGCCGGGACGGTCACCGTGCGCCGCGGTCACAACGCGGCCGGGCGGGCGATCACCTACCTGCTGAACTACTCCGCCGAGCCGGTGCGGCTGGCCAGCCCGGTCGCCGGGCGGTCGGTGCTGGCGGGCGATGTGCCGGTCGAGGCCGGTGACCCGCTCGACATCGCCCCGTGGGACCTCGTGATCCTGGAGAGCTGACCGCGAGCAGCAAAGGCCGCCCCTCTCATCGGGAGGGGCGGCCTTTCTGTGCACGGCGCGGGCCCGGGGACCGGGCCGACCGGCGGACGGGCTCAGTGGGGGTGCGCGAACGCACGAGGGTCAGTGCACGGACTTGATCCGGGTGATGAAGAAGGCGCCCAGCAGGGCAGCGACGATGGAGACCGGGAACACCAGGCCGTAACCGCCGGTGGCCACCACCAGGGCCGAGGTGATCAGCGGCCCCACGGTCTGACCGGCGGTGGTGGACAGGTTGAGGATGCCGAGGTCCTTGCCGGCCTCCTCCTCGTTCGGCAGCACGTCGACGTTCAGGGCCTGGTCGACCGAGGTGTAGACGCCGTAGCCGAAGCCCGCGATCCCGGCGAACAGGAACATGCCCATCGGCGACGGGTAGATCCACGGCATCGCGATACCGACCGCGAACAGCACCGAGGACACCACCACCGGCAGCTTGCGGCGACCGATCAGGTCGGAGACCGGGCCGGAGACGACCGAGCCGATCAGCGAGACCACCAGCAGGATCACCGACATGGTGGCGATGGTCTTGGCGGACTCGGCGACGGTCTGGCCGATGTGGTCCTGCACGATGTAGAGCTGGTACGCCATGATCATCTGGTAGCTGACCAGCATGAACAGTCGCCCGGCGAAGGCCCAGTAGAAGTCCGGTGCCTTCCGCGGCGGCCGGAAGGACTTCAACAGCTCCATCAGCCCACCGGCGGCCGGCGGCAGGTCGACGGCCGAGCGCTCCCGGGGCCAGACGATCAGCGCGATCACCGCGGAGGCAGCCATCAGCGCGCCACCGAGCACGAAGCCGGGGAAGGAGTTCACCAGGAACGCCGAGCCGATCAGCGAGCCGAGCGGAGCACCGGCGGCCAGCCCGCCGCCGTAGAACGCGGACATCGTGCCGCGCAGCTTCATCGGCACCCGGTCGGCCAGCACCGCGACGGCCGGGGCCAGCATCATGTTCAGCCCGACCATGCACAGGCAGTAGACCAGGGTGATCAGGGTCGCGTTGGTGAGCACCCCGATCGCGAACAGCGTGACACCGCCGAGGATGCCGCCGCACAGGATCCACGGGGCGCGGCGCCCGAACCGGCTGCGGGTGCGGTCGGAGAGGTTGCCGAACACCAGGTTCGACACCAGGGAGACCACGGCGGTCACGGCGCTGATCGTGCCGAGCAGGGCGACCGGGTCGGCCACGCCGATGTCCCGCAGACGCTGGGGGAGCAGCACCGCCGCGACGATCTGCAGGCCGATGATCCAGGCGAGTCCGTAGACGAAGAACCCGGCGCCGAACCGCAGGGTGCGGGCGCGGGTGAAGGGCTGTCGGGTGTCGGGTGCGAGCAGATCGGCCGGGGCGGTCGAGTCCGTCGTCGGTGCGGCTTGCGTGTCCATGGCAACCTTCATTGGTCGTGGGAGACGGACGCTCCACGGTGAGCTGTCAGCGGGATGCGCCCCCTCGCACACCCACCGCTACCTACCGACTGGTTGGTAGATAAGGGGAAGGTAGAACGGGACGGGTCCGGTGTCAACGCGCGGTAGGTTGCCCCGGTGACCGACACCTCGCAGAAGCCGCGCCGGGTACGCCTGACCCGGGACGAGCGGATCCGGCAGATCCTCGACGTCAGCACCCGCCTGGTTAGCCGGCACGGGTTCTACGGGCTGTCGCTGCCCGAGGTCGCCAAGCAGGTCGGGATCACCCAGGCAGGGTTGCTGCACTACGTGCACACCAAGGAGGGTCTACTCCAGCTCATCATCGAGCAGGGCTACGACCAGCGCTTCGACCCGGAGGACTTCGCCGCCACCGGGGACCCGGCCGCCACCCACCCGGACGGGATGTCCTTCCCCGCGTACTGCCGCTACCTGGTCGCGCACAATGCCCAGGACCCGCAGCTGATCCGGCTCTACATGGTGCTCAGCGCCGAGTCGGTCAGCCCCGAGCATCCGGCCCACACCTACTTCCACGACCGACCGGACCGGGTGTGGGAGCTGTACTCCCGCACCCGGTGGCGGATTCCGCCGCAGGTCGGTGACTGGTCGAACATGCGGCCGTTGGTCGAGCAGACGATCGCGGCGATGGACGGGCTGCAGCTGAGGATGTTCCGCAGCCCGGCCATCGACCTCCCCACCGCGTGGCGGGACTTCGAGCAGGTGCTCTTCCCGGCACCGATCTGGGACGACTACCGCTGATCGACGGCTCAGCGTTGGGCGGGGAAGGTCGCCCAGACGTGTTTGGTCGACTCGTCGGCGTACCAACCCACCGCCTGGGACAGTCGCCGCGCGATCTGCAGTCCGAAGCCCCCGGCGCCCGGAGCTCGCTCGCCCGCCAGCGCCGGAGTGCTGCCGGTGTCGTGGTCGGCCACGTCCAGCAGGTACTCCCGGCCGTCGGAGAGCAGCCGGACCTCGGTGGGCGGCAGGCCGTGGGTGAGGGCATTGGTGGCCAGTTCCGAGGCGACCAGGATCATCCGGTCCGGGATGTCGTCCAGGCCGTCCTGCGGTCCGGCGTCCGAGGCGGTCACGGTCTCCAGCAGTTCACGCCGGACGCCGCTCAGATGATCCACGTCGTGCAGGGTCCAGGATCGCACCAGGGTGAACCGCTCCGGCGGCCGGGCCGAGACCAGTCCGTCGTCGATCCGGTCGGTCACGGGGCCACCGTCCCGATCCGCTCGGCGCAGCCGCCGTGCAGGTCGACGTGACGTCCGTCCCGGTGCGGCCAGCTGGTTCTGAACTGGCCGTGATGTGCGGTGATGTCCCTCATGCGGCCCCAGTCTTGGCTCCCGGGGCCGCCTCCGCATCCTCAGTAGCGGAATCGGCTCACCCGGGATTCCAGGTCCGCCGACAGTTGGGCCAGTTCCACCACCGACTGGCCCACCTGACCCAGCACATCGGACTGCGAAGCGGCGGCGGAGGCCACCCCGGTGATGTTCGTGGCGATCTCCCCGGAGCCGGTCGCGGCCTCGGCGACGGAGCGGGACATCTCGTTGGTGGTGGCGGTCTGCTCCTCGACGGCCGAGGCGATGGTCAGCTGGTAGTCGTTGATGCTGGCGATGATCGTGGAGATCTGCTCGATCGCGGTCACCGCGCCGGAGGTGTCGCCCTGGATGGTCTCCACCCGGCGGGCGATGTCCTCGGTCGCCTTGGCGGTCTCCTGCGCCAGCTCCTTGACCTCACCGGCGACGACCGCGAAGCCCTTGCCGGCCTCCCCGGCCCGCGCTGCCTCGATGGTCGCGTTCAATGCCAGCAGATTCGTCTGCTCCGCGATGCTGGTGATCACCTTGACCACGTTCCCGATCTCCTGGCTGGACACCCCGAGCCGCGCGACCTGGTCGTTGGTCACCGCCGCCGCCTCGGTCGCCTGACCCGCGATCTTGGCGGCCTGCGAGGAGTTCTGCGCGATCTCCCGGATGCTGGCACCCATCTGCTCGGCACCGGCGGCGACCGTCTGGACGTTCCGCGACACCTGCTCGGCGGCGGCCGCGACCACCCCGGCCTGGGTGGAGGTCTCGTCTGCACCCGCCGACACCTGCGAGGACGCCGCGGACAGTTGCTCAGCCGCCGCTGCCACCGCCTGCGCCGAGTCCCGCACGCCGCCGACCGTGGCACGCAGCGACTGCTGGGCGATCCCCAGGGAGGTCGCCATGTCGCCGATCTCGTCCAGCGACCCGGCGCGGGCCGCCACGGTCAGGTCGCCCTCGGCCATCGCCACCAGCGACTCGCGCACCCCGGCCGCCGCACGGCGGATCCGGCGGGCGACCACGACGGCGACCACGATCGCCAGCACCGCGCCGATCGACAGCCCGATCCAGGTGACCAAGATCGACCGCTGCGCCCGGGCGGCGACCTGGTCGGCCTCGGTGGCGATGGTGTCGGCGATCTCCTCCTGCACGGTGCTGACGCTGGCGACCAGGGCCCGGCCCTTCTCCCCGGCTCCGCCCTCGTCCCGGATCTGGGCGTAGGCGACCTGGTCGTCCGCGAGCGCCGCGGGGATCAGCTCGTCGTCGAGCACCTGGCGGTACTCGTCCCAGGCGGTGCCGAAGGCGTCCCAGCCGGTCGGGCTGCCGCCGAAGGCGTCCTGGTAGGCGGCTTCCAGACCCGCGGCCGCGTCGTCCACGGCGGCATAGCCGGTGTTCAGGGCATCGACCTGGGACTGCTTGCCGTCGCCGGCCGGGTAGGCGCCGACCATCCCGGCGCTCATCCGGACCTGCCAGAGCGACGCCTGGAACGTCGACAGCGCGGCGTTCACCTGCGCGTCGGCGGCAGCCATCGCCGAGGTCTCCGAGCGGATCGCCGACAGCTGTCCGGCGGCGAAGGCGCCCACGCCCACCGAGCACACGGTGGCGACGGCGGCGACGCCGATGATCTGGGTGGCGAGGGGCAGCCGCACGGTGCGGCGGGGGTGCTGGTCGGTCACGGCGGTCTCCTGGGGCTGCGTCCTCCCCCCTGCGGTCCACGACGCGGACCATCAGCAGGACGTGCTGCTCCCATCGGGAAGCCGCCACCGCTGCTGAGCAGGATCTGGGTGCCTGCACCCGGGTGAATCGCCGGACGATCAGGGGAGCAGCACGTCCCGCACGGTGTCGGCGGCCCGGGTCAGCTTCAGCAGGCGGTCGCGGAGCTGGTCGCGGTCGCCACCGGGCACCCAGCCCACCGCCTCGCCGAGCTCCAGTCCGTTGGCGGCCAGCAGCACCAGCTGCGCGACGGCCGGGTCGAAGCCGTCGGCGGTCAGCCGACCCTCCCAGAACCGGAAGTCCGCGCGAGCGGCCTCCGCCACCGCCGGCACCACGGCGAGGTGGGCCATCACCGCCCAGTAGTCGGCGGCGTCCGGGTCGGCGGCCTGGGCGAAGGTGGCGCGCAGATAGCCCCGCAGCAGGCGTCCCGGTGCGAGGTCGTCGGCTTCGACTGCCGCCTCCGCCTCGGCGGCGAACCGGTCGAAGGCATCCTGGGCCAGCGCGGCGAACAGCTGTTCCTTGGACCCGAAGTGGTGCAACAGCCCACTCTTGGACACCCCGGCGGTGCGGGCGATCACGTCGACGCTGACCCCGGCCCCGTGGGTCACGACGCTGGACGCCGCCGCGTCGAGCAGCGCGCGCTTGGTGCGCATCGGGTCGCGGCGGCGGGCTGGTGGTGCGGCATCGGCCATGGCCCCAGCGTACCGACCGATTGGTCCGTCCAGCCGACCTGACCTAGGCTACGGACCATCTGGTCGGTTCGACGGTGCGGGAGGACATCATGGGCGAGGTCGGCACGACGGTGGACGCACGCACCCGGATCGCCTGCCTGGCGCTGGACGGCTGCATGCTCGGGTGGTTGGGCGGGGTGTACCCGGACGACGCCGATTGGTGGGAGCGGTCGCTGCGGGCCGTGGCGCACTACGCGGACGTCCCGGTGCCCAGCACCCGGTTGGGCAGCTTCTCCGAGCGCTGGGAGCGGTTCCCGCTACGCGACGAGGAACCGCTGGTCGACGCCCTCCTCACCCTGGCACGGACCGGGGGAGTGGGCAGCATCACCCTGGACCGGGTGGCCCTGATCGCCGACCGGGACCCGGAGTGGCTGGACAGCATGTACGGGTCGGCGCAGGAACTGGTCGAGGACGTCCTGGACCGGGTGATGAGCGACGGCTTCGACGACCTCTCGCCGCTGCACCTGGCGCCCTGTCGGGCCGCAGTGACCTCCCGGCTCGACGTGCTCACCGACGATCGCCGCGCCGCCGCCCTGCTGCGCACCCTGCTGCTGTCGGGCGTCGAGGTGCCCCAGCACGCCGCCCTCGCCGCCCGGCAACTGTCCCCGGCCGCCCTGCCGCAGCACCGGTCGCTGTCCGACGGGCGACGGGTGGCGGCGCTGGCGATGGACGGCTGGGCGCTGAGTGCGCCGCCGGGGGAGCCGGACGAGTCGCTGCTCGCCGAACTGCGCCGCCTCCTGCGCTGAGCGGGGCGCTCAGTGCGCTGTGGTCACCGCCCAGGTGATCAGCGCCGTGGCCGCTGCCACGGTGCCGGTGAGCCAGAGCGACATCCGGGCGCGGCGCCGACGGGGAGCGACCCGTGCGCTGACCTCACGCAGCACGGCGTCCGCACGGCGCCGGGACAGCCGCGTCTCGTGCACCGTCGGGCGATCGACCTCCGGGCTCGGCTCATGGCTGCCGGTCCCGGCGTAGCGGTTCGCCAACCACGGGTCCATCCCTGCCATGACCGGGTGATCGGCCGTGCCGTGGGCCGACTTGAGTCGGCTGAGGCCGACCGGGTGAATCCCGCGCTCGCGCTCCGCGGCGGCACCGAGCACCATGAGGCGCATGGCCAAACCGCTGAGCGTCGGTGATCGGGTGTCCTGGAACACCCCCCAGGGCCGGACCCAGGGAGTGGTGGTCGAGCGCCGGGAGAGCGACGTCGAGCTCGCCGGTCAGCGCTTCACCGCGAGCGCCGAGGAACCGGCGTTCATCGTCGAGTCGGAGAAGACCGGCGCCCGGGCCGCTCATCATCGGTCGGCGCTGCGACGGCTCGGAGGCTGACCGTGGAGGATCCGCTCCGACCCAGCTTCCGCGATCCAGCGCGTCGCGAGCCGCAGTCGTCGCGGGCGCTGTTCTGGACCGTGGCCCCTCTCGTGGTCGTCGCGCTGGTGGTGCTGGGACTCGCCGCGCTGTGAGGTCCGTCCCGGCCGGGCGTCGGGTCCGACCTCACCGGCGGGGCGCGTCGGCCGTTCCGTGCTGCTGGGCACCGTCGGCCTCGGCGATGCCGAAGTGCTCGGTCAGGCCCAGCACCCGCAACACGGTGAGCGCCGATGGGGGCGCGCCCACCAGCGTGCAGGGCAGCTGGACCTCGTCGCACGCCCGGCGGAACTGCACCAGGTAGCCGATTCCGGAGGAATCGATGAACGTCACCCCGGACAGGTCGAGCACCACCGGCCGTCCGGCGGTCAGCGCCGCTCCGAGCGCCCGCCCCGCGTGCTCGCGCAGCAGGACGTCTACGTCGCCCGACAGGGCGATCACCGTCCGGTCGGACCGGTGCCCGACCTCGATCCTCCCGCCCATCTCAGCGCCGATGGGTCGGTGCCGACAGCTCCCGGAGGAACCGGGGGAGTCGACCGGGGTCGGAGTTCAGTGCTGGAAGCTGCTCCACGATGGCTGTCGCCAGGGTGCGCAGCGGGACGTTCGCGTCGTTGGAGACGGTGCGTAACCGACGGAACGCCACCTCCGGCGAGACACCCTCGGCCAGGGCGACCGCGCCCACCGCTTGCTCGATCCCGGCGCGGCTGCGGGCCGATGCCTCGATCGACACCGTGGCGGCGCGTCGAGCCTGGAGATCCACCATCTCGGTGAGGTCCAGGACCCGGCCGTGCACCCGCTGATCGGCCAGCTCGCCGTTGATGCTGAACAGCCGCGCGCGGCCGGTGGCGTCCACCGCGGTGTGCGCCGCGGTGAAGGGTTCGCCGGTGGTGAAGGTCTCGGAGACGCGTGCCACCAACCCCACGGTGTCCTCCGGGTGCTGGTGCGCGAGCACCAGCGCGGTCGACGGCACGACGTCGTGCGGAGCGAAGCCGTACATGCGGAACAGCTCGTCGTCCCACCACCAGGTGTCGGTGCGCAGGTCGACACTGAACCGGCCGACCGCGTGGTCGTCCGTCCTCGTCGATCTGCGTGGTGTGATGCGTGCGGTCAGGTCGGTCATGACCGTGGCCCCCATCGGTCCCGCCACCGGAATGCGGCCGCTGTGCTGGACCGCAGCCGATCAGCCGTGTAGCGCGACCGTACGCCCGATCGGGTGACAACGACACCGGAGTGCGGGCGACCGTCCGCCGGGATAGCGTCCGGGAGTCTCATGCCACGGGGCACACCGCCGTGCACCGGGAGTCACCTTGCGCGCACCAGCCCCCCGCGGGCCGTTCAGTGACCGTCTCCTCACCGCCCTGACCAGCGGCACCGTCGACCCCGCCCTGTCCGACCTCGCCCTCCGTGCGGTGGCAGCGAGCCCCGACCTGGCCACCGACGAGGATGTCCAGGTCGCGCTGACCGCGCTGTACGAGCTGCACTACCAGGGCCTGGAGGGTGTCGACGACGGCCTGGAATGGCACCCCGACCTGCTCCGGGCGCGCGCCGTGATCGAGGCGGAGTTCGAGGCGCAGCTGCGCGCAGCGGTGGCGGTGCCGGACGACCTGCGGCCGGAGCCGGAGCAGCAGTCGGTCGCCGCCGCGCTGTTCGCGCTGACCAGCCGGGACAGCGGTCCGAGCCTGTCCGGATACGTCGCTAAGAAGGCCACCGACGAGCAGCTGCACGAGCTGCTGATCAACCGGTCGATCTACCAGCTGAAGGAGGCCGACCCGCACACCTGGGCGATCCCGCGGTTGCTCGGCGAGCCGAAGGCGGCCCTGGTGGAGATCCAGGCCGACGAGTACGGCGGCGGGCGGCCCGAGCGGATGCACGCGGCCCTGTTCGCCCGGACGATGCGCGGCCTCGGCCTGGACGACAGCTACGGCCACTACATCGACCTGGTGCCCGCGATCACGCTGGCCTCGGTGAACATGATGACGATGTTCGGGCTGCACCGGCGGCTGCGGGGCTGCATCGTCGGGCACCTGGCCGCCTTCGAGATGACGTCCTCCCAACCGAACCGGTTGTACGGGAACGGCTTCCGTCGGCACGGGTACGACGCGGACGTCACGTGGTACTTCGACGAGCACGTCGAAGCCGATGCGGTGCACGAACAGATCGCCGGACGCGACCTGGCAGGCGGGCTGGTGGCACAACAGCCCGCACTGCTGGACGAGGTGATGTTCGGCGCCGCCGCCTGCCTGCACATCGACGGCCGGGTGGGCGCGCATCTGATCGATCGGTGGTCGGCGGGGGAGTCGGCGCTGATCGGCGCCGGGGCCCGGAGCACCGGGGCGGTGTAGTGATCGTCGACGCGGAGTACCTGCTGCCGCTGCGCTGGACCGACGACACCGACCTGGAGGAGCTGGCCGACTACCTGTCCCGCCTGGTGCGGTGGCTGCCGGTGACCGTGGTCGACGGGTCGCCTGCCGCCGGGTTCGCCCGGCACCGGGCTGCCTTCCCGGACGCCGTGCGCCACCTGCGACCCGACCCGTCGACGGCGCTGAACGGGAAGGTCGCCGGCGTGCTGACCGGGCTGCGGCACCGCCGCGCGGAGCAGATCGTGATCGCCGACGACGATGTGCGCTACGACCGTGCAGGGCTGCTGGCGGCCGTCGACCGGCTCCGGGACGCCGATCTGGTGCGGCCGCGGAACGTGTTCCACCCCCAGCCCTGGCACGCCCGGTGGGACACCGCGCGCAGCCTGGTCAATCGCAGCCTGGGTGGTGACTATCCCGGCACCCTGGTGCTGCGGGCCGACGCGCTCGGCACTGCGGGGTACGACGGGGGCGTGCTGTTCGAGAACCTGGAGCTGATCCGCACGGTGCTGGCCCGGGGTGGCCGGGTGTGCCGTGCTGACGACCTGTACGTCCTGCGCCGACCGCCCAGCACCGGACACTTCTGGCGCCAGCGGGTCCGGCAGGCCTACGACAGCCTGGCCCAGCCGCCCCGGTTCCTCGCCGAGCTGGCGCTGCTGCCGATCGCGGTGGCAACGCGCCGCCACGGCGGCCCTGCGCTGATCGCCCTGGCCGCGATCGCGGTGGCCGAAACCGGGCGGCGTCGCCAGGGCGGTCATTCGGTGTACCCGCGCTCCGCCGCGCTGTGGGCACCGGTCTGGCTCGCCGAACGTGCGCTGCTCGCCTGGCTGGTGCTGCCGCTGCGCGCGGGTGGGGGCGTGCGCTACGCCGGACACCGCGTGGCGCACGCCGCCACCCCACTCCGCGCTCTCCGCCACGACCACGACCAGGAGTCACGATGACCACCGCGCACCACGGTGCCGAGGTCGGCGAACCGACCGACGCACCCCAGGTCACGCCTCACGATGCGGGCCCCGCGCCCGTGATCCTCACGGCGTGCACCGATGGCCCGATCCTGGTGCGGGGCGAGGTCGAGATCCGGGACAGCTCCGGTCGGCCGGTCCCGCGTCGCCGGGCCACGGTCGCGCTGTGCCGGTGTGGTGCGTCGGCGATCAAGCCCTTCTGCGACGGGTCGCACAAGGCGATCGGATTCCGCACCGACGACGAGGTGCCCCGGCCGCCGGAGCCGACCTCCGCCGAGGAGCACACGCCGTGACGGTCGTCGTCCGGTGCCTCCGGGTGGCGGACCGGAGCGGCTCTCGGTCGAGCTGCTGATCACGCGCCCCCTCAGCCCGCCGCAGAACAGCTCACGGGACGATCGGCACCGGGTCCCAGTCGTCCTCCTGTCGGAGGAGGTGGCGCCGCTGCTCGGGCCCGGCGAGGTCCAGGTGGTCGATCTCAGTGACCCGTACCCGCAACCAGCCGAAGCGCTCGACGGGTTCGGCGTCGTCGCGCCCCGGCGCCGCTGACAGCGGCGTGCCGGCGGGTGCCGGCGCGGTGAACAGGGCGCGGGTGCCCGGCCCGAAAGACGCCCACGCCTGGGCCAGGGTCGTCGGGTCCTCCACCAGCTCCGCCGTGCCCCGCAGCCGCAGTTGCACCTGCTGGTCCGGATCCCACCCGGTGATCGCGATCCGGGGGTCCGCGAGCAGAGCCGCCACCTTGGGGGTGCGCCGGTCGGTGGCCAGGAACAGGTGCGGGGCCGTGACCGCGCGCAGGATCATCGCCCGCACCTGTGGTCCGTCGGGTCCGGCGGTGCCGACCTGGACCAGGGTGAAGGCGGTGCGCGTCTGGGTGGCCGCGGCCAGCTGCGACCAGATCGACTCTCCGAGGGCACTCGTCATCGGGTCACGGTAGCCCGCACGCCGGGTTGTGACGGGGGGCGACCGACGCCCCCCGTCACAACGGTGTCGCGTCAGCTCACCGGTGCCCGATCCGGTCCACGGTCGGACGCCGGCCCACGACTCATCACCACGAACAGCGCACCGGCCGTCAGCAGTACCCCGCCCGTCGCCAGCAACCACCGGGGGTCGGAACCGGTGTGGGCGAGCACCTCGCGCACGGTGGCATCGGTCACGGTGCCGCTGCCGGGATCGGACCGGTCCCCAGGGTCGGTCGTGGAGCCGGACCCGTCGGGTGTGCCGGACCCGGGGGAGGTCGGGTCGACGGGAGCCGTCGATTCGGTGGGGGTCGGGTCGTCGGGGGCCGATGACCCGGCGGGTGTCGACGACGGATCCTCGGTCGGCACCGGATCGTCGGTCGGCGCCGGGGTGGCATCGGGGGCCGGATCCGCGGGGACGGCGATCGCCACCACCGTGCTGCTGGTGGAGGAGACCACGTTGCTGGCGACGGCCCGCACGTAGACGGTCGACCCGGCAGCGCCGGCCGGGATCGTGATCGAGCTGGTCACCTCGTCGCCGGTCCCGCTGGTGGTGGCACCCGTGAGGCTGGTCCAGCCGCCGACCCCGTTGGCCGACGTCTGCCAGGTGATCATCGGACGATCGTCGCCGGTGGCGACCACCGTGAGCGTGTGGCTCGCGCCCGCGCTGGTGGTCGCCCCGACCGGCTCCGTGGTGATGACGGGCGGCGAACCGTAGGCGTACGCGTCCGGGTACGTGTAGACCGCGTTGCCCGTGGTCACCACCACGTCCACTCGCCCGGCGATGTGTGCCGGGGTGACTGCCTGCAGGGTCGTCGGGTTCACGCGGGTGACCGACGTCGCGGCCACCCCGTCGAAGGTCACCGCGTCACCCGGCACCGTCACTGGGACCGGAGTATCGGAGGACGCGACGGCACCGCCGTCGCCGAGCTGGCCGTACCCGTTGTCGCCCCAAGCCCAGGCGGTGGCCGCGTCGGTGACGGCGACGGCGTGCTCGTACCCGATCGCGTAGCTCGTCACCGTGACCGTCCCGAACACGCTGGTGTCGATCCTGGTCGGAGTGCTCAGGGCCTCCGGACCGCCGCTCAGCAGGAGGCCGGAGTGGTTGTCGCCCCAGCCGACAAGACTGCCGTCGGACAGCTGCACCAGCACCGAGGCGAGTCCCGCGTGCATCGACGTGACGGTCGCGCCGGCGAGCGCGCCGGTGTCGACCAGCGTGGGCAGCGTCACGCTGGTCGCGTCGGTGGCGACGCCCGCCGCCCCGATGTCGTTGCGGCCCCAGGCGTAGACCTGTCCGGTGGTGGTGAGGGCGTAGCTCGTGGTGCCGGCCGCCACCGCGGTGAACACCGTTCCGGGCGGGAGCGCGGAGGTGTCCACCGCGACTGGACCGCTCTCCTCGCTGGTCGAGCCGATACCGAGGTTGCCGAACCTGTTGCTGCCCCAGGTGAACAGCGAACCGTCGGACGCGAGCGCGATGAAGGTATCCGCGCCGGACTCGACCTCGACGATGGTCTTCCCCGCCATCGCCCCTGACATGTCGACGGCCGTGGGGGAGGAGATGCTGGTCTCGTCCGAGGCCGTCCCCAGCGAGTAACCGGTGTTACCCCAGACGTAGACGGCTCCATCGGAGGTCACGACGGCAGCGGCGTCGTAGGCCACCGCGATATCGGTCACGGTCTTGCCGGCCAGCGCTCCGGATGTGTCGATGGGGGTGAGGTCCGTGCTGAACTGGACGTCGGTGGCACCGGTCATCACGCCGCCGTAGCTCTCGCCCCAGGCGTAGACCCGCCCGTCGGAGGCGAGGGCCAGCCCCAGGAAACCGGTGGGGGCCGCCGCCACCTGGGTGATCGTGGCGTCCCCGATGATGCTGGTGTCGATCGTGGTCGGGACGGTCGAGCGCTGCTCTTCTCCCAGGATCGCACCGCCGCCCCAGGCGTAGATCTCCCCGGTGGTGGTCACGCCGATCGACGCCTCCTCACTGGTATCGACCTGGGCGAACTGGAACTGCGGCGAGTCGATCGCCACGGTGGTGCCACCGGCGGTGGATCCGTATCCCGGGTCGACCGCGACGGCCGCGAGGGCGACGAAGGAGGCAGTCGCCCCCGCCGCGAGAACTCCTGCAAGCGCGCTACGGCGCACAACTGTCGACAACAAACCGAGATCAATCCTTCAGACGGGGTACGGGGAACGGGGTGCTCAGTGGCGGGTCGGGTGCGGTCCGGCCGAGCGGCCGGCGAGGACGAAGACCGCCCCGGCGAGCAACAGCACACCGGCACCGGCGAACAGCCAGCTCGGATCCGAGCCGGTATGCGCGAGCACACTGCGGACCTGCGCATCGGTCACCACCGTGCTGGTCGTCGCCGGGCGCGCCTGCTCGCCGGAGTCGGCCTCGGCGGTGCCGCCAGCCCCAGCAGGGCCCGCGGCCCCAGCAGGGTCGTCAGTGCCGACAATGCCGGCGGAGTCGTCGGTCGTTGTCGTGCCGGTGGGGTCGGCGCTCGGCCCCGCCGTCGGCGTCGGATTGGTGCTGGGCTCGGGGGAGGGGTCCTCGGTGGCCGCCGGGGCGGGACCGGTCGCCTCGGGACCGGTGGCATCGGGGTCAGACGTCGGCTCCTGGTCGGGACGTGCTGAGGACTCCGGCGTCGCGTCCTCGACCGGCTCCGCGGTCGCGGTCGGGTCGGGTGCCGGGGATACCGTCTGTTCGGCGGCGGGTGCGGTCGCGACACTGGTCGGCTCGGCGGTCGGATCCGGGCTGACGGCGGCGGCAGTGGCGGTCACGGCGGCACTCGCGCTGATCACCTGATCCACCGCGTTCACCGCCACGGCGCGGTAATGAACGGCCGTGCCCTCGGCACCCGTCGTGACCACCAGGGTGCTGGTCACGGTGCCGTCACCGTTGTCGGTCTGGGTCGCCCCGGGCGCTGACGTCCATCCGTCGGTGCCGGTGGTCGAGGTCTGCCAGCTGACCGCCGGCAGGTCGTCACCCGTGGCGGTCACACTCAGGGCGACCTCCGATCCGGCCGGCGATGTGGTGTCCGCGGGATCCGTCACCGTCGGCGCGGTGCCATAGGTATAGGACTGGGCGAACACCAGCACCCTGTTGCCGATCGTGACCCGGACGTCGACCGTGCCTGCCGCATGGGGCGGGGTGACGGCAGAGATGGTGTCGGCGTCGATCCGGCTGATCTCGGTGGCGGACACCCCGCCGAACGTCACCTTGTCGGTCGGCAGGACGACCGCTACCGGGAACTGGCTGTCGATGGACGTCCCGTCGCCGAGCTGCCCGGCACCGCCGGCGCCCCAGCTCCAGCTGCTGTGGGCGTCCGTGGCGACCAGGACGGCGGTTCCGGCCGCGAAGTCGATCACCGCCGCTCCACCGAGTGCGCTCAGACCCATCGTGGTCGGGACCACCACGTCGGTGCTGCCGGTGGCGATCTGCTGGTTGCCGTTCGCCCCCCAGCCGACCATCGAACCGTCGGACAGCAGCGCGAGGGTGTAGAGGCCGCCGCTGTCGACGCTTGCCACCGTCGCGTCGGCGAGAGCACCGCTGGTGATCGGCGTGGGCAGCTGCCAGTTCGTGGCGGAGCCGGTGCCCAGCTGGCCGGTACGGCCATTGCCCCAGCCGTAGACGTCGCCGTCGGTGGTCAATGCCGTCACGGTCCACATCCCGGCGGTGACCTCGGAGAACGTGGTGCCGTCCGGCGCCTGCGAGGTGTCGGCCTCGACCGGGACCGCGGAGAACGTACTCCCGGTGGCCGTCTGGTGAGCGCCGTCGTCACCGAGCAGGCCGTAATCGTCGGTGCCCCAGGTGAAGAGGCGGCCCTCGGCGCTGACGACGGCTGCGGACACGTCGGTGACCGCGCCACGGACCAGGGTGACACCGTCGAGTACGCCGCTGGTGTCGACGGCGACCGGAGAGGTCATCATCGCCGTCCCGTCGAGTCCGGCACCCAACAACCCGGAGGTGTTGTCGCCCCAGGTGTACGCGGTGCCGTCGTCCGCGATGGCGAGCGATGTGCCGGAACCGGCCGCGATGCTGACGATGGTCTTGCCCGCCAGTGCGCCCGTGGTGTCCACAGCCACCGGCACCGTGGAGTACGTGGAGCTGGTGGTGCCGTTGCCGAGCTGGCCCTGCTCGTTCGTCCCCCAGCCGGCGACGGTGCCGTCGGAGGCCAGGACGAGCGCGTAGGTCCCGCTCGCGCCGACGGCCAGGTCCGTGATCGTCTTGCCCGCCAGCACGCCGCTCTGGTCGACCGGGACCGGGACGCTGCTGAGGTTCGCGCCCCAGGCGTAGAGCTGATTGTCCCGGGTGAGGCCGACCGACAGGGTTTTGCCCTCGTCCACCTGCACGAACTCGAACTGCGGGGCGTCGATCGTCACGGCGGTGCCGCCGCTGGTGGACCCCGCCTCCGGGCTCACCGCCTGCGCGTAGGCGACGAACGACGCCGCAGACGCCTACGCCATCACGCTGGCGATCACGCCACGTCCGGCCACTCTCATGCTCTACCCCCGGTCGTCGTCCTTCGGTCGTCACCGAAGCGTGGGGCCAGCTGGGGGTGGCCCAGACCGGGGCGCGGGCGGAGTAGGTGGGCGTCACCTAGGGAGAATGTCGGGCTTCGGCGATTTGGCCGCGATCACTGGCGACTGAGCGGTGCACCACTCAGTGTTGTGGGTGCAGGCGGACCCCGACCATCGCGATGTCGTCCTCGCCCGGACCGCCGGGAAGCTCGGTCAGGAGGGCGTCGCAGAGGTCGGTCAGCTCCAGGTGTCGGTGTCGACCCAGGGCTGCGCGCAACTCGGCCAGACCGACAGCCAACGACCGGCTGCGGCGCTCGATCAGGCCGTCGGTGTACATCATCAGGGTCGCGCCCCGCTCCACCACCAGCTCCTGGTCCTCCCGCCGGTGCGTCGGGTCCACCCCGAGCAGCAGACCGTGTCCGTCGAGGGTGTGCACCTCCCCGGCGGCGTCGATCACCATCGGCGGCGGGTGACCGGCGTTGCACCATCGCACCCGGGTGACGCCACGGCGGTACTCGTCCTCGGTCTGCTCGATCCGGGCCACCACCACCGTCGCGATCACCGGCAATCGGAGGGTGTGGGCCGCAGCGTCGACCTGCCGCAGGATCTCCCCGGGACCGGAATCGGTGACCACCGCGACGGCGCGCAGCATCGACCGCAGCTGCGCCATCAGCGCTGCCGCCTCGATGTCGTGACCGACCACGTCACCGATCACCAGCACGGTGGCGCCGTTCGGCTGGGTGAAGGCGTCGTACCAGTCGCCGCCGACCCGCGCCGCCTCCGCCGCGGGCTGATAGCGAACGGCGATCTCCAGGTCGTCCGGCTGCACCGGCTCGGTGAGCAGCGAGCGCTGGAAGCTGGCGGCCACATCCCGCTGGCGGCGGTAGAGCCGCGCGTTGTCCAGGGCCAGGGCGGCCGCCGAGGCGATCTCGGCCAAGCCGGGCAGCTCCTCCGGGGACAGCGCCGCGCGGTCCGGGCCGTTGAACAGGGTCAGGGCACCGAGGGTGCGGCCCCGGGCGGTCAGCGGTGCCACGGTCAGCGAGGCCGGAGCCAGCGCGGCCACCAGTTCCCGGGCCCGGCCGGGCCTGAGCACCTGGTCGAGGGCCACCACCGCTCCGGACGGGACGTGCACCGGCTCGCCGGAGTCGATGGCGTGCATGAGCATCGAGGAGTCGGTGAGGGCGGCGATCCGGGCGGCGGCATAGTCGCGGACCAGCTCGCGCCGGTCGGGGTCGACGTGCCACCAGCCGATGTCGCGCAGCCGCCGCCGACCCGCGCGGGACTCGTCGTCCTCGACCAGGGTGATGACACACCAGTCGGCGAGCGCCGGGACCAGGATCCGGGCCAGCCGACCGACCGCCACCTCGGCCTCCATCGTCCGACCGAGCTGATCCAGCACGTCGGAGACGAGCGATCGCCGGTCGGTGGTGAGCTCGGACTCTGGCACGGTGCTCCTGATCGCCGGGCTGGGGGCGGTCAGTATGTCAGCGGGGTCCGACGATCCGGTAGCGCAGCCAGCGGGTGCCGTGGGTGAACGCGCGCTCGTCCAACAGTTCCAGGTCCAACCACAGACCGCCGGGCCAGAACCGCAGTCCGCCACCGACCGCCACCGGTGCCAGGTAGGGCTGCACCTCGTCGACGATCCCGGCACGCAGGGCCTGCGCCGCCAGCGTGGGACCGTCGATGGTGACGTCATGGTCGAGTCCATCCACCCACGCGCGCACCGCCACCGGGTCGAATGCTCGTTCCAGCCGGGTCCGGGCGGTGGTCACCTCGGACAACGTGCGGGAGTACACCACCTTCTGGGCTGCCCGCCAGACCTCGGCGTAGTGCCGCACGAACGCCGGCTCCGGCGGAGCGGTCTCCCAGAACGTCATGGTCTCGTACATCCGCCGGCCGTAGAGGTAGGTGCCGACCGACCGGGTCTGCTCCGCGATGAAGTCGTGCAGCGCCGGATCGAGCGCGCCGCCCCAGGTGCTGCCACTGGTCGAGTCGGCCGCGTACCCGTCCAGCGAGGTGAACATCGAGTAGATCAGGCGCCCCATCGCCCCACGGTAGGTGGTCGGCCGTCGCATGGCCCGCGGGGGCGACCGGCTGCGCCCAGGGCGACGCCCTCCGACGTCCAGCGAACCGGAAAAGTGCTGGGCCCTCGCCGCGTCACCTGGTTAGTGTCCCGGCATGACCGCGACTCCGCTCACCGCCCGCACCGCCCTGGTCACCGGCGTGTCCCGGCGGCGGGGGATCGGGTACGCCGTCGCCGTCGAACTCGCCCGTCTCGGTGCCAGCGTCGTCACCCACGACTACGCGCCCCACGACGCCGACCAGCCCTGGGGCGCGGATGACCTGACCGCCGTGCACGACGGAGTGCGGGCGGCTCTGACCGCCGGTGCCGTCGCCGCCCATCACTGCGCCGATCTGCGCGACCCGGCCGAACTCGACGCGATGTTCAGCGCGGCCACCGCCCTGACCGGATCCGTCGACATCCTGGTCTGCAACCAGGCCCGCAGCGGGGGAGACGGGTCCATCCTGGACATGACCGCCGATCGGCTGGACGCGCACTGGCAGGCCAACACCCGTGCGACGTTGCTGCTCACCCGACGGTTCGCCGCGCAGTTCGGAGCCGGTGGGCCCGAGGCGCGGCCCGGCGACCGCCCCGACCGTCGCCGCACGATCGACCCGGCGACCGCCCCGAAGGTCATCTGGTTCACCTCCGGACAGCAGCACGGGCCGATGCGGGGCGAGGTCGCCTACGCCACGTCCAAGGCTGCCCTGGCCGGCGTCACCGCCACGGTCGCCGCCGAACTCCTGGACCTGGGCATCGTGCTGAACACGGTCAATCCGGGGCCGGTGAACACGGGCTACCTCGATCCGGCGACCACCGACCGGGAGCTTCCCGCCCTGGACACGCCGTTCGGGCGGTGGGGTGAGCCGTCCGATCCCGCGCGGCTGATCGGGTGGCTCGTGAGCCCGGCCGGCTCGTGGATGGTGGGGCAGGTGCTGACCACCGACGGGGGACTGGGCTGGAGCTAGTCCGCGACGCTCACGGTCGTCACCGACCGCAGTCGCTCCATCGTCGGTGACGGCCCTGCGTCGGTCAGCACGCCCGCCACATCGGACCACGGCAGGACCTGGAACGGTGAGGCGGCGCCGATCTTTTCCGCCGAACCGAGCACCCACGTCTCCGCCGACCGCGCCGCCAGCGCGCGCTTCATCGCCGCGTCGTCCGGGTCGCCGGTGGTGAGGCCCGCATCGGGATGCACACCGGTGACGCCGAGCAGGAACAGGTCGGCGCTGATCCGCTGGGCCGCCTCCACCGCCGAGGCGCCGCCGGTCACCGCCGAGTGCTTGAACAGCACCCCGCCGATGACCACCACCTGGGCGGTCGGATGGTCGACCAGCGCGGCGGCGACGGTCGGACTGTGCGTCACCACCGTGCAGTGCAGATCGCGGGGGAGCAGCTCGGCCACCGCCAGCGCCGTGGTGCCGCCGTCCAGCAGCACCGTCATGCCGGGACCGATCAGTCGGAGTGCTGCCCGGGCCACCCGCTGCTTGCTGTCCGGGTTCACCCGCCGACGGGCCGCGTAGTCGACGACGGCGGGGGAGACCGGCAGCGCGCCGCCGTACACCCGCTGCACCAGACCCTCGGCCGCCAGCTCGCGGAGGTCGCGGCGCACGCTGTCCTCGGAGATGCCGAGCTCGGCCGCGATCGACTTCGCGACCACCTTGCCCTCGCGTGCCAGCGTGTCGAGCAGATGCGCACGTCGTTCGGCTGCCAGCATGATATCTCCCGTTCCTGCACGTTTATGCGTACTCTAGCAGCATGACCTCCGCACGCATGGGCATCGACCAGCCGGACTCCCGTGGCCGCACCGGGCTCGACCGGGTCGGCCGCGACCTCACCGCCAACCCGAACGTCCGGGTCCTCGACGTCGAGGTCGTCTCGGACGGGTGGCACGTCCTGCGGCGCACCACGTTGGACTACCGCCGCCGGGACGGGCGCTGGACCACCCAGCAGCGCGAGACCTACGACCGGGGGAACGGCGCGGCGATCCTGTTGCACGACCCGGACCGCGACACGGTGCTGCTGACCCGCCAGTTCCGGTACCCGGTCTACGTCAACGGCCACCCGGACGGCATGCTGATCGAGATCGCGGCCGGGTTGCTCGACCAGGACGCCCCGGACGACGCGATCCGTCGCGAGGCGGCCGAGGAGCTAGGCGTCCGGGTCGGCGCGATGACCCACCTGTTCGATGCCTACATGAGCCCGGGATCGGTCACCGAACGCGTGCACTGCTACCTGGCGTCGTACACCCGGGACGACCTGATCGGCGACGGCGGCGGGCTGGCCGAGGAGGGCGAGGACATCGAGCGGATCGAGCTGCCGCTGTCCGAGGCCCTGGCGATGATCGCCGACGGCCGGATCGCCGACGGGAAGACGATCATGGCGCTGCAGGCACTGGCGTTGCGCGGCTCTTCCGGGACCGGTGGCGTCGGGTCGGGTCCCGGGTGACGATGACGGCACCGGCAGCCTCACCGTACGGCCGTCGGAAGGGGGAGTCTCGTGATCACGCCGGCACTGCGCGTCCTCGTCGTCGAGGACGATCCCGACGTCGCGGCGTTGACCGCGACCATCCTGGAGCGGCGCGTCGGGTGCCGGGTCATCGTCCTGCCCGACGCCGTCCGGCTGGTCCCGACGCTGGCGGCCTTCGATCCGGACGTCGTGGTCACGGACATCCAGCTGCCCGGGACGGACGGACTCGAGGTCGCCAGGGTGGTCCGGGAGCGCGCCCCCGCCACTGCCGTGATCGTGATGACCGCGCATGCGTCCGTCGAGCATGCGGTCGGTGCGCTGCGCAGCCGGGCGGACGAGTTCCTGGCGAAACCGGTGCCGTCCGCGCAATTGACCGAGGTGGTCCTGCGGCTCGGCACGCGTGGTCGTCAGGAGCGGGAGCGCCGCAGCAGCACCGTGGTGCTCGCCATCGGTGCCCACCCCGACGACGTGGAGATCGGCGTCGGTGGGACGCTGGCGGCCCATGCCGCTGCCGGTGACGACCTGGTCGTGCTCACGTTGTCCCGCGGTGCCCGGGGTGGTGACACCGACGTGCGGCAGCTCGAGGCGCTGGCGGCCGCCGAGGTCCTGCGTGCGCGTCTGTTCCTGGAAGATCTACCGGACACCCAGGTGTCCCATGCGGAGCCCACCGTGGGCATCATCGAGCGCGTCGTCGCCGAGGTGCGTCCGTCCGTCGTCTACACCCACACGCGACACGACCGACACCAGGACCACCGCGCGGTGCACGACGCGGTGGTGGTGGCGACCCGCACCGTCCCGACCGTGGCCTGCTTCCAGAGCCCATCGTCGACCGTCGATTTCCGGCCGCACCGATTCGTGGACGTCGCCGAGCATCTGGACACCAAGCTCGCCGCCCTACGCTGCTACGCGTCTCAGACGGCCATCCGTGACTACCTCGACCCCATCGCCATCCGTGCGGCTGCGCGGTACTGGTCCCGTTTCGCCTTCGGTACTGCCGTGGAGCCGCTCGAGCTCGTCCGCGACTCCGGGGGGATCGTCTCCCGGGTCCGGGAAGAACGGGCGGCCTCTGCGGCCGAGCGCGCCCGAACGACCGGTCCCGGCCATCCGGGTGAACAGCGCCCGGGGGCCGAGTGACCGATCTGCCCTTGCGCGACCTGCCGTCCGAGCGGGCCCTTGTGCTGAAGCACCTGCCGACCGTCGTCGGATTCGCCGTGGCACTGGTCGTGGTCGCCCTGTCACCCAGCACGTGGATCACCGACCCCGCACCGCTGACGGTCGGCGTGCTGATCTGGCTGATCGCCACCGGCTGGGCGTTGCTCGTGGCTCGGCGAGCCCGTGGGAGGCAATCCGTCGACGTCGGCGAACCGTGGGGTGCCGGCGATCGTGGGGCGGTCATCGTTCCGCTGCTCTCGCTCGTCGCTATCGGCCTGTTGCGGGCGGGGACCGGGGGCTCGGACTCGTTGTTCACCGCGCTGATCGTCCTGCCGTTGATCTGGATCGCCTCGGAGCCGGGGCGCGGCGCAGTGGTCCTAGCAGCCGGTGCAGCAGCAGCCGTGCTGGTCGTTCCGCCGGCGTTGGGCATCGGCCCGTCAGACGGTCTCACTCCGTGGCGCGCCTCGTTCGCACCTGTGGTCTACGCCCTCGCGGCGCTGACCGTGAACGAGCTTGCGCGGAGGCTACGAGAGCACCTGGCGCTGTCGCACACCGCGGAGCGTCTCGCCCGGGGGGTCCTGGACGCGGTCACCGAGCAAGCAGTGGTCGGCTGCACACCTGATGGGGTGATCGACATATGGGGCCGTGGAGCCGAGCGGTTGCTGGGAGCGCCAGCGGGCCGGGTGGTCGGTCGGCGCCGTATCGAGGAGCTGTTCGTCGACGTCGACCCGGACGACGGTTGGGAGGGACCCCTGGAACCGCGGCAGCCGGACGACGGGCGACCCGGCTTCTCGGCGCTGGTCGCTGGGGTCGAGCCCGGTCGCGTGCGCCGGGTCGAGGGCACGGCCGTGCGAGGAGATGACGCACATGTCCCGGTGGAGCTGGTGATCACCGCCCGACGCGCTGATCGCGCCCAGGCAGCCGGCTACCTGGTCGTCGCCACGGACCTGACCCCTGCACGCGATCGCGCACGCCTGCAGGACCAGTTCGTCGGCATGGTGTCCCACGAGCTGCGCACCCCGGTCGCCTCGGTGCTGGGCCATCTGGAACTGGTGCGTGACGACCCGCTGACGGACGATCAGATCACCTCGCTGGATGTCGCCGAGCGGAACGCCCACCGGCTCATCGCGCTGGTCGACGATCTGCTCCTGACCGCGCAGGTCGACGCCGGACGGCTCCCGGTGCACCTGGACGAGTTGGACTTGGGGCAGGTGCTGCGCAGCGCGGTCGAGTCGGTGTCACCCGTCGCCGCGCGCGCCGGCGTGTCCTTGACGGTGCGGGCATCGCCCGGCCCGGTGCGAGGCGACCACGGCCGTCTGACCCAGGTGTGCGACAACCTGCTGTCCAACGCCATCAAGTTCACCCCGGCCGGGGGATCGGTGACCGCGACCGTCCACGCCGATGGTCCGGACGTCGTCCTCGCGGTCGCCGATACGGGCCACGGCATCCCCGTTGATGAAGTCGACCGGCTGTTCGGCCGGTTCTTCCGCTCGTCGACGGCGACCCGGCTCGCCGTGCCCGGCGTCGGACTCGGTCTGACCATCACCCGTGCTGTGGTCCAGGCGCACGGCGGCTCGATCGCGGTGGCGAGCGTCGAGGGGCGCGGGGCCACCTTCACGGTGCGATTGCCACGCCTCGCGGACCGCTGATCGCCGGGTGGGGTGCTTCGCCGGCGCATGATCCTGCACGTGCGCAGGCCCGGCACCGGTCGTTGCGATTGAGCCACCCTTGGGGATGATCGCCTGATCGGCGCTGGTCGGACTGGTGCAGAGACACGTATCGAGGTGAGACGAATAGCGAGCTCCGACTCGCCTAGGTTCAGTGCCGATAATGCACGTTATGACAGACCTTAGTCTGCGTATTGCATCTGATGTAACACGCGGGGCGTCGCATCCCCTCCTCCGCGAGTCGGGGAAACCGCCTCTGACCTGCGGAGATGCTGGTGCGCGCCGCGAGCCGACTGCGGGCCGGCCCTGACGGGCCGCTCGCGCCGGGTTGTCGGCGATGCTCTGACCTGCGGGTCTTGCCGCGATGTTACATCTGATGCAACAATGATTCATCTGATGTAACAGCCCTAGGGGGTGCTGTGGCAGTCGACGAGACGGGTCGAGTGCGGGTCGTGGCAGGTCTCCACACCCTGCATCCGGCCGACCAGACGGTCGAGGACATGCTGCTGGGGTGGCGCAACCAGCAGCTGTCTCGCAACCTGCAGTTCGCCACGATCGAGCAGCGGCTGCGGTACGTGCGCCGGTTCATGGAGTACGTCAACGAGTTCCCGTGGCGGTGGACGCCGGTCCTCGTCGAGGAGTACTTCGGAGACCTGCGCTCCGTGCGGCACCTGAGCCACTCGACGATGCGGTCCCACCAGGCGGCGCTGCGCCAGTTCACCTCCTACATCGCCAACCCCGACTACGGGTGGGACCTGGAGTGCGAGCGGCTGTTCGGCGAGCACCCGGCGCAGGTGTTCTTCGACTGGAACACCGCCCAGCACGTCCAGGAGTACGAGGGGCGCCCCTCGAAGCGACCGTTCACCCGCTCCGAGCTGCAGCAGCTGTTCGACTACGCCGACAGCGAGGTCGAGCGGGTCGCCCAGGCCGGGGTGCGCGGCTGGCAGGCCGCCTTCCGGGACGCCACCATGCTCAAGGTCGCCTACTCCTACGGGCTGCGCTGCAACGAGCTGCGCCACCTGCAGCTCGTGGACTTCGCACGCAACCCCCACGCCGCCGAGTTCGGCAAGTACGGGGTGTGCAAGGTCCGGTTCGGCAAATCCCGCCGGGCCTCTCCCCCGAAGCCCCGCGCCGTGCTGACGGTGTTCGACTGGACACCCGAGATCATCCAGGACTGGCTCGCCAACGGGCGCGGGACGCCCGACACCCTGGACGTGTTCCCGAACGAGCGCGGCGCGCTGGTCACGGAGTCGACGCTGCTACGCCGCCTGCGCCGCTACTGCGAGATCCTGGGCTTCCCGGACGGGCTCGACCTGCACTCCCTGCGCCGCTCGTACGCCACCCACCTGCTCGAAGACGGGTGGGACCCGCTGTTCGTCCAGGCGCAGATGGGCCACGAGCACGCATCCACGACCGGGATCTACACGTTCGTCAGCTCGGCGTTCCGAACGTCTACTCTTCGCTCGGCGCTCGATCGGACAGTCCGAGAAGCGCTGGAGGGACGGACATGAAGCGCGACGTCGACTACACCTGGCGGCTGGCCGAGCTGATGGCAGCCCGCGGCCTGAACACCACCACCGAGCTGGTCCCCCTGCTCGCCGAGCGCGGCATCGAGCTGTCCCGCGTGCAGGTCTACCGCCTGGTCAACCAGCGCGCCGAACGCGTGTCTCTGCAGCTGCTCGCGGCGCTGTGCGACATCTTCCAGTGCGAGGTCGGCGACCTGATCACCGTGACCGCCGCCGACGCCTCCGCCCGCCGCAAGACCGCCACGGCCGGCGAGAACGTGGTCACGCTCGACCGCTCCGTGCGACCGCGACGCGCCCGGGTGATCGACGATGACTGACCCGCTCGCAGGCCTGCGGCCACGCAACACCACCCGCGGACGCCCGCGGGTTATCGGGAGCCGGCTCTGCGCGCGATGCGGACGCAAGGCCCCGAAGACGCGGGCGACCTGGCCCGAGGGCCGGATCTGCGCGGTCTGCTTCTACGAGGCCACCCACTGCCACGGCATCTGCGCCGGCTGCGGCGCCGAACGCCTCACCCCCGGGCTGCGAGAAGACGGGGCCCGGTTGTGCGGACCGTGCGCCGGGATCGCCACGGACTTCACCTGCGCTGGCTGCGGCAACGAGGCCGAGGTCAACCGGGCGCGGCTGTGCGCGCGGTGCCTCCTGCGCGGCGAGCTGGATCACCTCATCGTGCGCAACGCCGCTGACCCCGACGCGATGACCCGGCTCGTCGACATCCTGTGCGCCGCCGGTCGCCCCGAGAGCATCCGCACCTGGAAGCGCTCGACCAAGGTCCAGGACCTGCTCACCGCCCTGTCGTCCGGCGCGGTCCCGCTCACGCACGAGGGCCTGGACGCCTACCGGCCGGGGCTCCACGTCAATCACCTACGCGCACTGCTCGAGCACAACGGGCTGCTACCCGACCGCGAGCCCTACCTCGCGCACTTCGAGCTCTGGATCGCAGCGAAGCTCGCTCCCCTGCCGACCTCGATCGCCCGGCCCGTCGAGCAGTTCGCCACCTGGCACCACCTGCGCCGCATCCGTGGCATGACCGTCACCGACCGCACCCTGCGCGGACCCGTGCACCACTCCAAGCAGGAGATCACCGAGACCATCAAGTTCTTGACGTGGCTGGAGCGGACCCACGGACGCACCGTGGCGCAGTGCAGGCAAGGTGACATCGACGCCTACCTGCAGCCCGGGCCGACCACCCGCTACTTCATCCGGACGTTCTTCGTGTTCGCCCGCGCCCACCGCCTGTGCGGGGCGCTGACAGTCCCCCACCGCGTTGCGCGGGTCCGACCGGCACTGACCCAGGAACAGCGCGTGGCCTGGATCGGCGAGATGCTTGCCGGCACCAGCGAGTCCCTGCCGTACCGCACGGCCGGAGTCCTCCTGCTGCTCCTGGCCCAGCCCCTGGTCAAGGTCGTCGCCCTGCGCGTCGACGCGGTACACGACAAACCGGACGGGATGACACTCCGGCTCGGGGAGCCCGCCACGCCCCTACCCGAGCCGTTTGCCGGGCTGCTCCGCGCGCACTTGCTCACCCGACCCAACCAGGCCACCGGGAACGCGAACAGCCCCTGGCTGTTCCCTTCGACGCGCGCCGGCCGGCACCTGCACGCCAACACCGCCATGATGCGTCTGCGGAACCTGGGCATCAACCTGCAAGGGGCCCGCAACCGCGCGCTCGACGGCCTCGTCACCGAGGCCCCGCCACCCGTCGTCGCCGACGCCCTCGGCTACAGCCACGTCATCGCGTTCCAGCACCAGGAAGCCGCCGGCGGCACCTGGGCCCGCTACACCGGGCTCGCCCGCGCAAGACCGTCCGCACCGCCTTCGCGATGATGACAGGCGGGTCCGTCGAGCGGCCCCGTCCGATAGCATCGACAGTGAGCAACGCGACCTCCTCCCCCGCCGTGGCGACAGGGTTACGGGCTCCAGGCCAGGGCGCACTGAGCGCCCGCTGCTGCGGCAGCCTGGAGCTGCTCGCCGATCGACTCCCGCACCGCTCGTGACGTGACACCTCGTGCGCAGATCGCCTACCGGCCGTGCAGCTCGGCGAACGCGGCCTCCCATGCGCGTCGGTGCCGGTCAGGAAGCCGCAGGTCGGGCCACAACCGCAACAGAGTTCCCAGGTCCAGGTGCTCCTGCAGGTCTTGCTCGCTGCTCGCCTCGCGGATCACCCGGGAGTACAACCAGATCACATCGCCCTCGACGCCGAGGTCGTACTCGCGCCGCTCCGACCACTCCAGATGCCGCGGAAGTCGCACCACACCCGAAACCGGCCCACGCAACGAGGCCAGGTCCTCGACCAGCACCGGCGCCGGCTGGTGCCGCTCCCACGCACCACGCGTGGCCGGCACCCACCTCACCACGGCGCCGCACCGAGCGGTAGCGTCAGCCCGGTTAAGTCGATGACGGTGGCCGACGCAGCACGCGACCTGCCTCGCCTCGTCGACGACCTGCGTCCGGGCGAACCCGTGCAGATCACCGTCGACAGCCGCCCGGCCGCGGTGCTGCTGCACCCCGACGAGCTCGAGTCGCTGCTCGAAACCCTCGCCTGGCTCCAGGAACCGCACGCATCGGACGACGTGCGCCGCGCGCGCCTCGACCTCGCCCACGGCAGAACCGTCGACGGCGCTGCTGCGCGCGAACGGTACCTCGGCCCGACCACCTGATCAGCGTCCCCGCTCGACCGGCGCATCCTCGCCGGCGCCGGCCAGGTCCAGCACCCACGGCGGGGTGACCTTCCCCAGCCGTCGGTCGGTCACCACCCGAAGCCGTGCCGCCGCGCGCCGGACCCGAGGATCCCGTAGCGCTTCTTCGTGGGCCGACCGGGCCTGACCAGGACGTTCGTGAACCATCGTCCCCGCCTCTCTCCGCCCGAACTGCACACATCTTGGCGCAGGAGCCGGCACCTGACCACCACCCGCCCGATCCCCCGGCTCGACGTCCCGCCGGCACCTGCGACGACCTCCACGACCTGCCGCAACCCCCGTCGTCCGCGTCACCCTCGCCTCATGCATCGACATGTGTCAACATAGACACATGTCGATACAGAACGGGTTGCCGGTGCCGGTCGAACGCGCGGCCGGGCCGGGTCGCCTGTCGAGCCTGGACCGGTGGTTGCCGGTGTGGATCGCTGCGGCGATGGCCGCGGGGCTGGGTCTGGGCAGGTTCGTGCCCGCCCTGGGTGAGGCGCTGGCGGATCTGGAGGTCGGGGGCATCTCGTTGCCGATCGCGGTCGGGCTGCTGGTGATGATGTACCCGGTGCTGGCCAAGGTCCGCTACGACCGCGTCGCGGCGGTGACCGGCGACAAGCGGCTGCTGGTGAGCTCGCTGGTGCTGAACTGGGTGGTTGGGCCGGCGCTGATGTTCGCCCTGGCGTGGGTGTTTCTGGCGGACCTGCCGGAGTACCGCACGGGGCTGATCATCGTGGGTCTGGCGCGGTGCATCGCCATGGTGGTGATCTGGAACGACCTGGCCTGCGGCGATCGTGAGGCCGCCGCGGTGCTGGTGGCGATCAACTCGCTGTTCCAGGTGGTCGCGTTCTCGGTGCTGGGCTGGTTCTACCTCACCGTGCTGCCCGGCTGGCTGGGCCTGGACTCCGCGGGCCTGGAGGTCTCGGTCGGGCAGATCGCCGGCAACGTCCTGGTGTTCCTGGGCATCCCGCTTGTCGCGGGGTTCGCCTCGCGGTGGGTCGGTGAGCGTCGGCGGGGCCGCGACTGGTACGAGCAGCGGTTCGTGCCGCGGGTGGGTCCGTGGGCGCTGTACGGGTTGCTGTTCACGATCGTGCTGCTGTTCGCCCTGCAGGGCCAGGCGGTGACGTCCCGGCCGTGGGACGTGGCCCGGATCGCGCTGCCGCTGCTGGTCTACTTCGCGGTGATGTGGGTCGCCGGCATGGCCACCGGCCGCGCCCTGCACCTGGGGTACGCACGCTCGACGACGCTGGCGTTCACGGCGGCGGGCAACAACTTCGAGCTGGCGATCGCCGTGGCGATCGGCACGTTCGGCGCGACCTCGGGGCAGGCGCTGGCCGGCGTAGTCGGCCCGCTGATCGAGGTCCCCGTCCTGGTCGCCCTGGTCTACGTCAGCTTGTGGGTCGCCCGCCGCTGGCCGGCCGCCCCCGCTGCTGCTGCCCTGTCCACCGAACCGCAGGAGGTGCGCTCATGACCACCACGACCCCGACCCCCGACGCCACGACCGGCGACGAAGGCTGCACCCCGATGGCCTCGCCCGCCGATCACGCGATGGGCCTGGACGCCGCCACGCACGTGGCCGGGACCCTCAAGGCCCTCGGCGACCCGCTGCGGCTGCGGATGCTGTCGCTGATCGCCACCTCCCCCACCGGCGAGGCGTGCGTGTGCGACCTGGCCACCGTCGCCGAGGTGTCCCAGCCCACGGTCTCCCACCACCTCAAGCTGCTCAAGGACGTCGAGCTGCTCACGTCCGAGCGGCGCGGCACCTGGGTCTACTACCGGGTCCGCCCCGCGCTGCGCGGCGCGGTGACGACCCTGCTGGACTCCTTCGCGCCGATCGCCGCCGAGGCCGCCCACCTCGAACCGCTGGCCGGGCTGACCGACGCCGAGCAGGCCCTGGAACGCATCACCGACCGATTGGCCGGCGAGTTCCCGGGCCGCGACCGCACCGCGGTGCTCAGCGTGGTCCGCGAGTCCTACACCGGCCTGGCCCGCTCCTCCGCGGTCCGCGCACACCTGGTGGTCAACACCGAACGGTTCGCCCGCCAGCGCCTGGCCGACACCGCCCGCACCCTCGCCGCCGCGACCGACACCCCGCATCGTCCGCAGGTGCTGTTCGTGTGCGTGGCCAACGCCGGACGCTCCCAGCTCGCAGCCGCGCTGCTGCACCACTACGCCGGCCAGGCCGTCACGGTCCGCTCGGCAGGGTCGACCCCGGCCGGCGAGGTCCACCCCGGCGTGCGCCCGCTGCTGGCCGAGCTGTCCGCCGACACCGACGCGTTCCCCAAGCCCCTGACCGACGACGCCGTCCGGGCCGCCGACGTCGTGATCACGATGGGCTGCGGGGACACCTGCCCGATCCTGCCCGGCAAGCGCTACGAGGACTGGGCCGTCGGCGACCCCGCCCTGGCCTCCGAGACCGGCGTGCGCGCGATCCGCGACGAGATCGACCGCCGGGTGCGCGCCCTGCTGGCCGACCTGCTGCCCGACCTGCCCCTGCCCACCCGCTGACCGGAGAACACCACCATGACCGAGAACACCACGCCGTCCGCGCTGTTCGTCTGCGTGCACAACGCCGGACGCTCCCAGATGGCCGCCGGCTACCTGCGCGCCCTGTCCGGCGGCGCCGTCGAGGTCCGCTCCGCCGGGTCCATGCCCGCCGGCCAGATCAACCCCGTCGCCGTGGCAGCCATGCTCGAAGAGGGCATCGACATCCGCGACGAGCGCCCCAAGGTCCTGACCACCGACGCGGTCAAGGCCTCCGACGTCGTCATCACCATGGGCTGCGGCGACGCCTGCCCGATCTTCCCCGGCAAGCGCTACGAGGACTGGGCCCTGGACGACCCCGCCGGCCAGGGCATCGAAGCCGTGCGCCCGATCCGCGACGAGATCCGCAACCGCATCCTGACCCTGCTGGCCGAGCTCGGCGTCGACCCCGTCACCACCTGAGCGACCCACCACGCACGAGGGCCGCACCCCCGTCGGCGGGTGCGGCCCTCGTGCGTGCGCTGTCAGGACGCGCAGCAGACCTCGGCCGCCGGGCGGACCCGCCCCGTCAGGTACGCCCGCACCCGCCCGGCCAGCGCGCCCCTGCGGGGGTGCACGATGCAGCCCGGGCAGTCCTGCGCCGCCCGGTGCAGCTCGAGCTCGCGCGCCAGCTCGCCCTCGCGCTGCTGGTGGACGACCAGGTACACGTCGGGGTGCATCACGCCTCCCCGGCGGGCTTGCGGGCCCGGACGATCGCCCCGTGCATCCCGTCGGCGACCGGATGGGTGAACTCGACCTCGGCGTCCACGAACCCCGCCGCCGCCAGGCCGTCCAGGTACTCGGCGCGGGACAGCGCCCCGGCGATGCACCCGACGTACGAACCGCGTTCGGCCCGCTGCTCGGGCGTCAGATGGTCCTCGGCGACCACGTCGGAGATCCCGAACCGGCCACCGGGCACCAGCACCCGGAACGCCTCGGCCAGCACCGCCGGCTTGTCCGGGGACAGGTTCACCACGCAGTTCGAGATCACCACGTCCACCAAGGCGTCCTCGAACGGCAGGTCCTCGATCGTGCCCTGACGGAACTCCACGTTCGTCGCGCCCGCCCTGGCCGCGTTCGCGCGGGCCAGGTCCAGCATCTCGGCGGTCATGTCGACCCCGTAGGCGAAGCCCGTTGCGCCGACCCGACGCGCCGACAGCAGCACGTCGATCCCGCCGCCGGAGCCCAGGTCCAGGACCCGCTCCCCCTCGCGCAGCTCGGCGACCATCAGCGGGTTCCCGCAACCCAACGACGCGGCCAGCGCCTCGGCCGGCACCTGTCCGGCCACATCCGCCCCGTACAGGCCGGCGCCGAACCGCTCGTCGATCACCAGGTCCGTCGGCCCGCACCCCCCACCCGACTCCCCGCCGCAACAGCCCGTATCGCCGCTGCCCTGCACCGCCGCCAGCGCGTACCGCGCACGCACCTGCTCCCGGACGTCCTGCATCATCACAGCCACCTCCACATCGACGCTCATCAATACCTGCTGACCGCAAGCCTGGACCGGGTATCGACAACTGTCAATGTCTGGGTCATCATGGGCGCATGGCACTCGACCTGCTCCCCCTGGCCCCGGCCACGTCGACCGGCTGCTGCACCCCGGCCGCCGGCCCGACGATGAGCGCCCAGGACGCCGAGGCCACCGCCCGGACACTCAAGGCGCTGGCCGACCCGACCCGGCTGCGGCTGCTGTCGATCATCGCCGCGCACGAGGGCGGCGAGGCCTGCGTCTGCGACCTCACCGAGCCCGTCGGGCTGTCCCAGCCCACCGTCTCCCACCACCTCAAGGTCCTCACCGAGGCCGGGTTCGTCACCCGCGACAAGCGTGGCGTCTGGGCGTACTACACGCTGGTCCCGGAGGCCGTCCGCGCGCTGACCGCCCACCTCGGCGCGCACCTGCTCGGCCAGGTCGACGCATGACCACCGGCGTGCGGATCGCCGCGATGGGCCCCGAGCACGCCGCCGCCGTGCTCGACATCTACACCGCCGGCATCGCCACCGGCACCGCGACCTTCCAGTCCCAGGCACCGACCTGGGACGAGTTCGACACCGGCCACCTGCCCGCGCACCGCTTCGTCGCCCTCGACGGCGACCAGGTCCTCGGCTGGATCGCGGTCTCCCCTGTCTCCGGCCGGTGCGTCTACGCAGGCGTCGTCGAGCACTCCGTCTACGTCGCACCCGCCGCACGGGGGCGCGGAGTCGGCGCACTGCTGCTGGAGCACCTGCTCAGGCAGGCCACGGCCGCCGGGATCTGGACCGTGCAGTCCGGTGTCTTCCCGCAGAACACCGCCAGCCTCGCCCTGCACGCCGCCGCCGGGTTCCGCGTCGTCGGCACCCGCGAACGCCTCGGCCTGATGGACCACGGACCCCACGCCGGCACCTGGCTCGACGTCGTGCTGCTGGAGAAGCGCCTGTAGCGGCTGCGTGCGCCATCGTGCGCGCACCCGTGGCTCTTCAGGTGGCGGTGCCGGCGTCCAGGCGGTCGTAGACACGCTCGGGCATCGGAGTGCCGACGCTCTGGCGCCAAGTGGCCGGCGCAGACGGTGAGACGCGCAGCCGAGAGCCGTCGCGTGTGAACACGCGCAGATCGAGGACGAGATCGACGAGGTCGTAGGCGTTCATCGCCAGGTCTCGCACCCACAGCTTGGCCCGGACGATCGCCATCTGGGCGACGTCTTCCTGAGTGCGCAGAGCGTTCGCTGAGATCACCTTGGACCAGGTGAACGACTCCTGGGCGCCGGGACGCAGCAGGACGCCCTCGGAGGAGTCGATGTCGGCCTCTCCGCCGCCGCCATCCACGAGGACCACGCGCGCGATGCGCTCGGACAGGTTCTCCAGGTGGAACGTCACGTTCAGGCGTACGACCACGTCGCGGTCCTCGTCGGTCAGCACCAGCTCCTCCACGACCGTCCGCCACGCATGGCTTGAACCGATCTGGTGCCACTCCTGGACGAAGTCAGCCGCCGGCGTCCCTGGGGTCGCCCGGATCAGCACGGTCGGCATCAGGGAGTCCACGCGGTCCTCAGCGAGTCGACGAGCCGCCAGGGCCGCCTCGCGGCGCTGGTCGTCGGCCAGCGAACGCGCCACCTCGGCGTCGTTCTTGGCGACGTCCAACGCCTTCGACGCGATCTCGACCTGATCCGCCGACGACCGCGCCTGCTCCTTCGTCCAATGCGCCGCCCGGCCCGCAAAGAAGCCCGCGACCACCGCGGCGCTGAGCGTCAGCACGCCGGTAACCGCCACGATCCAGTCCGTCGTCGTCGACTCCATGACCGGACCGTACCGGGCGCGAGGGCGTGAAGTGCCGTCACCCGGCTCGAAATGTTCGACGGTGTCGACGTCGGGCGCGTCGGTCCTTCAGCGCAGCCTTGGTCGACTGCACGGGGTGCCTGCGCCATCGTCGACGTCCCTCGATGCGGAGCACCGCTGCGTACTCGCTGCTGCTACGTGCCCGTGCCATGTTGACGAACTCGACGCGCAGCTCGTGCAGGCGCTGATTCTGCTGCTCCCACGCCAGTTCCGCCGCCTGATAGGTCTCGTCGCTGCGTAACGCGGCGATTACCGACTCGAGTCGGCCCCCGGGGTCTTCGGCGAGGTACTGGTCGCGGTTGATGCGGTGCAAGAACGCGAACCAGTGGATGTTGAGATGGGGAGGCGGCTGGTTCCGCGCTTCGAAGAACGCCAACGTCGCCTCCGCGTGACGCCCCGCCAAGAACTCGGTCGTGTCCATCGAGACCTGCAGAGACTCGAGCAGCGCGAACCCGGGCGAGGTGATCTGGCTGCGCCAGTTGTCCAACGGGAGGTCCGCAGTTGCACGCCGGAGATCCGCCCCTCGAGTCTCGGGCGCCAGGACCAGATCCTGAAGGCCGAGCGCTGCTCGTGTCCACGACGCACCGACCTCGTCCAGTCGCCGTCGACGGTCGTGCCACCAGAACGGGAACGACCCGAGGACGCCGAGGACGAAGCCCGCGATGAGGTTCGGAACGTCGATCACCCGCGGAGACTAGCGCCGCCCGGTGACAGCTCCGGAGCCTTCGAGACGCGGCCGGCTCGATGAGGCCGTCGCGGCGGGGCTGGCGTAGGCCGCCAGGCAAGGCGAGTACGACCAAACTTGATACGCAGGGGTGCCAGTAGTCGTCTGCACATCGCTCCTGATGAAGGAGCGCCCTTCTCCCGCGCGCAAGTCGATCCGGCCGCTGACCAGCAAGAACGTCGTCAGGGTCTCCACGGCTTCGTGACGCACGCCTGTTCGTGTCGGCGACACGACGGCCCTCGCGGGACCTGAGCGGTGAGAGCCCGGCCCGGCCCGGACAGGGGTCGGCCGTGGGACGGTTGCGCGCATGGCTATCGCCACCCCGTGATCGTGCTCGGCGGCGGCGTCTGTCTGGTCGGTGTCGCGGTGCGAGTGGCCGGGTTCCTGACGGGTGCGTTCGACGACCTCGCCGAGGATGTCGCACAGGCCGTGCCGTCGGTGGACACGCGCCTGACGCCTGCGCTGGGGCTGACGGCGGGCGTTGGGGTGCCGCACTGGCTGACCGCTCGCGTCATGCGGGGCGGTGAGCGGTGGTCTGCTGTGGTCGGCTGCGTGCCAGGAGCGCGCCCGCATTCCAGCCGGGCGCGCGGTGCCCGGCAGGAGGCTCGATGGGAGAAACATCGGAACGCTCCAGGAGCCACGCGACGACCGAGTTCGACGTCCACATCTCCCCTGCTCCACCTTCGTCGCGTCCCCAGGTGTATGCCGGCACGTCGGCGAGATCCTCGAAGACCCGTCCCGACAACTCGAAGTCGTCGCTGACCTGCAGCACTTCTGACGAGGTGTCGGGTTCGAGCACCACTCGCAGCTCGTAGCGGAACATCGGGCACCACCGGAGGATGCGTGACCCGACCGGGCCCACCGTGATGACATGGCGCTGCTTGACGGCCTTGCCCCACGTCGGGCTCATGTCGACGGTCCGGGGGGCGCCGTCGACCACGACCTCGAGCAGAGCGTGGACGAGCACCTGGGGTGCCCGGTGCTCCCGTGCGGCGACCGTGCGCTCCCACCAGGCGCTGGTGCACCGCGCAACGCGACCACCGGCACCGACCGGCGCCCACCGCACTCGTGCCACCACGTCCACGACGTTCATCTCAGCACTGCTCCGTCCAGGGTCCGCGGGGCGATGGTCCTGTGATGCAGCAGATTCCCAAGGTGAGGACTCGGAGACGGGGCTCCAGCCCTTGAGTCGCTGGACCGCCGACGCGGAATGGAGCCGCGCCGAAGCCGTGCATGCGTCGGTGCGCCTGGCCCGCGGCCCCGTCTAGCTGGCGTTCGGCACGTCGCCGCACGCGTACCAGCCGCCGGGCTGGTCTTCGGGATGCACCCACTCGCCACCGTCCACACCTGTCCAGTGGCTTCTCGCGTCCTCCCCGTGGCTCGGAGTGCGGTGGGCGAGGAGTACGACCGATCCTGATAGACGCAGGTGCCAGTAGTGGTCTGCGTCGTGCATCTGGCCAGCAGCGGTTCGTCCCGCGGTCCGAGTTCTGGTCGAGGATGCTTCGGAGCTCGTCGAGGCGTGGGTGGTGATGTCCCGGCTCCGTGGCATCGGGGTTCGGCGAAGCCGGGGGTTTGAGTCAGCTGCGCGGCAGCCCCGTCGCGCGGGCGATCAGGGCGTCGTACTGACGGTCGGTGAGCAGCCCGCGAGCGGCGATCAAGGGCTTGGCCCCGAAGCCGACGGCGTACCGCGTCTTGGGTCGCCGGGCGGTCACCGCCTTCGCGATCGCGTCGGCGATCACCGAGGGCGGCGAGTTGCGGTTGGCATTGCCCTCCGAGCGCAGGGACGTGGCGACGGCGGCCGACTGTGTGGCGTAGGCCCCGGACCCGCCGGTCTTGTCCAGGTGGTCCGCCGCGATGCCGCCCCACTCGGTGGCGATGCCTCCCGGCTCGATGACGACCACGTCGATGCCGAATGGCGCGACCTCCATGCGCAGGCAGTCGCTGAGCGCCTCCAGGGCGAACTTGGTGCCGTGGTACCAGCCGCCGAGCGGGGTGTGCAGCTTGCCGCCCATCGAGGTGATGTTGACGATCGTGCCGGACCTCTGCGCGCGCATGTAGGGAAGGACGAGCTGGGCCAACCGCATGGCTCCGAAGACGTTGACCTCGAACTGCCGTCGCCCCTCTTCGATGTCGACGTCCTCGATCGCGCCGTAGGAGCCGTACCCGGCGTTGTTCACGAGGACGTCGATCCGCCCGGTCTCACCGATGATCCGCTGCACGCCGGCGGCCATCGACCCATCGTCGGTGACGTCCATCGCCAGGGCGCGCACGCCGTCCGCCGACAGCTCCTTGAGCCGGTCGGTGCGCCGGGCGGCGCCGTAGACCGTGTACCCGAGCGACGTGAGCCTGCGGGCCGTGGACTCCCCGATGCCGGACGACGCCCCCGTGACGAGCGCAACCTTGGTGGTCATGGTCTTCCTCCCGATGTAAGATGAATCTGGGTTCACTACCTATCCTGAACGCTGATTCAGCTTCGCGCAACCCCAAGGAGATCGATGAGCCAGACGAGTTCGGCACGCGCGCCTCGCGCCGACGCGGTGCGGAACCGCCTGAAGATCCTCACCGCCGCCCAGGAGGAGATCACCGAGCGCGGTCCGGAGGTTGGGATGGTCGAGATCGCCCGCGCCGCAGGTGTGGCGGTCGGGACTCTGTACCGACACTTCCCCACCAAGGCCGACCTGGTCGCGGCTGTCATGTCCCTCTACGTCGCCGACGTGGCCGAGGACGCCACGGCTTCTCTGGCGCGTGTCGAGGCGGGCGAGAACGCCCTCGACGAGCTGGTCCTGTTCCTCGGCAAGGTCACCGACTCCACCGCCAAGTACCACGCGGTGAAGGCGGCGGCGGTCGGGTTGGGGGTGCGGGGCCACGGGGACGACGAGAGCGAAGCGCGTGCTGCACACGCCCTGACCCGGCTGCTCTCTGTCGGCCAGGAGAAGGGCGAGGTGAGTGACGCGATCACAGTCGAGGACGTCTACCTCCTGGTGAGCACGGCCCCCGTCGACCAGCCCGTGCACGTCCGCAACAGGTGGCTGGCCCTGGTCACGGCCGGTCTGGCCGGCGAACCGAAGCGGCGCACCTCCGACTGAGGACGCCCGCTCGATCCGCGGCGGCGCGCAAGTTCGGTCCTCGAAGGTCGACGCCCTCGGCCACGTCAAAGCTCGTTAGTCGCGGACGGCTCGGGGCTCTGAGCGAGCCGCTGCGCCGGTGGCGTGTCGAGTACGACCAATCGGGATACGCAAAGGTGCCAGTCACGGTCTGTTCCCGGACGATCGTGGGATGGCGCATAGCCCCGACGATGCGAACCGAGACCCTGCTGGACGCGATCGACATGGCTCGGTGGTCAGGCGGGACGGTACCGCCTGGGTTTCGGTGTCACAGCGAGGTCGTCAGGCGATCCACGTCGATTCGCTCTGGTGGACGCCTCGCTGAAATCGAGCATCGCTCTCGATCGGGACGGTCGGTGATTCCCACGGGGGCGCTCTGCCGGGGCAGGGCTACGAACGCTGCTCCTCCCGTTCTCCGGCCACCCACGCGCCCTTGTCCGGGACGCCACCCAGTGAAGTAGGTACCCGGCGATTACTCCAAGCTGTCGGCTCCCCTGTCGGCGCTGGCGCGCGACCTCCCCGTGGTTCCACGTAGTGGCGCGCTCCGGCGACGGTCCTCGCCCGCAGGCTGAGCTCGAACCAACGGACCCCTGAACGGAGCCCTGATGAACTGCCTCGCCCTCACCGGAAGTGATCCAGTACCCCTCGCTGTGATCGCGGTGACCATGATCGCGGCCGCCACCGCGCTGATCGTGATCGCTCGCCGCGCACGTGCCCGCCGTCGGGCCGGGGTCGCGCTCACCGCGCTGGCCGCGCTGACCCTGACCGCTGGACTGTCCTTCACCGGCGCCGGTGGCGCCCAGGCCACGACCGGCGACGGGTGCACCACCAGTACGGGCACGGGCACCGCGACGCCCGCCGGTTCGGACACCTCGTCGACGACGGCCCCCGGCACCACCGACACCGGGACCGCCGGTGACGACGCGACGCCGACGACGCCGGTCGAGGACCCAGCTCCGAGCACCCCGGCCGACCCCGCCACCCCCACCGACCCGAGCACCCCGGCCGACCCCGCCACCCCCACCGACCCGAGCACCCCCACCGACCCCGGCACCCCCACCGACCCGACCGACCCGACGGACCCCGCCCTCCCGGTGGACCCCGAGCCCGAGCCCACACCCGAGGACGACCCGCCCGTGACGCCGACCGCCATCGACTACGTGCCGAGCTTCGCCTCCGATACGCAGGGCCAGCCGTACGGGCTCAACGCCGGTGACACCGTGCACTTCCTCACCGTGACCAACGTCGGGACCGAGGACGGTGCGGATCCGATCGTGCTGCTCGTCACCGACAACACCGACGGCCTATGGAACGTCACCGGCCTGCTGGACGGGGACCGGACCGTCGCGGGCGACGTGTCCATGACCACGGTCGACGGCGTCCACCGGTTCGAGATCGCCACCCCGATCGCCGCCGGGGAGAGCCGGACGTTCGCCCTCACCGTGCATCACCCGATTTACACGTCGACCGATGGCAGCACCGCCCGGCCGAACACCATGCTGACCGTCACGATCTCCGACGAGGTGACCGACGCCGACCACAGCAACAACTCCGCCTCCTTCACCTTCATCCCGGTCGGCGCTGGGGGCCCGCCGGACGGTGAGGACTGAGGAGTGACGCGTTCACCGGGCGCCAGCCCGGTGAACGCGGGTCTAGGGACTGACGTGCCCCGGGTCTCGCGGAGGGCCTGAATCCCGGAGGTCCGGGGCGCTTCACTCGGAAGTCCGATCGCCCATGCCAGGCCGAACCATCCGGGGGCGCTGCTCGCGGCTCGGGTCCACGCTGTTTCCTCTAGGGATCGCGCGGCGTGCGGTCAGGGTGGGTGGGGTGGTGAGGTGCTCGGCTACGTCGGTTGCTCGGTGATCAGCGGTAGATCTCGCGGCGATGCCCGACCCGCACGGCCAGGACGAGCAGGACGACCGGGACCAGCAGGATCTGGTCGTGGATCTCGCCAGCAGTGTCGGCGGAAGGCACCGCACGCCACGGACCGCCAAGAGATTCTCTCCGTGACGCACGAGCCGATCCCCTCCCCGAGCAGCCCGAGCAGCCTGGACGTGACGCTGTCCTGCTCCCACCATGTGGTGCGCGTCAGCGCTGCTTGCGTCGCCGGTCGGCTTCGAGCGCCTGTCGGTACTCGCCGGTGGTGCGAATGCGCGGTGCGAACAGCAGGGCGACGAGGTATGCGACGACGAGCAGTCCCCCGCTGAACAGGCCCAGGATGACCGCGATGCTGCGCAGCCAGTCGACGCGGACGTCGGCCCGGGTCGCGAGCCCGAGGCAGAGGCCACTGATCTGCTTGCCTTCGACGATCCGGCACAGGAACGGAGCGCGTGCTGCGGGTGCGGTTACGTCGTCCGGGGCGATGGGGCCGAACTGCTCCAGAAGACGCGTCGTCACGCTCTCGTCGATCCGGCCTCCGTCGTCGAGGATGCGCTGGAGCTGATCGCCGATCGCTGCCTCGACGTCGCGGACGGTCTCATCGCCGGTAGGGCTGGCGCCCATCGCCGTGCGCGCCCGCGCGAGGAACTCGAGGATCAGTACCCGTGCTTCCGCGCTCATCGGGAATGCGCCGCCGTGTCCGGCGAGAGCGAGATCAGTCATGGTCATCGTCCTATCGAATCGAGCGTCGTCGCGAGGGTGTGGATGTATGTGCGGAACGCGTCGAGCTGCTGTCGGCCGAGCTCGGAGATCGCCAGGTACTTCCTGGGCGGACCAGTGGGCGACTCGCGCCACTCGTGCGTGACCAGCCCCTCTCGGCGCAGTCGGCTGATCAGCGGGTGAAGCGTCCCGTCCTGGACCGGGAACCCTGAGGCTCGAAGGGCTTCCGCGATCTCCCCCGCATAGCGCTGTTCGTGCTCGACGGCCGCGAGGACGGCCGGCTCGAGCATTCCCCGGCGGAGTGCGGCCAGTTTCGCTTCCATGCCGGTACCTTACTGCGGCACGGTACCTAGCGCCAGCAAACGCCGCATCCCGCCAGGTCCGAGGACGGTGCGCGACACCGGGCTCCGTGACCACTCAGCGAGGGATGAGGTGCGGACTACCCAGGAGCTGCGTGGAAACACGGGTGCCGACGACCGCTCCGGCACCTACCGGCGTACCCAGGTATTGCTCGGAACTCCCCGGGGCCGGACGCCGATGGCGCCCATGCATCGAGACCTCTGCCCCGATCCACCGACCATGGCGGGGGCTCCCCCACGAGCGACTCATCGAGTGCGCCGGCGGTACGCGGCGCAGGATCTGGAGACGTGATGGACGCACGACACGGCATGACCCGCGGACCGCGCCGGTTCCGGTGGCGTGCGGCGGTGGGTATCGCCGCGGCGCTCCTGATGTCGGCGGTCGGATCCGTCGGCGCGGCGGCGGTCGAGGTGGCGCCGAACGGCGGACCGGTGGCCGGTGGCACCAGGGTGACGATCACCGGCGGGGAGATCGCGGTCGGTGCCGCCTCCATCGGTGAGCGGCAGATGCTCCTCCGACTCTCCGACGGCACGCTGTGGGGCGTCGGCAACAGCACCGTGGGTGAGCTCGGGCTCGGATCCGGTGTGAACTTCGCGCCGGATCCGATGCCGGTTCCGCTGCCGGCCGGGGTGAGCGTCGCCTCCGTCACCTCGGGCCAACGCGCGGGCTATCTGGTGACGTCGGAGGGTGCCCTCTACAGCACCGGGTACAACGGCTACGGCGAGCTCGGCACCGGCGATTTCGCGCAGCTCTCGGAGTTCACGCCAGCCGCCTTGCCGGCCGGTGTGACCGTCGCCTCGGTGCACCCCATGCACTATGCGGTCCTGGTCCTGGACCCCACCGGCGGCGTCTACGGAGCGGGGGCGAACTTCGACGGGCGTCTCGCCGCGACCGCGCCCAGCTACAACCCCACCTTCGTCCCGGCGGACATGCCCGACGGCGTGCGGTTCACCGCCCTGGACACCGGGGACGACCATGCGATCGCCCTGGACGCGAACGGCGTGGTCTACACCTGGGGCGACAACGCCGCGGGTCAGCTCGGCGACGGCACCACCACCGACAGCGGGCAGATCCGCCCGGTCGAGGGTCTGCCCACCGACTCCGCGGTGGTCGGGGTGGCCGCGGGCCATCGGCACAGTGCGGTGTTGCTCGCCGACGGCCGGGTGTACGCCTGGGGCGCGAACGCGAGCTACGAGCTGGGCAACGGCACCACCAGCGGCCCCGCACTGAGCCCGGTTCCGGTCACGGGCCTGCCGCCGATCGTCCGGCTCCAGGCTGCCGGCACGCGCACTGTGGCGGTGGATGTCGACGGCACCGGCTGGATCTGGGGCGGGGGGTGGGGCGACGCCGCGCTGGTCGCCGCACCCGACAGTGCGGGTGTGGTCCAGGGCGACAGCGCCGGCCGGGTGTTCGTCCCCAGCCGGCTCCTGGTGCCCGGGGATGCGGCCCTGGACACCCTGGTCCTCGCCCCCACCTCACTGGTCGTGCGCACGGCCGCGGGTGACTGGCTGGGCACCAGCGACTACAACCAGACCGCCCACATCGGCAACGGCACCGAACAACTGTTCCCGATCCCGCTGGAGCCGACCCTGGCCCTGGCTCCCGACTCCGCGGACTTCGGCGGTGTTCGCGGGTCCGACCCCACGGTCACCGGCCCCCGCACTCTCAGCGTCGTCACCCCGGCGCACCCCGAGGGCCCGGTGGATGTCCGGCTGCACTGGATCTGGAACCGCGACGCCGCAGCCACCGGACCGGTGGAGACGCTGGCGCAGGGATTCGTCTACGCGGCGGTGCCACAGATCGTGACGCCGACCGTACCGGGCGCTGTGCTCGGGCAGCCCTACCAGGCCGTGGTGCAGGCCGACGGGACCGGTCCGCTCCGGTTCGAGGTCGTCGACGGCGAGCTACCGGCCGGGCTCCTGCTCGACCCGGACACCGGGACGATCACCGGGACCCCGTCCGCAGCCGGTGTCACGTCGTTCCTGATCCGGGTCACCGGTCCGGGCGGCTCGGACGAGCAGCGCTACACGGTGCAGGTCGCCGTCGCACCGTCCTGGGTGACCCAGGACCTGCCGGAGGGCACGGTGGGCGATCCGTACCGGACCGCGTTGGTCGCCGAAGGCGACCCGATGATCGGCTACTCCGTCCTCGATGGTGCGTGGCCCCCGGGGATCTCCCTCGACCCGGAGACCGGACAGCTGGCCGGAACGCCCTCCGCGGCCGGCAGCTTCACCGTGCAGGTCCGGGCCGCCAACGACTCCGGGACGGCCGACCGGACATTCGTGCTCCGGGTGGGGACGGCGCCCTCGATCACCACGACGGCCTTGCCCGGTGGCACGGCGGGGGTCGCCTACCGTGCGGCCCTGACCGCCGACGGCGACGGTCCCCTGCGGTGGAGTGCCGAGGGACTGCCCGCCGGGCTCACCCTCGACGCCTCGACCGGGGAGGTCACCGGCAGCCCGGTGTCCGACGGCACGTTCACCGTCCGGGTGTCGGTCGACAACGATCACGGCACCGACGCCCGGGAGTTCACCCTGGTCGTCGTCGCCTCGCCGGTGATCCCCGACCCGGGCGACGGCTCCGGCGGCTCATCCGCTGACGCGGGTTCGTCGGGGTCGGCAGGTTCCCCGGGTGCGGCGGCTTCGCCGGGCGCGTCAGGTACGGCCGCGGGCTCACCGGGTCTGGCGGGTCTGCCGATCACGGGGTCGGTCCACGCGTCCACGCAGGCGATCGCCGCGCTGGGGTTGATCGTCGCGGGTGGGCTCCTGAGTGTCGCGGCTTTCCGTGGGCGACTCCGGCAGCGCCGGCACTGAGGCAGGCGTCGGACCGTCGTCGGCGGCCGCCCGCAGCAATCGGGTGGCCGCCGTGCGGACGAGCTCGCGGAGTTCCGGCGGACCCTCGATCAGCACGGTGCAGGCGAGGCCCGTGATGGCCGAGGGCAGCCAGTCCAGTGCGTCGGCGTGGATCTCCGCCCGGTGCCAGGGGCTGCTGTCACCCGGCCCCGCGTCCCGGCGCCGGAGGCGCGCGACGGACGGCGGGAGGTGCTCGCGGATGTGCTGCTCGGTGGCGTTGATGTGCAGCACGACCGTCCAGCGGTAGGTCCCGGTCGCGAAGTGCTCCTCCAGCCACGACCTCGTGTCGCCGCGTTCGGGTGCGGGGAACCGCTCCGGCAGCGCACGGGCCGTGCTGATCCGGTCGACCCGGAAGGCGCGGTCCGCTCCCCTGTCGACGTCGAAGGCGACGAGGTACCAGCGGTCGGATCGGGCGACCAGGTCGATCGGCTGGACCGTGCGCGACGAGGGAACGCCGTCACCGTTGCGGTAGCGCAGCTCGACGACCTGATGGGAGGCGGTCGCTTGCGCCATCGTGAGCATCACGCCGGGAGCCGGGTCGGCTCGGCCCGTCACCACCGACCGCCGGATCAGGGCGAGTGCGGCGTCGCCACGTTCAGTGTCCTGGGGTCGCATCGCGCGCCGGATCTTGGCCAGGGCTGTCTGCGCGGCGCCGTCCCGCTCCCCCGCCGGTGACCGGGTGTGCGCGAGCCCCAGGAAGACGGCGACCGCCTCGTCGCCGGTGAACGTGATCGGCAGGACGCGCGAGCCCGGCGCGAGGCGATAACCCCCGTAGCGTCCGCGCAGCGACTCGATGTGGATACCCGCAACGACCAGGCGGGCGACGTCCCGGCGCACCGTGCGCTCGTCTACCTCCAGCCGCCGCGCCAGGTCGGCCGTGGAGCAAACGGCTGCGGACTGCAGCAGGTCCAACAGCCGCAACGCGCGGACGACGGGATCAGCCATGGACCACATCGTCGCTCGAATACCGGACAGATACCGCCCGGTTGCACGCCTACGGTCGCGGCGTGACCCGGTCCACGGTCACGACCCACCACCCCTGAGGAGCACCGCGATGAACCTGGCCGCCACCCGCATCTTCACCGACGACGTCGACGCGCTGGTCGCGTTCTACGAGCAGGTCACCGGCATCGCCGCCGCCCGCGTCCACCCGATGTTCGCCGAACTGCGCACCCCGACCGGCACGCTGGCGATCGCCAGCACCGCCACGGTGCCGCTGCTCGGAGCGGACGCCGCCCGGGGCGGTGCGAACCGCAGCGTCGCGCTGGACTTCCTGGTCGACGACGTCGACGAGACCTACCGCGCGCTGCGCGGTGGGGTGAGCGCCTTCGTCCATCAGCCGACGGACATGCCGTGGGGAAACCGGTCGCTGCTCGTGCGGGATCCGGACGGCAACCTGATCAACTTCTTCACGCCGGTGACCGCGGCCGCGGGCGAGCGGTTCGCGACGCGGCCGCAGGAATAGGCGGGCGAGTCAGGACCCGTCGTCTCCGGTCGCGTCGCATTCCCTATGTGTCAACTGTGCACAACTGGGCGCAACCTGGTGACTCACTGTGGGCCATTCCCTAGCGTGGCAGCACCGCGGGAGCCCTGACGAGCGATATCGCACGTCGGGGAACCCGACGGCGGGGCCGGGTCACACGGGCGCCGGCCGGCACACTTCCAGGGGGACGTATGCAGCGCTTATCCAGACGATTGACCACAGCGACGGTCGCGGTCGCGGTGATGGTGGTCGGCGGTTCGCTCACGGCGGTCGCCGACTCTGCTGATCCGACCGCTTCGGAACCGTCGGCGGTCCTCGCCGCACGCGGTGACGACTCACCACCAGTGGTCGAGCTGCTCTCCGAGGACGGGGTGTCGGCCATCTCCCGGCTCGACGCGGCGGCACCCGGGCCTGCGGCGCGCTCGGTTCCCGACGACAGCTGTACCGGCCCGGACGGCGAGGGTCTCGAGGTGTGCGTGACGGTCGGCGGTGAGCTCACCCCACCCGAGTTGGAAGCAGCCGAACGGGACCTCGCCGCACGGTCCGCGGCGGCGCCCGCACCAGGCGCCCAGGCGCGCGGTGACGTCACGATCGCGGCGATGCAGCCGTTGCCCCAGTGGTGCTTGGACCAGGGTGTCGCCAACACGATGTGGATCACTCGCACGCCAGGCTGCGGGATCTACGCCGGCACCCTGACGGTCACGCGTACCACCAACGGCGTGACCTCCGTCGTCGGAACGATGAACTTCTTGACCTACCGGTACGTGTACACCGTGCAGAGCCTGACCACGGTGTGGGCGAACCAGGTCCAGGTCTCCCCCACCATCATCACCGGCGAGGCGTCGGGCACCCAGATCTCGGGCACCGCCCTGTGCGGCGGCACCGCGTGCGTGCCGGTCAGTCAGACCTTCCCCGTCCAGGTGCCGGGGGTGAACGGCAACGCGAAAGGGGAGTCGTACTTCGAGTGGCCGGCGGTGCTCGGCAGCTCGGGTACCGCGACCCCCTCATGGCAGATCACGTTCAAGGCGCCGTCGGCCCAGAACCCGGCGGGCTACAGCCCCACCGCGACGCCGGTGGTCCGGTGCGACCAGGCGCTGCCCGGGTCGACGAGCGTCGGCTGTGTGATCCCGGGCGCGACACCGGAGCTGACGTACCCGCTCAGCGGATACCCCGAGTTCGGTGCCCATCTGCTCAACGCCGAGACCAGCGGGCTGCCGGGTTCCTGGTACACCGGGGTCCCCTTGCACCGGCTGACCAATGCCACGCTGCGCCAGCAGAACCGGGACACGGCCTGCCCCGGCTCGTACAACCGACCGACCGGCAAGACATGTGACGAATACCCCTTCGCCTCGACGTGGGAAGGTGCTTTCACCGGTGCGGGTGGCGTCGGAGGGCGAACATTCTCCTTCTGCCAGATTCCCCAACTGCCGACCGGTGTCAGCGGACCGGGGTACAGCGCCTGCATGATCGACGAGAACGAGAACTCCTATGCGGGCAATCAGCTCAACAGCGTGCTGTACGTTCCGTTCAGAGTCATCGAGGGTGATGCGTTCTACGTGACGATCACCTGACCGCGACGGCCAGTGAGGTGGGGCAGATGCAGTACGTGACCTGGGCCGACGACCGCGGTCTCGACCTCCGGGGTGCTGACATCTCGCCCCGCCTCACCGGCGTCTTGGGCGGACTCGTGCAGCAGGTGCCCGGCGCCGCTGCGCGGATCAGGACCGGGATCGTGTCCGGCCCCGTGACGGTCACCGTGCAGCGCGCCGACCGAGCTCCTGCCGAGGTGTCACCAGGATGGGAGGACGTCGTGGAGGTCGGCTGTCGCGTGACGGACGGCCAGGTCGCCGTGGCCGGTCCCTACGCCGACGACCCCGACAGCGCCGCCGCGCTCGTCGCGCCCGGAATCGTCTGGTTCAGACTCCGGGTGCACGCGCGCGGCCGCGACGCGGGCGACGACCTCACCACCACCGACCCGCATGAGGAATACCTCCTGATCACCTGGCCGGCCGAGCCCTCTCCCCCGACGGTGGTGGCCGCGCACTCGAGGATCGCCCGCCGGAACCTCACCGCCCCGCCACCGTCCGCGGCGGCCGTCCGCGGCGTCGACGCATCGTCCGACCGAGACCGCGAACGACGGGCGGCGGCCCAGGACAACCTCCTCAGGATCAGCCGGGAGCACCAGCGCGGGCGCCGGTGAGGACCCGCCACCGGCGGCGGTGCCGGACCCGCGGGGTGGTCAGCGGTGATGCGGCGGCGTGTCGTAGCGCAGGTGCTCGGCCTGGTGCAGCACGTTGAGGACGAGTGCGTCGATGTGCTCGTTGGCCAGCCGATAGTGCACGGTGGCCCCCTCGCGCCGGGTGGTGACCAGGCGACCGGTCCGCAGCTTGGCGAGGTGCTGGGAGATCCCGGGCACCGGTCGCGCGAGCCGCTCGGCGATCGCCCCGACCGACAGCTCGCCGTCGTGGAGCAGCGCCAGGATTGCCAGGCGGGTCCGGTCGGCGAGCAGGCGCAGCACCTCGACGGCGGTGTCGAGCTCGGCGTCGGGGACGGTTCCCCGGGTGGTCTCGGTGCTCACGGTCTCAGCTTGCCACGCGCGCGCTGGTGTCCCGGGTGGGCCAGAACGCGGCGGTCGCCACCAGGGCGACGGTGCTCAGTGCTGCCAGGACGAGGGCCGCGGTGCTGACGCCCCAGCCGCCGATCCAGCCGGCCAGTGGGTAGGTGAGGAGCCAACAGGCGTGGGACAGCGAGAACTGCGCGGCGAACACCGCGGGTTGGTCCTGCTCGGCGGTGGTGCGGGTGATGATCCGCCCCACCGGTGTCTCGGCGGCCGCCCACCCCGCGCCGACCAGGAGAACGAGGGCGCCGACGGCGACCAGTCCCCCGGTCCCCGACACCCGCACGGCTGCCGCGACCGCGGTGGTGGCCACGACGAGCAGGCCACCACCGCCCAGCATCACCGCGCGTTCCGGCAGTGCTTCCAGTGCACGCGGCAGCAGCACCGTCACCGTGAGGGATCCGGCACCGAGCGCCGCCATGAGCAGCGCCGCCGTGCCCTCACCCCGGCCGTACGTCTCCCGAGCGATCACGACGTACTGCACCAGCACGAACGCTCCCCCGGCGGCGACCACCATGTTCAGTGCCAGCACCGCCCGTAGGGCCGGGGTCCGGAGCATCACCGTCACGCCTCGCCGCGCGCGCTCGGCGAAGGTCCCGGCGTCGTCCGGGACGGGACGGGGCCCGGCCAGGCGCAGTCGGGAGACCAACAGCGCGGAGACCGCGAACCCGATCGCCGTGCCGACGAACAGGTCCGAGCTCGGCACCACCAGGAGCAGCGCCGCCGCCAGGAGAGGTGAGAGCACCATCTCCAGGTCTTCGCTGAGCCGGGACAGCGACAGGGCCTGGGTGTACTGGCGCTCGTCCGGCAGTACGCGGGGCAGCGCGGCCTGATAGGCCGGGGTGTGCACTGCGGAGGCCGTCTGCAGGACGAGGACCAGGACGTACACCTGCCACACCGAGGTCACCAGCGGCAGGCCGAGGACGACCACGACCCGGGCCAGGTCCGCTCCGACCAGCACGCTGCGCGGCGGCGCCGCATGCACCAGGGCGGCTGCGACCGGCGCGACCACGACATACGCGAGCATCTTGATCGCGAAGACCGTGCCGAGGATGAGCCCGGCGTCCGTTCCCGCCAGGTCGTACGCCAGCAGACCAAGGGCCACCGTGGTCAGGCCGCTCCCCGCGAGGGAGATCGCCTGCGCGGCGAACAGGCGACGGTAGGTCGGGACGGCGAGAGCGGTCGGCACCGACGCATCCTTGCATGGTTGCGTGAATGCGCACACAGCGATTCAACTCGACAGCGACGGTTCACATCCGCGCTGGACGTGCCGATGGGGCCGGACGTGATGTGGCGACGGGATCGGACGGCCATCGCCGCGACGATGGCGGCGGTCGTCGGCATCGCGGTGCAGGCGTTCCTGCCGAGCGGCCCGGCGCGTGACCTGCTGTTCCTCGCCGTGGCGATCGGTGCCGCCGTCGCTGTCGTCCGGGCGCGACGGCGGATGAGCGGTCCGCCGCGCCGGGCCTGGGCCCTGTTGTCCGTGGGTCTGGTCGCCTGGGTGCTCGGCGACGTGATCTGGACGGTGCTGGAGTGGGGACTGGACGTCGCGCCCTACCCGTCGATCGCCGACCTCGCCTACCTGGTGAGCTATCCCCTGCTCGCCATGGGACTGGTACGCGCATTCCCGGCGCCCTCGGGACGTCGACCGGTGTGGTGGCTCGATGCCTTCCTGATGATGGGTGGGCTGCTGCTGATCCTGTGGCTGCTCGTCCTCGACCCCGCGCTGAACGGATGGGGTGCGGATCCGGCTGCCGGCCTGGTCGGCGCGTTCTACCCGGTCGGCGACGCGCTGCTGATCGTCACGTTGGCGCGTTCGGGCAACGCGATGCGCGAACGCACCGGTGCCTACCGCCTGGTGGTGATCGCGGTCTCGACGATCCTGATCGCGGACCTGCTCTTCCAGGTCGGTCAGACCTGGCAGGTGCGCGCCGACCAGCTGTCCCTCCTGGACCCGTTGTGGCTGGTCGGGTACGTCCTCCTCGCCGAGGCAGCCCGACGACAGGCGGTGCACGACGGCGGGCCGCTCGCCCCCGGCACCGAGCTCGGCGGGACGCACTTCGTGCTGATGGCCGGTTCGGCGAGCGTGGTCCCGCTGACCTTGGTGGTGTCCGACCTGTCCGGCGGGCCGATCCCCGTCGTGGAGGTCTGCACGATCGGGGTGCTGATGGTCGTCGCGATGATGACCCGGTTCTGGGGCGTGCTCGGCGACCTGCGGGCCACGAACAGCCGACTCGCCCGGGACGCCGTCACCGATCCTCTGACCGGTCTCTCCAATGCCGCCGGCCTGGACCAGCACATCGGGAGCCGGGCGGAGGGCGTCGCCGAGGACGCACGACCGGCGCTGCTGCTGATCGGTCTGGACGGGTACCGCGATGTCGTCGAGACGCTCGGGCACCGGTGGGCGGACGAGATGCTCCGCGCCGTCGCACGCGACCTGGCCGATGTCGCTCCCCCGCACGCCCTCGCGGCGCGGATGAACCGGGACCTGTTCGGGATCTCGGTGTGGGTGAGCGGTGACACCAAGGACACCGAGGCGGATGCCCTGGCGGCGCGGATCCTCGCTCGTCTGGGCACTGCGTTCTCCGTCAGCGGGATGAGCGTCGTCACCGGTGCCGCCATCGGCGTGGCCGTCTCCCCCGAGCAGGACGCGACGCTGGGTCGTCTGGCGGAGCGCGCCGAGGTCGCTCTCGGAGCGGCCCGCGGGCGCACCCAGCGCATCGCCACCGATCTGCCCGCCGCGACCGGCGAGGGCGGCCCGGCCGGTGCCGCTCTGTTGCACGACCTGGTCGGCGGGGTGGAGCGCGGCGAGCTCGTCGTCGAGTTCCAGCCGGTCACCTCCGTCGCCACGCACGACGTGATGGGCGCGGAGGCGCTGGTCCGGTGGCGGCACCCCGTGCACGGGCTGCTCGGACCCGCCGCGTTCGTGCCCGCCGCGGAACGGACCGGTCTGATCCGCCCGGTCACGCTCGCGGTGATCGACACCGCTCTGCGGTGGTGTGCGACCTGGCGGGAGAGCTCGCCCGAGTTCACCGTCGCCGTCAACGTCTCGGCCCACGACCTGCACGACCCGCGGCTGGTGGACGACGTTCGCGCCGCGCTCGACCGGCACGCCCTGCCCGCCTCCGCCCTCACGTTGGAGGTCACCGAGACGATGGCGATGCGCGACGTGCCGCGCGGGGAGCGGACGCTGCGGGCACTGGCCACGCTGGGTGTGCAGCTGGCAGTGGACGACTACGGGGTCGGCTACGGCTCGTTGAACTACCTGCGACGGCTGCCGTTCACCGTGTTGAAGGTGGACCGTACGTTCGTCGCCCCAGCGACCACCGACTCGGTGTGCGCGGCGATCCTGCGCTCGACCGTCGCGCTCGGGCACGCGCTGGGCATGCACGTCGTCGCCGAGGGGGTGGAGGACCACGCGACCTTCGCGCTGCTGGCGGAGCTGGGGTGCGACTCGGCCCAGGGCTGGGCGCTCGGGCGGCCCACGACGCCGCAGGCGTTCTCCCGTCACCTCGTCGGCGGGCCGGCGGCGTCGATGGTCTCCGCGCTCGACGGACCGAACGGAAGCTGAGGCGCTGGAGCGTCACGTCGAGACCGGGCGGCGCCACCGTCAGGGAATCGTGAGCATGCGCCGTCCTGCCGCACGGAAGACGTCAGGACTGGCTCCGTCGCGCTGTCGCGGGTGTCTGATCGAGGCAGGACGCTCCGTTCGACCCGGTCGCCTCGACCGGCCACGGCACCGTCCGTCGGAGCCGATGGAGGCACGCCATGGTGGAGAACGAGTCGGGGCAGCACACCGGTCGGGATGCGCGGCACCAAGGACGGCAGCGCGCGATCGTCGCGTTCGCCCTCATCGTGCCACTGGTCGCCGCGGGGGCCCTGCATCTGGCCGGTGACCACGTGACTGCGGCGGTGGGCGCGCTGGTGCTGACGCTGGTCGTGGTCGGCGCTGCGGCCTCCGGACTCCGTACCGCGGGCGTCCTGGCGGCGGTGTCGGCCAGCGCGTGGTTCGACTTCTTCCTCACCGAGCCGCGGTGGAGTTTCACGGTGTTCGACCGCGACGAGGTCGAGATCGCCGTGCTGCTGCTCGTCGTCGGCCTGGTGGTGACCGAGGTGGCCCTGTGGGGTCGTCGTCAGCAGGACCGAGCGAGTCGTCGCGCCGGCTACCTCGACGGCGTGCTGAGCACCGCGGATCTCGTCGCGCTCCCGGACACCTCACCCGACATGCTGGTCGCACGGGTGGCGGAGCGGATCACCGACCTGCTCGGCGTCGACGACTGCCGGTTCGAGGGCGCCGATCGGCGCGCCCGGTCGACGACCCTCATGCATCGGGACGGTGCGGTCACCCAGTGCGGCAACCGGGTCGACGTGGACCGGCACGGGCTGCCGACCGACGATCTGATCGTGCTGCCGGTCGAGCGCGCCGGCACCGAGCAGGGCAGGTTCGTGCTGACCTCGTCGACCCAGCACGTCCGACCGACCACCGAGCAGCGCAGGATCGCGGTGACGTTGGCGGACCAGGTCGGCGCCCGGCTGGCGCTGGGTGTCCCGGCGTCGCGCCAGGTCCGGGTGCCCGGGCGCTGAGTCCCCGGCGAGCGAGCGACGCGACGATCGCGCCGGACGTCCCGGGAACGACGGTCCCCGAGCGCCCGGCGTGATCCGCCGTCGGTCGCTTCACGCCGAGCGCGGCCGCTCGCTCCCCCGGTACACGAACGTCGCGGTCGCGGCGCGCAGGTCGGCGGACATCCGGGCGAGGTCGCTGACCGCCGCACCGATCTGCTGCACGCTCTGGGTCGACGCGTCGGCGGCCGACGCGACGCCGGTGATGTTGTGCGCGATCTCCCCGGACCCGGAGGCGGCCTCGGCCACCGACCGGGACATCTCCGTGGTGGTCGCGGTCTGCTCCTCCACCGCGCTGGCGATGGTCAGCTGGTAGTCGTTGATCGAGGCGATGATCTGTGAGATCTCCGCGATGGCGGTCACCGCGGCGCCGGTGTCGTGCTGGATCGCCTCGACCCGGCGGGCGATGTCCTCGGTGGCCTTGGCGGTCTCCTGCGCCAACTCCTTGACCTCACCGGCGACGACCGCGAAGCCCTTGCCCGCTTCCCCGGCCCGGGCGGCCTCGATGGTCGCGTTCAACGCCAGCAGGTTGGTCTGCTCGGCGATGCTGGTGATGACCTTGACGACGTTGCCGATCTCCGCCGATGAGGTGCCCAGCCGGGCGACCTGGTCGTTGGTGGTCGACGCGACCTCGGTGGCCTGGCTGGCGACCTTGGCCGCCTGGGACGCGTTCTGGGCGATCTCCCGGATGCTGGCGCCCATCTGCTCGGCCCCGGCGGCGACGGTCTGCACATTGCGGGACACCTGCTCCGACGCCGCCGCGACGACCCCTGCCTGCGCGGAGGTCTGCTCGGCACCGGCGGCGACCTCGGAGGCCGAGGCGGTGAGTTCCTCGGCGGCGGAGGCGACGCTCTGGGCGGCCTCGTCGGTCTGGGCGATGGTGCTGCGCAGCGCCGCCTGGGCACTGGTCAGGGACCGCGCCATGCGCCCGAGCTCGTCGTCGGAGTGCGCCACCGGGTCGCGGGTGAGGTCGCCGCCCTCGAGCGCCGAGAGCGACAGCTCGACCTCCCGGACGCTGCGTCGCAGGGCACGCAGGACGACGAAGCAGCCGGCGAAGGACAACGCCAGGGCCGCGGCGAGCGACACCCACAGGATCAGCACACTGCGCTGCTCCAGCCGCGTCCCGGCGGCGTCGGTGCGCTGGCCGATCGCGGCGAGCTCGCTCGCCTCGTCCTCCAGTCCGTCGTTCGCGGCGGTGGCGAGGTCCCGCATGTCCCCCACGACCAGCGAGATCGCGGCGGCGTCGTCGCCGGTGCCCACCAGTGAGCGGACCTGGTCGACGTTGTCGAGGTAGTTGCCGAGCTGCTGCTCGATCTGGGCGAACGCCACGGGGTCGCTCGCCTCCTGCTCATAGGTCGACATGTCGTCGCGGACCGTGGCGACGAACGTCTCCAGGTCGCCGTCGGCCGACTCCTGCTCGTCGGACGGCAGCGACGGCAGGACGGCCACCCGGGCGCGCACCCCGCCGAAGTCCCGGGTGAGCGTGATCAGCTCGGTCAACGGGGTGGTCGACTGCACGTACATCCGTCGCTGCTGGTCGGACAGCTGGCCCAGGCGGTCCGCCGCCATCGCGCTCAGCCCGACCGCCACGGCCGCCAGCAACCCGAGACACGCGCCGATCTTGACTGCGATCGACCGATCCGAAAACCACCTCATGAAAGCTCCCTCGAGATCCCCTGCCGGTGTCGCATCGACCGGCCGGGGCGGCGCGCGAGGAAAGTCGCGGGTTAAAGCAGCACATCGCGCGGGTGAGATGTGCTGCTGTCCGGTGCTGGGAGCCCGCCTCCCTAGACGACGATCAGCTCCGTCCCGTCGGCCGGGTGGTCGGCCAACGCCACCTGGCGGATCGCGGGATCGTCGTAGGTGTTCCAGTAGTAGGTGCCCGTCCGGGACGAGAACAGCCCGGTGTAGATGGTCGTCTCGAACTCGCCGGAGGCCATCGCCGCGCTGCCCTCGACCATCGCGACCTGCTGCAGCGTGTGGAACGCGCGGCTGACGTTCTCCGGCTCGCTGTCCTGCTGCGGGTAGTGCGCGTGGACGTAGGCGGCGCGCACGAACCGCGAGGGCGACGAGTAGTCGCCGGGGATGCCGCGCATCAGCGCGCCCGATCCGAAGGCGCTCAGGTGCGCCCGGCCCAGCACGGTGTCGTCGGGGAAGCCGGGGGCGGTGTTCAGGTAGTTGCGCAGGTTCTCGTGGTGCCAGTCGAAGCCGGGCTGATTGGTCAGCACGTCGACGTCGTCGTCGAAGACCCGCATGCCGTCGGCGGTGTGCTCCACGACGATGGCCCGGGTCGCGTCCCCGATGATCCAGTGCAGCAGGGAGCTGGGGTACCGCTCGTTGATCGGGCGGTCGACGATCACCACCTCCGCGAGCGCCGCCTCGACCTCCTCGACACGCGAGAACTGCGCCGCCACCCACAGCGGGAACTCGACGGCGGCGACGTTCACGGCGCCCCCGGCCGGGCCGGTCGCGTACTGCGCGTAACCGGGGAAGTTGAGCCCCGCGACCGCGAGTCCGGCCTCGTTCCCGCAGTCGAAGTACAGCGGGGTGTCCGCTTCCACGATGCCCATCCCGATCACCGGGTGGCGGATCGTGGTGGTGGCCCCGAAGGGTGAGTGCGGCCGGTACCCGGTGGGTGTGATGACCACCCGCTCGCCGTAGCCGGTGGTCCAGTCGAGGTTCCGTGCCTGGTAGAGGTGTCCCTCGCCGTCGGTGAATCGCACTCCTGTGCACATGGTGTCTGCCCCCCAGCGTCGGCGAGGCGACGGCGACGGTCGACTGCCCCGCATGTCCTGTGCGACGAGCCGGACCGAGGTCCGTGGCTCGATGTGTCCAGCATGCCGCGCGCTGGGAGGGTCGGCATCCCGCTCGGCGCCGACCCTCCCAGCGATCAGTCCTCGTCGGTGGCCGAGGCCGTGGCCAGAAGCTCGGCGAGGTCCGCGGGCCGACTCCACATCGGCCAGTGCCCGGTCGGCAGGTCGACGGTCTGGGCGTGCTCCAGCTTGGCGACCTCGGCGAACATCGGGTGCCCGGACTGGGCGAGCTCCGTCATCTGCGCTCCGGACAGCGAACAGCACACCAGGGTGGTCGGCACGCGCAGGTGGGCGTCGCCGCTGAGCCGCACCGGCTGGCGGAGCACCGGCCCGGGCTGCGGGACGGCGCGGCGGCGGAACTCGGCGAGCATCTGGTCGTCGAGGCCGTCGAGGCTGGCCTGCGCGCGCAACAGGTCTAACGGCGGCAGCGGCAGCTCACCGTCGAGGTCGGGGGCGAAGACGGTCCCGGGCGCCACCGGTCCGCTGTCCACCCAGATCACCCGGGCGACCCGGTTCGCGTGCCGGTCGAGCAGCTGGCTCACCGGGGCGTTCGCCCCGCTGTGCCCGACGATCACCACGGGTCGCTCGGGTGCCGCACCCACCTCGTCCATCAGGGCTTCGATGGCGGCGACCTGGTCGTCCAGGGTGCGGGTGGCCCGCTGCGGGTCCTGCGGGTCGAGGCCGGGCAGGGTGACCGGGACGGCATGGCGGCCGGCGGCGGTCAGGTGGTCCACCACCTGCTCCCAGGCCCAGGCGCCCAACCAGTGGCCGGGGATCAGGAGGAGGGTCGGGTCGTTGGTTCGGTTCGTCATGGGATGAGGGTGGACCGGCGTCAGGACAACGGTGTGTCACCATTTCTGACATGGTTTCTGGACGGCATCCGTGAAGCGGGCCGAACGGTGGCACGCACTGACCGAGATGCTGCGCCGCAGTGGTGCGCGCGGGTGCACGGCCGAGCGGCTGGCCACCGAGTTCGGGGTGTCGGTCAGGACGGTGAAGCGCGACCTGGCGGCCCTGGAGGCGAGCGGTGCGCCGATCTGGTCCCGGCCCGGCCCCGGCGGTGGCTACGGCCTCGCGACGCGGGCGACCTTGCCACCGGTCGCGCTCACCCCTGCCCAGGCGGTCGCCCTGCTCGCCGCCGTGTCGGCTGCCCCCGATGCGCCCTACGCCGATGCCGCCGCGGCCGGGGTGCGCAAGATCCTGGACGTGCTCGACCCGGTCACCCGGACGCGGGCGCGGGCACTCGCCGACCGGGTGTGGGTGAACAGCCCGCCGACCCCGACCCGCGCGGTGCGCTCGGCGCTGGAACAGGCGATGGCCGAGCAGCGCGTGGTGCGGATCCGGTACGTGGCCGGGGACGGGGCGGCGTCCACCCGGGACGTGGAGCCGATCATGTTCGGATCGTCCGGTGGTCGCTGGTACCTGATCGGCTGGTGCCGACTGCGCGAGGGCATCCGCTGGTTCCTGGTGGACCGGGTCGAGCGGGCCAGCGTGACCGCGGACCCGTGCGGCTGCCACGGCATCGAGGAGGTCGGCCCGCCCCCGGTGACCGCCAGGTCGGTGCGGTTCTGACACCGCGCGTCCCATCCGGTCGGGGCGCTCCTTCCGGTGCCGGGGGTTCGACGGGTCAGGCCGCCCGGTAGGCGCGGACGAAGACCTGTGCGCCGTCGGTCATGATCCGCTCCACGGTCGCCGGCTCGGCGCGTCGGCGGGCCGGTTCGTTCAGCACGCGCAGCGTGGTCAGCGCCTGGAAGTGCTCGGCGGCGAGCTCCGGGTCCTCGGTGTCGAGCAGGCCGAGGCGGGCGAAGTGGGCGACCCGTTCGGTCAGCACCCGGGCGTGCGACCGGTCGAGCGGGTGGTCGTCGAGCTCGGGCAGCAGTGGCTCGTTCTCCGCGATCAGCTTGACCGCGGCCACGTAGTCCGAGGACATCAGCAGGGAGCGCCCCAGGTCGACGGCGAAGCCGGTGAGGGCCTGGGCGAGCGCGTCCACGTCCCGGATCTCGGTGCTCGTGAGGTGGTCGTCGGCGAGGGTGCGCAAGGTGGTCAGCGCCGACTCCCCCGCCGCCTCGATCACGTCCAGCAGGAGCCGCCGCTTGTCCCCGTGGTAGTCGTAGACCGTCCGCTTGGACACGCCCGCCCGCGCGGCCACCGCGTCCATGCTCGTGCGTTCGACCCCTGCCTGGACGAACAGTTCCTGGGCCGCGGTCAGGATCGCCGCGCGCTTGTGCGCCTGCCCCTCGCGCACCGGCTTCTCGCTCACCGCCACCATCCCTTCTCCGGGTTCCGACCCCCGACGCTACACCGATGCGTGCAGCACTACACCACACGGTGTAGTGTCGTGATCATGTCAGTCACCCCTTCGTCCCTCCAGGCCCATGCGTTGGTGAAGCGCTACGGGCGCGTGACCGCCGTCGACCAGCTGTCCTTCCAGGTCAGACCGGGCATCGTCACCGGCTTCCTGGGGCCGAACGGGGCGGGCAAGTCGACGACGCTGCGGATGTTCCTCGGATTGGACAAGCCGACCAGCGGCGCGGCGACCGTCGGCGGTCTGCGTGTGCGAGAGGTCGCGCATCCGCTCCGCACCGTCGGCGCGATGCTGGACGCCCGGGCCGTGCACCCCCGCCGCACGGCGGTGGACCATCTCGCCGCGGTGGCTCGCGCCGGAGCCGTGCCGCGCGCCCGGGTCGCCGAGGTGCTGGAGCTGGTCGGGCTCGGCGCGGCCGCGAACCGTCGCGCCGGAGACTTCTCCCTGGGGATGAAGCAGCGGCTGGGCATCGCCACCGCACTGATCGGCGACCCCGGCATCGTGATCTTCGACGAGCCGCTGAACGGCCTGGACCCGGAGGGGATCCGGTGGGCCCGGTCGCTGATGCGCGATCTGGCCGCACAGGGCCGCACCGTGCTGTTCTCCAGCCATCTGATGGGCGAGATGGAACTCACCGCCGACCATCTGATCGTCGTCCACCGCGGACGGCTGCTGGCCGACCAGCCGCTGACCAGCTTCATCACGGACCACACCACCGAGCGGGTCCGGGTGCGCACGCAGGACCGGGACGCCCTGATCTCCGCCCTCGACCGCGCCGGGCTCCGCGCGGCACCCGACCCGTCCAGCGCGGACGGGATCGACGTCCGAGGCACCACCACCGGCCAGGTCGGTCACGTCGCCGCCACCGCCGCCATCGCGCTGTCCGAACTGCGCGCCGTCCGGGAGTCCCTGGAAGACGTGTTCCTCACCATGACCTCGACCCAGCAGGGAGCTGCCTGAGATGGACCTTCTCGCCTCGGAATGGATCAAGGCCCGCAGTATCCGCACCACCTGGATCCTGGCGATCGGCACCGTGCTGGTCACCGTCATGGTCAGCCTGCTGGGGATCAGCGGCCTGCTGGCCGACTGGCAGGCGCGGCTGCCGCAGGACTACGACCCCACCGGCATCAGCTTCAAGGGCATCCTGGTCGGACAGATCCTGATCGCCACCCTCGGCGCCCAGACCTTCACCAGCGAGTACGCGACCGGACAGATCATCACCAGCCTGGCCATCGTCCCCCGCCGGGGCGTGTTGCTGGCCAGCAAGACCGCGATCACCGTGCTGATCGCCCTGGCGACCGCGGTGCTCACCGTGGCCGCCAGTGTCGGCGCGAGCCAGGCGGCCCTCGCCGCCGCCGGGTTGCCGACCGCCGACCTCACCGACCCGGACGCGATCCGGGCGATCCTGTGCGCGGTCGGCTACCTGGTGCTCACGGCGGTGTTCGGCGTCGCCCTGGGCGCCCTCACCCGTTCCTCCTCCGGTGCGCTGGCCGTCGCGGTGAGCGTGGGGCTGCTCGTCCCCGCCCTCGCACCCGGCCTGCCCGGCGTGGTGGGCGAGTTCGCGGGCACCTACTGGCCCACCACCGCCGGTCAGAGCTCCTACACGATCACCGCCGACGGACCGCTGCCCGGAGCTGCCGGACTCGCGGTGATGGCCGTCTTCACGCTCTGGACGACCCTGGCCGCCCAGCTCACGCTCAAGACCCGCGACGCCTGAGGCGCCGGGCGGTCACCTCCCCTCACACCCGCAGCTCGACCCCCGCCATCGCCTCCACCTGCGCCCACACCCGACCCGCCACGTCGGCGCCGGGTGCCGCGGTGCGCTCGGGCGTCGGCAGTCGCACCGGCAGCCCCCGGGTGCCGCCGGCCGGACCGAAGTACTCCCCGCCGCGCGCGGTGGGATCGGTCAGTGCCCGCACCCCTGGCCAGGCGGCCGCGTCCTTGCCCTGCGCCCACGGGGTGTACGGGTTGCGCTGATACGGCGTCGACGCGTCCCGGATCCCGGGCCGCTCCGGGGTGCGGGCGTCGACCCCGACGCCGGGGTGGCTGAGCACGGAGACGACCGGCCGACCGGCGGCACGCAGGCGGCGGTCCAGCTCGTAGGCCAGCACCTCGGTCACCGCCTTGGCCTTCGCGTAGGCGACGACGCCCAGGCGCGGGACCTTCGCCGGCTCGGCGAACCCGGGGCGGAACCGCCGGACGAAGTTGGTGGAGGCGTGCACCACCCGGCCCGTGCCGCCGTGGGCCTCGGCGGTCGCGGTGAGCGCGGGCAGCAGTCCGGCGAGCAGTCGCAGGTGCCCGACCACGTGGGTGCCCAGGATCAGGGGCAGTCCGTCGGCGGTGCGGGCGCGGGCCTGCATCGACATCGCGCCCCCGTTGAGGAACACCCCGTCGAGTCGGTCCAGCTCAGTGAGGGCGGCCACCGCATCGTCGATGGCGGCCAGTGACCCGAGTTCCAGCACGACGCTGCGGACCCGGGCCTGCGGGGTCCGGGTCAGGATGGCGTCACGGGCGCGGGCGAGCTTGGCCGCAGACCGCGACGCCAGGACCACCTCGGCGCCCGCCGCGGCGAGTTGCTCGGCCGCGAAGTACCCGATCCCGGCCGTGGCCCCGGTGACGACGACGGTGCGCCCGTCCTGCCGTGGCAGGTGGGCCGGGTCCCAGGCGATGGTGTCGGTGCTGGGCATGGTCTCGGTCATGGCGTCCTCGTCTCGAAGTGGATGGTCTATCCGGTCTGGCGACCATACCGGATGGGCTATCCGCTTCTGCTACCGTGACCCGCATGCCACAGCTGCGCTCCGACGCCGCCCGCAGCCGCGAACGCATCCTGGCCGCGGCCGCCGACCACGACCGCGCGAGCCTGCGCCTCAACGACGTCGCCCGGGCCGCCGGGGTGGGCGTCGGCACGGTGTACCGGCACTTCCCCACCGTCGACGCGCTGGTCGAGGCACTGGCCGCCGACACGGTCCGGCAGGCACTCACCGCCGCGCGCACCGCCCTGAGCACTGAGGACCCGGGCCGCGCCTTCCACGGGTTCCTGTCCACGGTGCTGGATTTGCTGCTCACCGACGACGGGTTGCAGCCGGTGCTGCTCGCGGAGGAGGGATCGTCCACCGAGGTCGGACGCGCGAAGACCGAACTGATCGAGACCGCCGCCGTGCTGCTCGACCGCGCGCAGCGGGCCGGGGCGGTGCGCCCCGAACTCACCCTGCCGCAGCTGATGCACCTGGCGTGCGGGGCCGAGCACGCGGTCCGGCTCGGGACCTCCGACGATCGCGGGACCATCGCCGCCGTGCTGCTCGCGGGGCTTCGCCCGGCCTGAGTCGACTGACGGCAGCCGTCACCGGCGGGCGGCGACCCGCATCCGCCAGGCCACCACGGCGGCGACCACCGCGACCAGCAGCAGGACGACCCCTCGGACCATCGCCTCCTGCGCGTGGGCCAGCATCGCGTGCCCGAGGTCCTCGTCCGTCTGCGCCCACCGACCGGCGATGTACCACCGGTTGCCCCAGCGGAAGCCGTCCGCCACGGCCAGGACGAAGGCCAGCGTGGCGATCACCTCGACCACCGCCCGCGATCCCGCGTGCGTCCTGTGCTCCCCCACGACTCCCCCTCGCCCACCGTCGTCACGTCACGCCACGTCACCGGTTCAGCCGGGTCCGTCACTGGTCGCGGCCAGCAGCGTCGCCACCGCGTCGCTGATCGGCGTCGCGATCCCGTGCGCCTGCCCGCGGCGTCGGATCACGCCGTTGCGGACGTCCCACTCCAACGGTCGGCCCGCTTCCCGGTCGGCGAGGATCGATGTGCCCAGATCGGCGGGTGCGGAGCGGAAGCCGGCCAGGATGCGCTCGCAGTCGTCCCGGTCCAGTGCCGCGCCCTCGGCCCGGGCCACCGCCAGGCACTCGGCCAGGTAGTCCCGGGTCAGGGCGGCCACGTCGTCGCGCTGGAACATCCCGGAGCGGCGACCGGTCAGCGCCATCAACCCGGCGGCGGCGTTCTGCAGCAGCTTGCGCCAGGCCACGGTGGTGAAGTCGTCGGTCAGCTCGACGGCGCAGCGGGTCCCGGACAGGGCGGCCTGGACGCTCCGGGCGTCGGGGACGTCCGGCAGGGTGAGTCGCGGTGCCGCGCGCAGCCGGACGGTGGTGGCCGATTCCCGCACGGCAGGGAACCAGACCACCGCGGGCACGACGGTCCCGGGGACCAGAGGCTGGACGGCGGCGATCTGCTCCACCCCGTTCTGCAGGACGCAGACCACGGTCCGCTCGCCGCACAGCGCTGACAGCCAGGGGGCCGCCGCGGTCGTCTGGGTCGCCTTGACCGCCAGGAAGACCAGGTCCACCGGGTGCTCGACGGTGCCGGGGTCGGTGTGCACCGGGCCGGGCGCGTCGACGGCGCCCTGCTCGGATTCCAGGCGCAGTGCCGGCGCGGCGGTCCGGCCGGCGACGAACGGGGTGTGCCCGCGCTCGTGCAACACGGCCGCGATGGTGGTGCCGATCGCCCCGGGGCCGATGATCGCGATCCTGTCCGGGCGAGGGTCCGGGTGCGTGGCGGAGCCGGAGGTCATGGTCCCGACGGTAGCCCCGGTCGTGGGGCGCGGACCACGGGTTGTCATTACTGTCTCTGCTCGGGGGCAGGGTCGATCCCGTTCCCCGTTGCGAGCCGGAGGGGGCGGAGTGAGGCAGTTCGTGCTGCGGTGCGTGGTCACCGTGACGCTGGTGCTGGGTCTGAACTACATCCTGTGGCGGTGGTGGGACTCGGTGAACTGGTCGGCCTGGTGGATCGCCGTCCCGCTGGTGCTGGCCGAGACCTACTCGTTCATCGACGTGGCGTTGTTCGGGGCGACGATGTGGCGGGCCAGGAATCGACCCGCTCCCCCGGCACCCACCGACGGCCTCACGGTGGACGTGTTCGTGACCACCTACGACGAGCCGGTCGACCTGGTGATGCGCACAGCCGTCGCCGCCCGGGACATCCGTTACCCGCATCGCACCTGGGTGCTGGACGACGGGTCCCGCCCGGAGCTGGCGGCCGCCGCCCGCGCCGCCGGTGTCGGCTACCTGGAACGCTCCGACGACTGGACCGACCGCCCCCGGCACGCGAAGGCCGGGAACCTCAACAACGCGCTCTTCGCCACCGAGGGCGAGTTCCTGCTGGTGCTGGACGCCGATCAGATCCCCTCGCCGGAGATCCTGGACCACACGCTCGGGTACTTCACCGACGACCAGGTCGCCCTGGTGCAGACTCCGCAGTTCTTCACGAACGTCACCGAGGCCGACCCGCTGGGCAGCCAGGCCCCGCTGTTCTACGGCCCGATCCAGCAGGGCAAGGACGGCTGGAACGCGGCATTCTTCTGCGGCTCGAACGCGGTGCTGCGCCGGGACGCGCTGATGCAACTCGGGCTGGTCGGCTACGTGCGCGACACGGAACGGTCGGTCCGGGACGCGCTGCTCACCTCACGCCGGATGCTGGACCGGGCGCGGCGCGGCGCACCGGACCCGGCGCAGGCGGAGGTGCTGCGCGAGGTGCGCGCGGCGGCCGACGACGCGCTGACGGCCCTGGACGCCCGTCAGCCGCTGTCCGAGGTGACCTACGGCTTCCAGCGCCGGGTGGACGCGATCTCCGCCCGGGTCGTCGCCCGGGACGTGTCGTCGATCCAGGCGGACCTGGCGGCGATCGCCGAGCTGCCGATCGCCCGGGACGACCAGATCGGCGCGCTGGTGGTGGACGAGACCGCGCTGGCCCGGCTCGCCGAACGCGAGTGGTCACCGCTCGGCGCGATCGAGTCGGTGCAGGCACTGGTGCGGGCGGTGGACGTCGACCGGGGCGGCGAGGCCCAGCCGGTGATGCCGGTCGCGACTCTGTCGGTGACCGAGGACATGGCCACCGCGATGCAGCTGCACGCCCTCGGCTGGCGCACCGTCTACCACCACGAGAGCCTGGCGCACGGCCTGGCGCCGGAGGACGTTGGCACGATGCTGACCCAGCGACTGCGCTGGGCCCAGGGCACGATGCAGGTGTTCCTGAAGCAGAACCCGCTCCGGCTGCGTGGACTGTCGACGGGCCAGCGGTTGATGTACCTGGCGACCATGTGGTCCTACCTGTCCGGCTTCGCCGCGGTGGTGTACCTGGCGGCGCCGGTGATCTTCCTCTGCTTCGGCGTGCTGCCGGTGACCGCGTGGTCGGTGGACTTCTTCGTGCGGTTCATCCCGTTCTTCCTGGCCAGTCAGCTGTTGTTCGCCGTGGCGGCGCGCGGGGTGAAGACCTGGCGCGGTCAGCAGTACGCCCTGGCGCTGTTCCCGGTCTGGATCAAGGCGACCTGGACCGCTGCGGCGAACGTCTGGTTCGGCCGCCCGCTCGGCTTCGCCGTCACCCCCAAGGTGCGCGACGGGGTGCCGACCCAGCAGGCGCGCCTGGTCTGGCCACAGCTGACCGCCATGGTGGTGCTCGTGATCGCCGCGGTGGTCGGGGTGATCCGGGCCTCGCTCGGGCTGTCCTGGTGGGTGGGCACCGCCGTCAACCTGGTCTGGGTCTGCTACGACCTGATCGTGCTCAGCGTGGTGGTGCAGGCATTGCGCTACCGCGGCTACCCGGGCGGCCAGACCGCCGAAGAACCGGCTCCCTCCGAGTCGGCACGCTGAAGGAGGACGTATGGAGCTGACCGTCGAGAATCTGGGTCGGGCGCTCGTGCTGCGAGTCGAGGGCCGCCTCACCATGACCGCGGCCGGTGAGCTGAAGGCCGCCGTCGACCGGGAGGTGGCGGCCGGGAACACCCTGGTGGTGGTGGACCTGGCGGACACCACATTCCTGGACTCCTCCGGACTCGGTGCCCTGGTCGGCGGCCTGCGCAGCGCCCGCACCGCCGGGGGTGACCTGCGGATCGCCCGGGCCGGCGCGCAGGTCCGGACCGTGCTGGAGCTGACCACGATGGACCGGGTGCTGCGGCCGTACGACACCGTCGAGGCCGCGGCCGATGCCGACCTCTGACCGTCCGGCGGAGATCCGGGTCGCGGCGGTCGCCGACCTTGCCTGGGTGGAGCGGGTGCACGACGGCTGTGACGCGCTCTGGACGCAGCGGCCGGACGTGCCCGAGCGGGACCGGATCATGTTCGAGGCAGCCGTGATCGAGCTGGCCACGAACGTGGTCCGGCACGCCACCCGGGCCGACGGCGAACCGGTCCGCGCCGAGCTGGTCCTGCGGTGCGCCGATGCCGGGCTGTCGGCGGAACTGCGGGACACCGGTGCTGCCATGCGGGTGGACCTGGATCCCGAGCCGGTGGACGACTTCGCGGAGAGCGGTCGCGGCATCCGGCTCATCCTGCGCGCCGTCGACTCGCTCAGCCTGGGTCGGGAGCAGGGCCAGAACGTGTGGCGGATCACCCGCGCCTGGGGCGACTGAGGCTCAGCTGGCGCGCAACAGGGTGACCACCGTCAGGTCGTCCTCCGCTGTCCCCGCGTCGCCGACCAACGCCATCACCGCATCGGCGGCGTCCTCGGCGGTCCGGGTGCCGAGGACGGCGCTGCGCACCTGATCCAGGTCGGCGATCGATCCGCCGAGCGCGTCGAGCACCCCGTCGCTGAAGGTGATCAGCAGGTCCCCCGGCGCCAGATCCGCCCGGGCACTGGTCCGCAGCGCCCCCGGCGCGACCCCGAGCGGCAGACCGAGCGCCTCCAGCCGACGCGCCGTCCCGTCGGCGTGCACGATCAGGGTCAGCCCGTGCCCCGCGTCGGTGTACGAGACGGTGCCCACCTCCGCATCGACGTAGGCGCGGAACAGGGTCACGAAGGCCCCTGCGTTCGCCAGGTCCGCGTCCAGCGCGTGCTCGGTCGCCGTCAGGGTCCCGGCCACATCGTCCATCCGCGGCTGGGCCTGCAGCACCGAACGGGTGGTGGCCGCGAGGATCGCCGCCGCCGGTCCCTTGCCCATCACGTCGGCGAGGGTGAGCACCAGCCCACCGCCCGGCGGGGTCTCCCAGTCGTAGAAGTCGCCGCCCACCGACCCGGCCGGCACGAACCGGGCCGCCACGTCCAGACCCGGCACCTGCGGACCCCGGGACGGCAACAGGCTGGCCTGCACCTGAGCGGCGCGGCGCAGCTCGGTCCGTTCGGCGGTCACGTCGCGCAGCACCGTCACCACGCCACCGCCGGAGGACTCCGGGATCAACGAGCTGGAGAAGGTGACGATCCGCGGCTGGCCCTGCCCCGGCACCCGGACCAGCAGATCCATGTCGCGTACCCGCTGCCCGGACAGTGCCCGCTGGAACGGCAGTTCGGCGGCCGGCACCGGCCTGCCGTCGACGTCGGTCAGCCCGGCAAGATCGCTCTGGTCGTCCGCACCGAGGTCGGCGTGCCCGGTCAACAGCAGCGTCGCGGTCGGGTTCCGCAGCACCAACCGGCCGTCGCGGTCCACCACCCGCACTCCCTCGGACATGGTGTCGACCACGGTGCCGAGCAACGCCGCCTGTTCCTGTGCCCGGTCGCGGGCGGAGGCCAGCTCGGTGACCAGCTCCCGCCGTTCCTCCCCGGCGACCGACAGGGCCAGACCGATGATGGTGATCAGCCCGACGTACAGCTGGGCGACCACCACCTGGGTGGTGCTGTCCGGCAGCGTGACCAACGGCCCCGACCCCGCCACCGTGAGCTGGACGGCCACCGTCCCGCACAACAGGGTGTGCAGCACCACGGACCGGACCGGCAGCCGCGAGCCGGCCCACACCGTCAGGGCGATCAGCGGGAACAGCAGGGCGATGGTGTCCAGGGCCAGGAACCAGACCAGGTAGATGAGCGGGGCGAGCAGCACCAGGACGATCAGGTCGAAGCTGCGCCCGCCGGCCCATCCCTCCAGCAGGGACCTGCCCTGACGCCGTCGGGTCTGCACCCACTCGCCGATCGCGAGCCCCAGGGTGCCGAGGCCGAGGACGCTCACCGTGTTCCGGGCGATCCACAGGATCGAAGCCTGCCCCTGCGACCCCGCTCCCTGGACGGTCAGAGCGAGCTCGATGAGGGGCGAGCTGATCACGGCCGCGGTCACCGTCGCCAGGAGGTAGTACCAGACATCGGTGATGTGGTGGAGCTGCTGGCGGCCGCGAGCGGCGACCAGGTCGGGGACCAGACGTCGCAGCACTTCGACCACGACCACCGCCTGCAGCGTGGCCGCCCCCGCCCCGATCAGGGTCGGCAGCGCGCTGCCGCCGGTCAGGGTGACCACCGCCGCGGTGCTCAGCGCCAGGGCGACCAGGTCCAGCCAGCGCCAGGGCCGGTACGCGCGGTGCAGCAGCCAGAGCACCGACACCCCGGCGGCGGGCCAGACCAGACTGATCTCGGTGCCCGGCGCGCGCGAGGCGCGGCCGAAGGCGCAGGCGGCGATGTAGAGCACCGACCAGCACGCGATCGCCCGCCAGTCACCGACGGTCGGCGCCGTCCGGACCCGGGGACTCGCGTCCCCCCGGTCGTCGCGGATCTCCCGCTGCATCGCCGTCACCGTCGCCCCCTCGCCGTCGGCCCCGACCGACAGGTCAGCAGCCGGGGTCACGAGCAGGCTAGCCGGGACGGGCGGGCCGCGCCGCACGTCAGAGCACTCGCCAGGACGCGGTCACCCGAGTGCCGTCGTCACCCGGCCGACGGGTGCAGCACCACCTTGGTCCACCCCTCGTCCCGCTTGTCGAAGTGGTCGTAGGCCTCGGGGGCGCTGGCCAGCGGGAGTTCGTGGCTCACGATGAACGAGGGCTCGGCCTTCCCGCCGGCGATCAGATCGCGCAGCTGCCGGTTGTACTTCTTCACCGGCGCCTGTCCGCTGCCCAGGTGCTGGCCCTTGAACCAGAACGTCCCGAAGTCGAAGGCGAGCTTGCCCTGCTTCGCGAGCTCGTCCTGCGCACCCGGGTCCTGGGGCACGTACACCCCGACGGCGCCGATCGTCCCGGTGAAGCGCACCGAGGCCACCAGCCGGTTCATGGTCAGGTTCGCCCGCTCCTGCCCGTCGGGTTCATGCGCCTGGTAGCCGACGCACTCGCAGCCGTTGTCGGCGCCGAGGCCCAGGGTCTGCTCCAGGACCGCCTCCACCGGATCGACCGTCGAGTCGTCGATCGCGATCGCCCCGATGGCCTCCGCCAGGCGCAGCCGATCCGGTGCCCGGTCCACCACCATCACCTTGCCCGCGCCCCGGATGGTCGCCGACAGAGCCGCCATCAGCCCCACCGGCCCGGCACCGTAGATCACCGTCTGGTCGCCCGGCTTGACCCCGGCCATCTCGGTGGCGTGATACCCGGTCGGGAAGATGTCCGCGAGCATCACGTAATCCGTCTGGCGCTCCTCGGCGTCCTCGCCCAGGCGCAGACAGTTGAAGTCGCCCCACGGCACCCGGAGCAGCTCCGCCTGCCCGCCGCCGTACGGTCCCATGTCCGCGAAGCCGTAGGCGGCACCGGCGAGCTGCGGCTCGGGCTGGGCGGTCAGACAGTAGTTGGTCAGCTGGCGCTCGCAGTTCTTGCAGTGGCCGCAGGCGATGTTGAACGGCAGCACCACCCAGTCGCCGACCTGGATCTTGTCCACCCCGGTCCCGACCTCCACCACCTGTCCCAGGTTCTCGTGCCCGAACCAGCGGCCCGGCTCGAAGTCGGTCCGGCCCTCGTACATGTGCAGGTCCGAGCCGCAGATGTTCGCCGACGTCACCCGGACCAGGACGTCCGTCGGCCGTTCGATCCGCGCATCGGGGACGTCCGAGACGCTGATCTGGCGCGGTCCCTCGTAGACGACTGCCTTCATGACCCCTCCTCGTCGATGTCCCGGCTGGGCACCAGGGCTGGACTTCCATTGGAACCACGTCCGCGCCCGCGGGGATATCGGCAGACCGACCGATCCTGTGCTGCGCCGCCCGGAGGCGACCCGGCCCGCGGTGGAGTAGGAAGGGAGATCAGCAGCCGCCGGAGGGTCGAGCCAGGGTGCCACCGGGTGCAGCTCCACCCCACACCGACGCCCGCGAAGGGGTCCGGATGCCAGCGCACCGTCTCGACCACCTGGACGTGATCACCGGGTCCGGACCGACAGCCCTGCGTTCCCTGCTGGCCGGCGCCCGGCTGGTCCCCGAGGTCACCGCGGGGATCGCCCTGCGCACCGACGGTGGCTGCCAACCGCTTCCCGGTCTGCGCGTCGACCCGTTGCTGACGCGCGGGTCTCCGGTGGTCGCCGCGGCCCGAAGGCGGCTGCGCGATGTCCAGATCACCGCGTCCTTCCTCTGGCCCCGCGGGGGCGACGACGCGCCCGACGGGCACGCCCGGGTCACCGTGCTGAGCGGCGCGGACGATGCCGGTGCCGAGTTCTGCGGGCTGGCCCTCCTGTCGCGGACTCCGTGGCTGCGCGGCCTGACGCCCCGCGAGCTGCAGGTGCTCGGGCTGCTGGTGGAGGGGCGCACCAACGCCGACATCGCGCACGTCCTGGTCGTCACGGCGCGCACCGTGGCCACCCACCTGGAACACATCCTGGCCAAGCTGGGCGCTCCGACCCGGACGCTGGCGGCGGTGCAGGCCGCCCGCGACGGCCTGTACGTCCCGGCCGAGGGCCACTGACCGTCAGCGGGACAGGATCCGGGCCAGGCGAGCCTTCTTCTCGTTCTCCCGGACGATCCAGGCCACCTCCGGGTCCGGTTCCGCGCGCAGGGCACGCCACACCGGCAGCCCCCGGGCGGGGTCGGCGGCGATCACCACGCTCCAGCCGTAGCCCAGGGCCTGGCGCAGGGTGCGCGGTCCGGCATCCCGCCGAGCGGCGGAGGTCAGGGCGACCAGCGCCGCCGTGGCGGTCGTGCAGGCGTCCAGCGCGGTGGTGACGGAGTCCGGATCGCGCAGCAACCGTGGTTCACAGATCGCCGCCACCGCCGCCCGTCGCACCAGCGGGTCGGGGTGCGCCGCCCAGGCGGCCACCAGCTCGCGGAACCGTGCCGGGGCCGCGTCGCCGACCCGTTGCAGCGCCATCGCCGCCGCCTCCCGGACCCGCCAGGAGCCGTCGGCCGCACGGGCCAGCAGCAGCTCGATGATCGGGCGTTCGGGGACCGACCTGTCCACCAGCAGCCGACCCAGGCCCACGGTGCCGCAGCAGCGGAGGTACTCGTCGTCCCGCGCCACCAGGTCGAGGATCAGGTCATCGGGGGCGAGGTCGGCGAAGGCGGCCATCAGGGTGAGGTTCGCGCGCGGCCCCGGCAGACCGGATCCGGCGCTGAGCGCCGCCAGCACCCCCGACCGGTCGTCGGCCTCGATCAGCGACCGGAGGGCTGAGCGCTGCTGATCGACTGCCGACATGCCGGGGACGCTACTCCCGCGCTGCCCCGCCCGGGGCCGGTTCGTGCCGGTTCGGTGCCGGTGCACCCCGACGGCCTAGGCTCGCCCCCATGTCCACCGCTGCGCAGCCGATCACCACCCGCAACGCCCGCTTCCAGCAGTGGCAGTCGTTGCTGAGCAATCGGAACAAGCGGCAGCGGTCCCGGCAGTTCGTGGTGCAGGGCGTGCGACCGATCACGCTGGCACTGGAGCACGGCTGGCCGGTCGAGGCGCTGCTGTTCGACGGCGACCGGCCGCTGTCCGGCTGGGCGCGGGAGATCCTCGGGGCGGTGCAGGCCGAGCGGTTCGCGCTGTCCGGCGCGCTGATGGCCGAGCTCGCGGAGAAGGACGCCGCCGAGCTGATCGCCGTCGTCGCGCTCCCCGCCGACGACCTGGATCGGATCACCGTGCGCCCGGACTTCCTCGCGGTGGTCTTCGACCGGCCGACCAGCCCGGGCAACCTCGGGTCGATCATCCGGTCGGCGGATGCCTTCGGGGCCGACGGGGTGATCGTCACCGGCCACGCGGCCGACCCCTACGACCCGGCGGCGGTCCGGGCGTCCACCGGGTCGCTGTTCGCGGTGCCCACCGTGCGGGTGCCCTCCCCCGCGGAGGTGCTCGACTGGGTGGCCGGACAGCGGTCGGCGGGCGTGCCGGTCCAGGTACTGGGCACCGACGAGCACGGCGACGCCGCGGTGTCCGCCACCGACCTGACCGGCCCGACCCTGCTCCTGGTGGGCAATGAGACGACCGGATTGAGCGCCGGTTGGCGTGCGGCCGTCGATCGGATGGTCAGCATCCCGATGACCGGCTCGGCCAGTTCGCTCAATGCCGCGAACGCCGCCACCGTCGTGCTGTACGAGTCCGCGCGGCAGCGCCGGGTCGGGGGCTGAGACCACGCCGGCCCCCGACCGCACCCGGTCAGGCGGGGGTCATCGCCTCCCGGACCTGGGTGACCAGGGCCTCCGGGATGTCGGTCAGGCCGTGGTCGTGCTGAGCGTGCTGCGCCACCTGCCCCAGGATGTCGTCCTCGGTGCCGGAGAACGTGCGCGCGCAGCCCGGGACCACGTCCCCGCAGCGGAATGCCTTCATGGTGTGTCCTCTTTCGGTGTCGATCCCGGCTCCTGACGAGCCGGTGTCAGCTGCCCTGGGTCAGGGCGAGCATCAGAGCGTCGACGGCGATGGTGCCCACCGTGGCGCCGTTCATGTCGGTGCAGACCAGTGGGTCCCACCGGCGTCCCTCGGGGCGCAGCATGGCGCGGCGTGCGACCTCCACCACCGTCGCGCTGGGCGCCACGGTCATCGCCGGCACCCAGCGACCCAGCGGGTCGCGCACCTCGGTGACCTTGCCGCTCGGGGCGAGCAGCACGTCGCAGTGCTCGCGGTCCCGGCCGGCGCGCACCGGTCGCACGATGCTGGCGACGTTCCCGGTCAGGGAGGTGCGCGAGGCGGTGGCCCGGATGTGCGCGGCGTCCTCCGCCGGCAACGCGGTGAGCATCTGGGGCTGCGGTCGGCCCAGTGCCCAGCCCTGACCCAGCGGGACGCCCATCGCGATCAGTGCCTCCAACTCGGAGCGGGTCTCGATCCCCTCCGCGAGCAGCCAGCCGTCCATCCGGCCGACCAGATCGCCGAACACCTCGACCAGGGTGCGCTTGACCGGGTCGACGTCGATCCCGGTGACCAGCGCGCGATCCAGCTTGACGATGTCCGGCCGCAGCTCCAGCAGCAGCTGCAACCCGGCGTAGCCGGTCCCGGCGTCATCCATCGCGATCAGCGCACCGGCCGCACGTGCCCGCGCCAACACCCCCATCGCCCGCCCGGCCTCATCCACCCGGGTGTGCTCGGTCAGCTCCAGGACCAGCCGGGACAGATCGTTGCCGCCGAGCAGGGCGTCGGCCACCTGGTCGTCGGCGAGCAGATGCGGGTCGACGTTCACGGTCAGGAAGGTGTTCGGCGGCAGGTCGTCCCGGGCAGCGATCGCCTTGCGCAGCACCCTGGCCTGCAACGCCGGGTTGTGCCCCCAGTGGTGCGCGGCGGCGAACCAGACGTCCGGCGAGGTACGCCAGGGACCGGTGAACCGAGACAGCAGCTCGTAACCGGTGACGAATCCGGTGGCCAGCTCGACGATCGGCTGGGCGTGCAGCGCATGCGAGGTCGGGTGCGCCAGCACGTCGCTCAGCGCGTCGGCCCACCGCTGGTCGTCGACCGGGGGCGCCTGCAGCTCGACGTCGATGGCGATGCTCCCCTCGGCCGGACACCAGGACTCTCCCGGTCCCCCTCCCATCGACCCCATGCACCCACATCTGTAGGCAAACCACCCGCAATCGCCCGTCCTTTCACCCAGTGCGGCACCCGGTGGTCGGGCTCGCCGGGTCGCCGCTGTGACTCACCAGTCGTGGACGCTGCCGTCCAGCAAACGGTTCACCGGCAGGTAGGCGGGCACGTACGGATGGGCGGCCGCCAGCTCCTCATCCAGTTCGACCCCGAGGCCGGGCAGGTCACCGGGGTGCAGGTACCCGTCGGTGAAGGTGTAGCCGTGCCGGAACACCCGGTGGGTCAGCTCGGTGTGTCCGCTGTACTCCTGGATGCCGAAGTTGTGCACCGCGAGGTCGAGGTGGATCTGCGCCGCCATCCCCACCGGCGAGATGTCCTCCGGTCCGTGGAAGCCGGTGCGGATCTGGTGCTGCCCGGCGTAGTCGACCAGCTTGCGCAGCGGCGTCACCCCACCGAAGTGCGTCACCGCCGACCGCACGTAGTCGATCAGGTGCTCGTCGATCAGCGTCTGGTAGTCGAAGACGGTGTTGAACACCTCGCCGATCGCCAACGGGGTGGTGCTGTGCTGCCGGGCCAGCCGCAGCGACGCCTGGTTCTCCGCCGGCGTGAGGTCCTCCAGCCAGAACAGGTCGTAGCGTTCCACGGTGCTGGCAAGCCGGGCGGCCTCCTGCGGGCTGAGCCGGTGGTGGGCGTCGTGCAGCAGCGGCAGCTCGGCACCGAACTCGCTGCGCACCGCCTCCAGGATGGTCGGCACGTGCCGCAGGTAAGCGGCGGTGTCCCAGTCCTCCTCCATCGGGCGGGCGAGCTGGTCGATCCGCATGCCATCCACCTCGGCGGCGATCGCGGTGCCCTGGTGCACGCCGTAGACCCGCTGCAGGCCGGGCACGCCGGTCTGGACCCGGACCGCCGGGTACCCCTCGGCCAGCCGCGCCCGCACCGAGTCGAGCAGCTCCGGGATGTCCCGGCCGTTCGCGTGGCCGTAGGTGCGCACCCGATCCCGGGACGCCCCACCCAGCAGCTGGTACAGCGGCAAGCCCGCGGTCTTCGCCTTGATGTCCCACAGCGCCATGTCCACCGCCGCGATGGCCGCCATCGTGACCGGTCCGCGTCGCCAGTAGGCGCCGCGGTACAGCGACTGCCAGGTGTGCTCGACCCGGTGCGGATCGGTGCCGATCAGCAGCGGTGCCAGGTGATCGCGCAGGTAGGCGACCACCGCCTGCTCCCGCCCGTTCAGCGTCGCGTCGCCGAGTCCGGTGACCCCCTCGTCGGTGGTGACTTTCAGGGTGACGAAGTTGCGGCCCGGGCTGGTGACGACGACATCGGCGCTGATGATCTGCATGGAGCCATCATGGCAGCGCTTCCACGGCGACATGTCGCCCGCACCCAGCGCGGTCCGCCACGATGGGTCCCATGCCGATCGACGACAACACGCAGGCCACCGTCCGAGCGCTGTGGGCAGCTGGTGTGGCACACGACCGCACCCCGGCGCCGGTTCCGGAGTCCGACCCGTGGCAGGAGGCCGATCAGGGTGCCGACCCGGACCTGACCATCGTGTCGTTCCCCGGCACCCCGGAGGTGGAGGTCCAGCTGCACACGGACGGCGGCGACACCGTCCTGGTGGAGACCACAGCGGACTTCGACGTGCCGCGCGCCGACGTGGTGGCACTGGTCACCGAGGTGCTCGCGGGCCGGGTGCGCCGCCGAGCACGGGTGCGCGGGACGATCGGCAACCTGATGGCGGCCCTGCTCGGCAGCCCGGCCCCGGCCGACGCGGAGATCGTGGTCGGCGACCGGGTCTACTCGACCCCGATCACCGCTCGGCAGCCGCTGTCCACCTGGCTGATGTCCCGCCCCCTCGCCGACGAGTGAGCTGACGCCGGTCTCAGCAACGCGGGCCCGGTGGCGGGAGCACGGCCCCGGGGGTCAGCGCTGACCCTGGGCGTTCGGGTCGGTGCCCGTCGAGTCGTGGCTCTGCTGGCCCTGCTGGCTGTGCTGCCCCGAACCGGGGTACTGCCCGGTGCCGGGCTGTCCACCCTGGTGGCCGCCCGAGCCCGGGTAGCCGCTCGGCGCCTGGTATCCGCTCGGCACCTGGTATCCGCTCGGGGCGTGGTAGCCACCCGCGCCCTGGTGATCACCCGCACCCGGGTATCCGCCCGACGCCTGGTTCCCGGCCGATCCCGGGTACCCGCTGGGCCCCTGGTAGCCACCCGGCGCGGGGTACCCACTGGCGCCGTACCCACCCGGCTGCTGCGGCGCGGTGCCCGGGGGAACCTGGCCCCCGGCACCCGGGCCGTACAGACCAGCACCGGTCGAGCCCACCCCGCCGCCTGCTCCCATGCGACCGGCCGAGGTCAGCGACTTCACCACCAGCCCGGCGGCCAGGATCGCGGCGCCGGTGTACCCGGCCAGCGAGATGACCGTGCTGAACAGGCTCAGCGCACCCCAGCCGAATCCGTAGCCGTAGCCGTAGTAGCTGCCCAGGGCGGCGTTCTGCACCAGCAGGTACACGCCCTGCAACAGCAGCGAGCCGCCGAGCAGGCAGAGGCCGGTGGTGATCAGTGCCTTGGCGGACGGTCGTGCCGACATGCTGGCTCCTCGGGACGGGGATCGGGCTGTCACGGTAGCGCGGGTTCACCCCAGGTCGAGGGTGTCGCCCACCTCCAGGCGCCGGTACTCCCCCGCACCGCCCAGCCCGCCCACCATCCGGTCGGACAGCCCCTTGCCGGCCTCGGACAGGATCGCGTCGTGGATCGGGACCGCGAGCCGGGGCCGCACCGCCCGCACGTAGTCGATCGCCTCCCCGAGCTTGAGCCAGGGCGCTGCGACCGGGACGAACAGCAGCTCGACCGGCACCCCCGGTTCGGTGAGCGCATCGCCGGGGTGGAAGGCCACGTCGTCGATCAGGTAGCCGACGTTCTCCGGCACCGGCAGATCGGCGTGGATCTCCCGGTGGTCGTGGCCGATCGCCCGCACCGAGTATCCGGCCGCCACCCAGTCGTCTCCGGCGCCGACCTGGTGCACCCGTGCCGCCGGGGCGCCGGCCTCCACCACCTGCTCGACCACCGATCGCGGCCCCCACAGGCGCAGGTCGTCCCGCTCGGCCACCGCTGCCGCCACCGGGTCGACCGCCAGATGGTCGACGTGGTCGTGGGTGATCAGGATCGCCTCCGCGGTGTCCAGCACGCCCAGGTCGGAGAAGGTGCCCGGGTCGATCACCAGCCGGTGGTCGTCGCGGTCGAAGGACAGGCAGGCGTGGCCCCAGGCGGTGATGGTCGTCATGACGACAGGATCGCCCGGCGCGGCCCGTCCGTCGACCGGGCTGCGCACTCCCCGGGCCAGGGCGGATACGGTACGGGGGTGCTGGTCCTCGGAGTGTGTTCGCTGAAGGGCGGCGTCGGTAAGACGTCCGTCACGCTCGGCCTGGCGTCCGCCGCGCTGGAGCGTGGTCTGCGCACCCTGGTCGTCGACCTCGACCCGCAGGGTGACTCGACGTTGGCACTGGCCGCCGCGCCCGCCGCGGGGACGGTGGCCGAGGTCCTGGACCAGCCCGGGATCGAGACCCTGACCCAGGCGATCGCCGCCAGCGCGTGGGCCGACGAGGGGCTGGACGTGCTGGTCGGTTCGGCGGACTCCGCTCGGCACGACGGCTACGGCCACGACGGCAGCACCCGGGAGCTCGACCGGCTCCGGTTCGCGCTGGCCTGGCTGAACTCCTACGACCTGGTGCTGGTGGACTGCCCGCCGTCGCTGGGCGGCCTGACCCGGACCGGGCTGACCGCCTGCGACCGGGCGGTGGTCGTGACCGAGCCGGGCCTGTTCGCGGTGACCGCGGTGGGCCGGGCGATGCGCACCATCGACGAGCTGCGCCGTGGCCCGGCCGGGCAGTTGCAGCCGCTGGGGGTGGTGGTGAACCGGGTGAAGGCGCGTTCCACCGAGCAGGCGTTCCGGCTGGAGGAGCTGAGCGGCCTGTACGGACCGTTGGTGCTCACCCCGTTCGTGCCGGAGCGGGCGGCGTTGCAGCAGGCGCAGGGTGCGGCGCAACCGGTGCATGCCTGGCCGGGTCAGGGCGCCCGCGAGCTGGCGGCGACCTTCGACCAGCTGCTCGACCGGGCCCTGCGCGCACCCCGGACCTGATCGACTCCTCACGGCTCCCGGCTCCCGGCTCCCACCGACGCCCTCCCGGCTCGCGTTCTGCGCGAGCGCACCCGCGCCGCCGGTCAGGACCCGACCAGGACCCAGCCGAGTCCGAGCGCGAACACCGGGATCCACCAGCCGGCGGAGAGCAGCCCGGCCAGCATCCCGGTCCAGACCAGCCGCTGTTCGGAGCGCCGGGCCGCACGGATCCCCGTGGGCCGGGACGGTCGTTGCGCGCGCAGCACCCGGGCCCGACGGCGCAGCCGCCGCAGCCACCACCCGCCGCAGAACAGGGCGCCCACCCCCGCCAGTACCCCGGCGGTCACCACCGTCACCGCGACGCCGTAGCGGGTCTGACCCCGGGCCAGCGCGAGCAGGGCGAGGCCGAGCAGTTGGACGCCGATCCCGCCCACGCCGAGGACGGCCGACCAGCGGGCGGAGCGCGGGGCGCGGAGCGGGGCGGGGACGGTGAGCGTGGACATCGGCGGTTCCTGGGGCGACGCGGCGGGAGGTTCCGGCGACGCTAGGTCGGCAGTCTGGGAATCGGCCGAGAACCCGGACCGACGTCACCGACCGTGCACCAACCCCGCACACCATCGCGAGCCGCCACGACCGGGAGGGCACCCACGCCGCCGCCCGACCGACTCGCCCGGAGACAGCTCCGCCCCCGGCCCCACGTGGGGACCGAGGGCGGAGGACAGAGGTTCAGCCCGCGTTGCGCCGGGCTGCGCGCCGGGCCGCGAGCTCATCCTGCGGGGAGTCGACGGCGGGCTGGTCGTCCACCCGCTCGGTGGGCAGCTCGGCCAGCGAGCCCTCGACCTCGCGCCAGACCCGACCGACGGCGATGCCGAAGACGCCCTGACCGCCCTGCACCAGGTCGATCACCTCGTCGGCGGAGGTGCACTCGTAGACCGAGGCGCCGTCGGACATCAGGGTGATCTGCGCCAGGTCGTCGACCCCGCGCTCGCGCAGGTGACCGACGGCGGCCCGGATCTGCTGCAGCGAGACGCCGGTGTCCAGCAGTCGCTTGACCACCTTGAGCACCAGGATGTCGCGGAAGGAGTACAGCCGCTGGGTGCCGGAGCCGTGGGCGGGTCGCACGGTGGGCTCGACCAGCCCGGTGCGCGCCCAGTAGTCGAGCTGCCGGTAGGTGATCCCCGCGGCGCGGCAGGCGGTCGGACCGCGGTAGCCGGAGGCGGTGTCCAGGTCGGGCAGCTCGTCGCCGAACAGGAGGCCCTGCGCCCGCTGCGGGATGCTGCCGGCGGCGTCAGCCGTCTGTTCGGTGCCGGTCACGGGTGCCTCCGAGGTATCGAACCGCGGCTGTCGCGGTACGTCTGATGTGAACGCTAGGCCGGGGGGCTGACACGGTCAACGACCGCTGACCTGGACGTCCAGAGCGTGTCGCCGTCGGCGAGTCTTACCTTCGACCTGAGGTTGAAGCTACCGGTTCTCGGCGTCCGGCGCAGGCGACGCGCCGCCGTCGTCGAAATCTTCTGGTTCCACCTGATCGAGGAACTCGCGGAACCGCTCCACCTCGTCCTCGGACTCGACGGCCGACCCCTCCGGCACCTCGGTGACCTGCGCCTCCACCCCCGCCTGGGCGAGCACGTCGACGGCGCACAGCACCGGACAGTCCATCCGCACGGCCAGCGCCAGCGCGTCCGATGCCCGGGCATCCACCCGCTCCTCCTCGCCGAGCACCAGCGCGGCGTGGAAGATGCCGCCGGACAGCTCGGTGATCTCCACCCGGGTGAGGCGGGTGTGCAGGGTGTTGAGCACCGATCGCAGCAGGTCGTGGGTCATCGGCCGCGGCGGGACGATCCCCGCCTGGGCGGTGGCGATGGCCGCCGCTTCCACCGGGCCGATCGAGATCGGCACCACCAGCTCGCCGATCGGCTCCAGCAGGAGGACGACCAGCTCCTCGTCATCGGGGTGCCGGCGTACGCCCAGCACCTCCACCTCGACCAGATCGTCGTCCATGGCTCTCACGCTACGGCGGGTGCGCCCGCGCCGCTCGACACGACCGGCGCTGCCGCAGCTCAGTCCGTCAGACCGGCGACCCCACCGCGGACCAGTGCGGTGTGCAAGCGGGTGCACAGCTCCCCCACCTCGGCGGCGGTGGTGCTGGCCCGGCCCTGCGAGGAGGGGGCGTTCTGGCCGCGCCACGGCGCGACCACGGTCTCCACCAGGTCGATCTGCCGGTCGGCGGCGGTGCGGAAAGTCCGCAGGTGCCGGGCCTGCACGCCGTGCTCGGCGAGGGCGGCGGCGGCGGCCACCACCTCCTTGGCCCAGGCGTCCAGGTGTCCGGAGGCCGAGGGCCGCAGCACGCCCGCGGCGACCAGGTCGGCCACCACGGACTGCTCGACCCCGACCTCGGCGGCCAGCTCGGCCACCGTGTACCGACCGTCGCCCGGTCCCTGGCGCACGACGCCGTCCTCGGCCACCACCCGGGCAGCCGGTGCGGGCTCGTCGGCGACCCCGGCGTCCAGCTCGGCCAACCGCTCGCCGATCACCTTCAACGGGACGTAGCGGTCACGCTGCTCGCGCAGCACGAAGCGCAGGCGCTCCAGATCGGCCGGGCTGTACTGCCGGTAGCCGGCCGGAGTCCGTACCGGGTCCACCAGGCCCTGCTCCTCCAGGAAGCGCAGCTTGGAGTTGGTCACCGCCGGGAACTCGACCCGCAGGGCGGCCAGCACGTCGGAGATCCGCATCGTGGCGGCCCGGGACAGCCCACGCGGCCAGGCACCGGCGGCCGCCGGCTGTTCAGCGGCCTGCGGCGCGGACTCCGGTTCCGGAACCCGTGCCGGGCGTGCTGCCATCAGGAGTCGGTCGAGCCGCGGTGCGCCGCCGGGCTCGGGTGGAACGTCATCCGGAACTTGCCGATCTGGACCTCGTCCCCCGGGCGGAGCACGACGGCGTCGATCCGCTCCCGGTTGACGTAGGTGCCGTTCAGCGAGCCGATGTCCCGGACCACGAAGTCGTCCAGCTCACGCACGAACTCGGCGTGCTTGCGGGAGACCGTCACGTCGTCCAGGAAGATGTCGGCGTCGGTGCTGCGTCCCGCGACGGTGCGGTCGGCGTCCAGCAGGAAGCGCGCGCCGGATCCGGGGCCGCCCCGCTGCATCACCAGCAGCGCGGAGGTGCGCGGCAGCGCCTGCACGGCGGCGGACTGCTCGGCGGTCAGGCCCAGGGCGACCGGCTCGCCGTCCAACGGCCCGATGCTGCCGAAGGCGAGCGTGGTGTCCTCGGGCCTGCCGGCGACTGGCCCGTTCTGCGCGCCGGACCCGGATGCCCCGGGCACCTGCTGCTCCTCGCTCATGCCACCTCCCAGCGTGGATGCGTCACTTTCGTGCCCCGACCTGCGCCGGGGTCCTGGCGGACAGCCTATGCGGCGACGGGGGTCACGCACACCCCGCGCGCGCCGATCAGCCCTGTGGATCCGGTTCCGGGGTGGCGAACTGCGGGGTGCTCAGCGTGCGCAGCGCGGTGATCTGGAGCAGGTCCTGCTTGTCGACCTGGGCGGTTCCACCGTCGATCTGCACCTTGGCGATCGCCCCACCGGGGATCGCCATCGCGGTCGCCATGGTGTCCGGGTCGCCGATCGCGAACCAGCGGTACGGCGGCTCCTGTCGCACTCCGTTGACCTCGATCCCGGAGCTGGTGCCGACGATCGGGCTGGTGGCGGTGATCCGCTGGTCGTTGAACTGCACGGCCTCGGCCCCGGCGTTGCGCAGCTCCTCCAACAGGTTCAGCAGGGTCAGCGCCGACACCGACCCGCTCGGGTCGTTGACGGTGATCGCCACCCCCGGCCCCTGGGCGGGCAGTCGCCCGGAGAGGATGCCCTGCGCCGCCGCCGACCGGGTGGCACTCTCCAATGCCGCCTCCTGGCTGGTCGAGCCGGAACGCAGGTCCTGCCGGGTCTGTTCCAGATCCGCGACCTGGTCGGCGAGCTGATCCGCCTGCCGGGTGGTCTGGTCGAGCAGGCTGACCAGCTCCGACTGCCGCATCGTGGTCAGCGACTCCTCACCGGTCGACCTGACCTGGAGGGCGATCGCGAAGCCCAGCAGCGCGCAGAGCAGGCCGGTGATCAGCTGCGCACGGGTGGCCCGGGGCCGCAGCGCGTGCGCGAGGGTGCGCCAGCCGTCCCGCGCCGACCGGGTGGCGACCTCGGGGGCGGGTTGCGGCGGGGTGTCCTGGTCCGGGCTCATGCCTTGAACAGGTGTCGGCGGATCGCCGCGACGTTGGAGAAGATCCGGATGCCGAGCACGACCACCACACCGGTGGACAGCTGCGACCCGACGCCGAGCTGGTCGCCGAGGAAGACGATCAGCGCCGCGACCACCACGTTGGACAGGAAGGACACCAGGAACACCCGGTCGTCGAAGATCCCGTCCAGCACCGCGCGCAGACCACCGAACAGCGCGTCCAGGGCGGCGACCACGGCGATCGGCAGGTACGGCTGCAACTCCGCCGGGATGGTCGGGTGGAAGACCAGTCCGGCGATCACGCCCAGGGCCAGTCCGATGACGGCGATCACTCAGCTCTCCTCCGCGTCGGGGGTGTTCAGTGTGCCAGCCGGGTCCTGCAGCACCGACACACCCGGCGGCAGGGTCGCCGAGCGCAGGGTGGGCGCGGCGGCGCCGGGCAGGTGCAGCTCCTGCTGGCCGCTCAGCTGGACGCCGATCGAGTAGGTGGACTGCAGCACCGCGAGCAACTGCCCCGCGGTCGACCGCGCCAGCGCCGTCTGCATCCCCTGCGGATCGCCGATCGCCTCCACGGTGTACGGGCCGACCAGCGGCACCACGTCGACCAGGATCGCGTCCCCCGCGGTGCGGATCGCGGTGGTGGTGGTCAGGCGCTGACCGTTCACCGCGATCGCCTCGGCCCCGGCGGCCCAGAGCCCGTTGACCAGGGTCTGCAGGTCGGAGTCGCGCACCCGGGAGTCCAGGTCGGTCTCCGGGTCGTCGGTCTCCGCGTCGCTGAGCGTGATCCGCAGTCCCGCACCCGTGGCCGCCACCGTGCCGGTGCTCAGCTGGTCGGCGGCCAGCTGGTCCAGCAGCGGGGAGTCCGACCCGGACAGCGCCGCCGACTGCAACGCGTCGATCTCCGACTGCAGGCTGGTGCTCTCGGTGCGCAACCGGTCGAGCTCGTCGGTGCGCTCGGTGATCTGCTGCGCCAGCACCTCGCGGGCCGCCAGCGCACCCGGCTGCGGAGCGCGCAGCGCCACGACCGACCAGGTGAAGGCGGCGCCGAGGGCCACCGCGAGCACGGCGACGGCGGCAGTCCCCCACCGGGTGTGCCGCGGCGGGTGGCCCTCCCGGGCACGCCGGTCGGCGGCGGCCCGGTACCCCGGGTCCAGGGGGTTGCGCATCACGTCGGTCAGCACCGACATGGAGGCGTCCCTGCGTCGCGGAGCCGCCACGATCAGACGGTGACCGGGCGGGCGTCGTCGCGCATGATCAACGGCCACGCCTGGCGGACGTAGAGCAGCCCGGCGAACCAGTACAGGACGATCCCCCACCAGGCGAAGGCCCAGCCGAACACCGATGCCAGGTCACCGACCACGCCGCCCCAGTGCGCGAGCAGCAGCAGCGGGAAGGCGTAGAGCAGCGCGAAGGTCCCGGCCTTGCCCGCCAGGTGCACCTGCAACGGACCGTAGCCGCGGCGGGCGAGCAGGAGCAGCAGCACGAAGAGCATCAGCTCCCGGGCCAGCAGCACCCCGACCAGCCACCACGGCACCACGCCGCGCATCGCCAGGCCGAGCAGCGTCACCAGGATGAACAGCCGGTCGGCGGCGGGGTCGAGCACCTGTCCGAGCCGGGAGACCTGGCCGAGGCGACGCGCGAGCACGCCGTCCAGCCAGTCGCTGGCACCGGAGCCGGCGAGCACCACCAGCGCCCAGCCGTCGTGCCCCCGGAAGATCAGCACCGCGAACACCGGCACCATCAGCAGCCGGATGAAGCTGATCACGTTGGGGATCGTCCACACGCGGTCGCTGATCTCGGGCTGCGCCACGGCACCTCCCCTTGTCGGCTGTTCGCGGTGTGGACCAGCGGTCATCGTATCCGGGCGCGGCAGGTGGTGGAGCACCTGACGTGCTTTTCTGGTGCGATGCGCAACGATCCGGCGACCATCGAGCGTCTGCTGACCACTCCGGGCACCTGGGCGGTGGTCGGACTGTCCACCAACACCGCCCGCGCCGCCTACGGGGTGTCGGCCCTGGTGCGCGGACTCGGGCACCGGATCGTCCCGGTGCATCCCCGGGCGGAGACGGTGCACGACTCCCCCGGCGTGCGGAGCCTGGCCGAGATCGACGTGCCGGTGGACGTGGTGGACGTGTTCGTGAACGCCGGCCTGGCCGGTGCCGTGGTGGATCAGGCCATCGCGATCGGGGCGAAGGCGGTGTGGCTCCAGCTCGGCGTGATCGACCAGGCGGCGGCCGACCGGGCCGAGGCGGCGGGACTGGACGTGGTGATGGACCGCTGCCCCGCCATCGAGGCCGGTCGCCTGGGGCTGCGTGGCTGAGGTCACGGTGACCGCGGACGGGCGGGGGTCTAGACTGATGGCTCCTGACGGAGTCCGTCGCAAATCCCGTGTGCGTGTGCTGAGGCCAGCTGAGTGCCTCGATGTGGGTGTGGGGAAGACGCGACTGGTGACGAGCCGACCCGGCCACACCGACGCCGTCTCCCCCCGATGAAGGCTGATGCATGACTGTCATTGACCCTGCCCTGCCCACCACCGACTCCGCCGCCGAGGTGACCTTCGCCGATCTGGGTCTGCCCGCGACCCTGCTGGACGCCGTCACCTCCCTCGGCTTCACCACGCCGACCGCGATCCAGGCGGAGGCCATCCCGGCGCTGCTGTCCGGCCGCGACATCACCGGTGTCGCTCAGACCGGCACCGGCAAGACCGCCGCCTTCGGCCTGCCGCTGCTGGCCGCCGTCGACCCGGAGCTGCCGGAGGTGCAGGCCCTGGTGCTCGCGCCGACCCGCGAGCTCGCCCAGCAGGTCGCCGACGCGCTCAGCTCCTTCGCCGCGGGCATCGACGGCCTGGAGGTCGTCTCGGTGTACGGCGGTTCGCCGTTCCTGCCGCAGGCCCGCGCCCTCAAGCGTGGTGCCCAGGTCGTCGTCGGCACCCCCGGCCGGGTCATCGACCACCTCGAGCGTCGCACCATGTCGCTGGACGCGGTGAAGTTCCTGGTGCTGGACGAGGCCGACGAGATGCTGCGGATGGGCTTCGCCGAGGACGTCGACCGGATCGCCTCCCAGGCGCCGAAGGAGCGTCAGGTCGCGCTGTTCTCCGCCACCATGCCGCCGCAGATCCGCCGGGTCGCCAACGACCACCTGACCGACCCGGTCGCGATCCAGGTCGCTCGGCAGTCGTCGACCGTGGCCTCGGTCCGTCAGACCTACGCCGTGGTCCCGTTCCGGCACAAGGCCGGTGCGCTGGCCCGCGTGCTCGCCGTGACCGAGGCCGAGGCGGCGATCGTCTTCGTCCGGACCCGGTCCGCCGCGGAGGACGTCGCGGTCTCCCTGGTCGAGCGCGGTGTCGCCGCCGCGTACATCTCCGGTGACGTGGCCCAGGGCGACCGGGAGAAGATCGTCGAGCGGGTGCGCTCCGGTGCGATCTCCGTGCTGGTCGCCACCGACGTCGCGGCCCGAGGCCTGGACATCGAGCGGATCGGGCTGGTCGTGAACTTCGACGTGCCCGGCGAACCCGAGGCCTACGTGCACCGGATCGGCCGGACCGGCCGCGCCGGCCGCACCGGTGAGGCGCTGACCTTCGTCACCCCGAACGAGAACGGCAAGCTGCGGTCGATCGAGCGCACCACGCGCCAGACGCTGGAGCAGGTGCAGATCCCCTCCCCTGCCGACGTCTCCGCGCACAAGGTGGCCCAGCTGCTCGGTCGGATCCCGGCCCGGCAGGCGAAGGACCGGCTCAGCCTGTACCGCACCGCCGCCGCCGACTTCCTGGCCGAGCACCCCGAGCTGGACGCGATCGAGATGGTCGCGACCCTGGCGGCGCTGGCCGTCGGCGACGAGGGACCGCTGCCGCGCAGCGAGCAGGGCGACGACATGGACGACGCCCTGTCCCGTGCCACCCTGCGGGGCGGCGGCGCCGACCACGCTGACCGTCCGGCCCGTCCCCGCAACGCCTCCCGTCCGACCGGTGGCCTGCGCTACCGGGTCGCCGTCGGGCGTAACCACGGCGTGCAGGCGGGTGCGATCGTCGGCGCGCTGACCAACGAGGGCGGCCTGACCGGGCAGGACCTGGGCAAGATCGACATCTTCAGCAGCTTCTCGCTGGTGGAGATCCCCGGTGGCCTCAGCCCGGAGGCGTTCGACCGGATCGGGCGCGCCCGGGTCGCCGGCCGTCCGCTGCGGATCCAGACCGACTCCGGTCCGCGTCCGAGCCGCGGTGGTCCGGCCGGGTCGCGTGGCACCGAGGGCCCGCGTCGTGAGCACCGCGAGGGTGGCGCGCGACGCCACGAGTCCGGCCCGCGCCGCGCTCCGGCCCGCGACCGCTACTGACCCGCACGCCCCGAAGGGCCGCTTCCCTCCCGGGAAGCGCCCCTTCGTGCGCCCCGGTGCCGCCGAGACTACGGAAACAGTCGCATTCAGGGTCGAGAAGCGTTGCTTTCCGTAGTCTCGGCGGGGGCGGAAGGCACGTGCAGGGCGGAGCGGAGTGCGTGCAGGGGGCGCGGGGTCAGACGGCGGCGCGGACTGCGGCGGCGAAGGTGTCGACGTCCTGCTCGGTGGTGTCGAAGGCGCACATCCACCGCACCTCGCCGGTGGCGCGGTTCCAGTCGTAGAAGAACGCCGCGTTCTCCCGCAGACGGTCGGCGGCACCGGCGGGCAGGGCGGCGAACACCCCGTTCGACTGGGTGGGCTGGGTGAGCCGGACGCCGGGGATGTCGGCGACGGCCGCGGACAGCCGGGCCGCCATCGCATTCGCCTGCCGCGCCGACCGCAGCCACAGGTCGCCCTCGAACAGCGCCACCAACTGCGCGGACACGAAGCGCATCTTGGAGGCCAGCTGCATGTCGACCTTGCGCTGGTAGGCGATGCCCGGAGTGGCCTCCGGGTCGAGGACCACGACGATCTCCCCGAACACGGCACCGTTCTTGGTGCCGCCCAGGCTGATGGTGTCCACGCCGACGTCGGTGGTGAAGTCACCCATCGGCAGGTCGAGCGCGGCGGCGGCGTTCGCCAGCCGGGCACCGTCGACGTGCACCCGCATGCCCAGGCCGTGCGCGTGCGCGGTGATCGCGGCGATCTCCTGCGGGGTGTAGAGCGTGCCGACCTCGGTGGTCTGGGTGATCGACACCACGCCGGGCTGGGCGCGGTGCTGGTCGCCGAAGCCGTGCGCGTGCCGGTCGATCAGCTCGGGGGTGAGCTTGCCGTCCGGGGTCGGGACCGTCAGCAGCTTGATGCCGCCGATCCGCTCCGGTGCGGCGTTCTCGTCGGTGTTGATGTGGGCGGTCTCGGCGCAGATCACCGCGCCCCAGCGCGGCAGCATGGTCTGCAGGGCGAGGACGTTCGCGCCGGTGCCGTTGAACACCGGGTAGCCGACGGCGGTGTCGCCGAAGTGGCCGCGGAGCACCTCCTGCAGGCGCTCGGTGTAGACGTCCGCACCGTAGGCGCGCTGGTGGCCGTCGTTGGCGCTGGCCAGCGCGGCCAGGATCTCGGGGTGCACCCCGGCGTAGTTGTCGGAGGCGAAGGTCCGGGCGTCACGATCGTGCAGGATGTCCACCCGCACATTCTGCCCGGTCAGGCGGTGGGGTCCTGACCCGCCGCGAGCTTCGCGCGGCAGTCGGCGCAGGTGCCGACCAGCTCGATGGTGTGCGCCACGTCGGAGAAACCGTGGCTGGCGCCGACCTGGTCCGCCCAGGTCTCGGCGCCGGGGCCGTCGATCTCGACCGCGGTGCCGCAGTACCGGCACATCAGGTGGTGGTGGTGGCTGCGGCGCTCACAGCGTCGGTAGACCGACTCGCCCTCCGGGGAGCGCAGCACGTCGACCTCACCCTGTTCGGCCAGGGTCTGTACCGCGCGGTAGACCGTCGCCAGTCCGGTGGTGGAGCCCTGCGCCTTGAGCAGGTCGTGCAGCTGCTGGGCGGAGCGGAACTCGTCCAGGTCGTCGAGCAGGGACAGGATCTCCGTCCGCTGACGGGTGGTGCGCTGGACGACGGCCATCGGGTTCCTCTCTCTGCCGGTGGAACGGCCCACCATGGTAGGCCACGAGCCGGGGACCCCAACGGGTCCCCGGCTCGTGAACAGTGCTACGCGGCCCGGGATTCCGGGCCTCGGATCACTTGGCGACGGCGCGCTTCAGGGCGGAGCCGGCGGTGATCTTCACCCGGTAGCCGGCCGGGATGTCCAGCGGCTCGCCGGTCTGCGGGTTGATGCCGGTACGGGCGGCGCGCTCGGCGCGGGAGACAGCGAACAGACCCGGGATGGTCACCGACTCGCCCGCGGACAGCTGCTCGACCAGGACCTCCTGGAAGGCCTTGAGGGCCGCGTCGGCGGCGGTGTTGGTCAGACCGGCCTTACCGGCGATGGCCTGGACGAGCTCAGTGCGGTTCACGCTCACGGATGTGCTCCTTGTGGAATGGTCGAGGTGATCGGTGCGCGCCGGTGACCCCACAGGGCGGGATTTCGGCGGTCCGACGGCCAAGACCATAACGGGATGAGGCCCCTGCCGTGCAATGACGCGGATCGGCGTGTCTCACCGGCGGGCACTCAGGTGGTCGATCAGGGTGTCCGTGTCCCAGGCGTTCAGTACCCGGTCCGGCCCGATCCCGTGCTCCGCCGCGCGCCGGCAGCCGACCCCCTGCCAGGCCAGTTGACCGGGTGCGTGCGCGTCGGTGTCGATGGTGAAGTGGCACCCGGCGTCGACCGCGATCGCCAGCAGCTCGTGCGGCGGATCCAGGCGGTCCGGGCGGCAGTTGATCTCCACCGCGACCCCGTGCTCTGCGCAGTCGGCGAACACCGCCTCGGCATCGAATGTGCTGGCAGGACGCTTGCGCGACCCGGTCAGCTGCCGCCCGGTGCAGTGCCCGAGCACGTCGACCCGCGGGTTGGCCGCCGCCGCCCGCATCCGCCGGGTCATCGCGGCGCCGTCCATCCGCAGCTTGGAGTGCACCGAGGCGACCACCACGTCCAACCGGTCCAGCAGCTCCGGCTCCTGGTCCAGGGACCCGTCGTCCAGGATGTCGACCTCGATGCCGGTCAGTACCCGGAACGGGGCGATGGCGGCGTTCAACGCCTCGATCTGGTTCAGCTGAGCGCGCAATCGTGCCGGGGACAGGCCGGAGGCGATGGTGAGCCGCGGCGAGTGGTCGGTGATCGCCAGGTAGCGGTGGCCGAGCTCCATCGCCGCCAGCACCATCTCCTGGATCGGGGTGGCACCGTCGGAGGCCTCGGAGTGCGCGTGCAGGTCGCCGACCAGCGCCGCGCGGAGGGCTGCCGCCGCACCATCCAGCTCGTCCTCGGGGTACTTCGCCGCCAGGTCGTCGAGATAGGGCTGCGGACCACCCGTGGCCGCGGCGGTGGCGACCTCGGCGGTGCGCGATCCGACGCCGGGCAGCTCGGTCAACGTCCCGGCATGCACCCGCTGGGCCAGCTCGTGTGCGTCCAGGGGTTCCAGGGCCGCCACCGCCGCGCGGAACGCCTCCGAGCGGTAGGAGGTGGCACCGCCGCGTTCCAGCAGGTAGGCGGCGCGGCGCAGGGCGGCGGCGACGGTGGCGGGCAGCTCGGGCTCGGGGACCGGGTGGGTGCGGGTCGCCATGGATCAGGAGGCGCGCTTCACGGCGGGCTTGCGGGTGGACGTCGTGCTCGTGCCGGTCTTGCCGGCCGCGCGCTTGGTGGCGGGCTTCGCCTCGGTCGAGGCGGACTTCGACGCCGTCGACTTCGTAGCGGTGGACTTCGCAGCACTGGACTTCGACGCGGTGGACTTCGCGGTGGACTTCGCGGTGGACGACTTCGTGGCGGTGGACTTCGAGCCGGTCGACTTCGCGCCCGATGCCGCGCCCGTCGAGGTGCCCGTCGAGGTGCCCTTCGCCGCGGTCTTCCGGCCGGACGAGGTGGCACCGGTCGCCTTCTTCGCGGCGGGCTTCCTCGTCCGCTTCGCGGGCGCGGCCTCCTGCTCAGCGCCGTCCTCCCCGCGGGCCGAACGGGCCTTCTCCACACTGCGCTGCAACGCGGCCAGCAGATCGACCACCTCGCCGCCGGTGCCGCCCGCACCGACCTCCTCCTCGGCGGGCCGCTCCTGCACCGCGCCGTTGCTGAGCTTGGCCTCGATCACCGACTCCAGCGCCGTCACGTACCGGTCCTCGAAGCCGCTCGGGTCGAAGTCCCCCGCCAGCTGCTCGACCAGGGAGGACGCCATCGCCAGTTCCTGCGGGCGGACCTGCACCTCGTTGTCCAGGATCGGGAAGTCGGCCGCCCGCACCTCGTCCGGCCAGAGCAGGGTCTGCAGGCAGATCACGTCGTCGCGGACCCGGAGCACCGCCATCGACTCGCGCTGGCGCAGGGCGACCTTGACCACGGCCATCCGGTCGGTGGTCGCCAGCGCCTCACGCAGCAGGGCGTAGGGCTTGGCGGCGGTGCGGTCGGGCTCGAGGTAGTAGGTCTTGGCCAGCAGGATCGGGTCGACCTGGTCGGCCGGGACGAACTCCAGCACCTCGATCTCCCGCTCGGTGGTCAGCGGCAGCTGCGCCAGGTCCTGGTCGTCGAGCACCACCAGGCGGCCGTCGTCCGTCTCGTAGCCCTTGGCGATCTCCGACATCTCGACCGGCTCGTCCTCGATCGAGCACACCCGGCGGTACCGGATCCGGCCGCCGTCGGTGCGGTGCACCTGGTGCAGCGGCACCTCGTGCTCACCGGTGGCGGCGTAGAGCTTGACCGGCACGTTGACCAGCCCGAAGGCCACCGCACCCTTCCAGATCGCGCGCATCGTCGACTCCCTCCGGTGCGTGTGCGGCCGATGCTGTGGCGGATCGCGACAGCGTCCGTTCTCTGGGCAGGATGGCCCCATGCAGCCCATGCTCGCCACCGCAGCGACACCCCCGGACGCCCCGCCGGCCGGTGCCGGCTGGCGGTACGAGGTGAAGTGGGACGGGGTGCGCATCCTGGCGGACACCACCGGCGGGCGACTGCGCCTGCTGGGGCGCAACGGCCGGGACGCCCGGGCCGCCTATCCCGAGCTGGACGTCCTGGACGCGTTGCCCGGTGCGGTGCTGGACGGGGAGGTCGTCGCGATGCGGGACGGGGTGCCGTCGTTCTCCGCCCTGGCCGAACGGATGCACGTCCGGGACCGCGCCAGGGCGCTGCGGCTGAGCACCCGGCTGCCGATCAGCTACGTGGTCTTCGATGTGCTGAGCCTGTACGGGGTGGACCTGACCCGCAGCCCGCTGGACGAACGGCGGGCGACGCTGGAACGGCTCGACCTGCCGGTGCCGGTCACGCTGTCGCCGGTCTACGACGACGGCGCGTTGCTCTGGCAGGCCACCCGGGAGCAGGGGTTGGAGGGGGTGGTCGCCAAGCGCGCCGGGTCGACCTACCAGCCGGGCCGACGCTCCCCGGACTGGGTGAAGGCCGTGCACCGTGCCACCCGCACCGCCCTGGTCTGCGGCTGGCGGCCGGAGAGCACCGGCTCGGGCCGCCTCGGGTCGCTGCTGCTGGCGGCACCCGGGCCCGACGGCGAGCTGCGCTACCTGGGCAAGGCGGGATCGGGCCTCACCGACGCGATGGGGCTGCAGGCGCTGCTCGCCCCATTGCGCCGGGACGGCTCGCCGCTGGCCGAGGACCTGCCGCCGGAGGACAGCCGTGGCACCGTGTGGGTCGAACCCCGGGTGCTGGTGGATGTCCGCTACCTGGCCCGCACCCCGACCGGGCGGTTGCGCCAGCCGGTGATCCGGGGCGTGCGCGATGACACCGACGTCGACCCGTGGGAGCAGCGATGACCGACCAGCCGCAGATCGTCCGGGTCGGCGACCGGGACGTGAAGCTCACCCACCTCGACAAGGTGCTCTACCCCGGCGGCTTCACCAAGGCCGAGGCGGTCGACTACGTGGTCCGGGTGGCCGCACCGCTGCTGGCCCAGCTGCGCGACCGGCCGGTGACCAGGATCCGGTTCCCGGACGGCGTCGGTGGCCAGCAGTTCTTCGAGAAGAACACCCCGCGCGGCGCGCCGTCCTGGCTCCGGCGGCAGACCCTGCGCGCGGCACCCGGTGCGGAGGACGAGGGCAAGGAACTCGACCTGCCCTTCCTGGACGACGTGGCGGGCCTGGTGTGGGCGACCAATGCCGGGGCGCTGGAGCTGCACACCCCGCAGTGGCGGGTCGGCCCGCGCGGTGGGCTGCGGAACCCGGACCGGCTGGTGATCGACCTCGACCCGGGTGCCCCGGCCGGACTCGACGAGTGCGCCCGAGTCGCCCACCTGGTCGCCGACCGGCTGGCCGAGGACGGGCTGACCGACACCGTGCCGGTCACCTCCGGGTCCAAAGGCCTGCAGCTGTACGCGGTGCTGGACGGCAAGCGGGACGCGATGACGATCCGGCAGTACGCCCGCGACCTGGCGCACGAGCTGGCCGCCGCCCACCCGGGGCAGATCGTGGCGACCCAGAAGAAGGAGCTGCGCCGGGGCAAGGTGCTGCTCGACTGGTCGCAGAACCACCCGGCCAAGACCACCATCACGCCGTACTCGCTGCGCGGGCGCGAACGGGTGGCGGCGGCGGCACCGCGCTGGTGGCCGGAGGTCGAGCCCGGCCTGACCCAGCTCTCCCCCGCCGAGGTGATCGCCCGACTGGACGAACGCGGGGACCCGTTCGATCGCCTCTGACGTGTCATCTATCATCGCGGGGCGCCCGGACGCATAGGGGTGGGCCACCAGCCGCGGTGGCACAGCCGGCGTGCACCCGACGTCGGAGGACCCAACCCCGTGATTCGGATCGGCATCGTCGAGGACGACCCGGCCAGCGCGCAGCTGCTGGTCGGCTACCTCCGGCGCTATCAGGACGAGCACGCCGAGGAGTTCGACGTCCGGGTGTTCTCCGACGGCGCCCAGGTGGTCAAGCACTACCGGCCGGACTTCGACATCCTGCTGCTGGACGTGCAGATGGCCGAGCTGGACGGCTTCGCCACCGCCGAGCGCATCCGCGCCGTCGACCGGGACGTGGTGATCGTCTTCATCACCAACATGGCCCAGTACGCGATCCGCGGCTACGAGGTCGACGCGCTGTCCTACCTGCTCAAGCCGGTGGCCTACTTCCCGTTCTCCCAGGAGATCGCCCGGTCGTTGGAGCGGATCCGCCGCCGCAGCGCCGAGTACCTGCTGCTGCCGGTGGACGGCGGGGTGGCCCGGGTCGACGTCGCCGACGTGATCTTCGCCGAGAGCGTCAAGCACCGGATCGTGCTGCACACCACCGCCGGGATGTACGGGATGACCGGTGCGCTGAAGACCCTGGAGGGCCAGCTCGGTGCGCACGGGTTCTTCCGGTCGAACTCCTGCTACCTGGTGAATCTGCGACACGTGCAGGGGGTGCGGCAGAACAGCTGCCAGTTGGTCGGCGGCCATGACCTGGTGATCAGCCGCCCCCGGAAGAAGGCGTTCCTCGCCGCACTCACCGACTACCTGGCCGGGCGGCCGCTGTGATCACCCAACTGCTGCCGGACATCCCACGGGAGCTGACCGGCTTCGCCGAGTGGTCCGCCTGCCTGGTCTACGTGCTCCTGCTGCGCAAGCGGATGCGCTGGCGGCGGCTGGTCCCGGTGCTCGCGGTGGGTCTCGGGGCGCAGATCGGCGTGCAGATGCTGGCCGGGACCTTCCCGCTGGCGCTGTGGTCCTTCGGCATGGCGCTCGCCGTCGTCACCATGTTCGGCACCATCTGGGCGGCGGCCCGGGTCACGGTGCGCGAGGCCGGGTACTTCTGCGCCCGTGCCCTGGTGCTGGCCGAACTGGTCGCCGCCCTGCACTGGCAGCTGCACTGCTACTTCTTCGTCGAGGGTCGGCACCCGTTGACGCTGCGGGCGCTGGTGTTCGCGCTGGTCTACCTGGGCGCCTTCGCCCTGGCCTGGCTGATCGAACGGCGGCATTTCGGCCCGGAGGCACCGCTGGACATCACCCGGCGCGACCTGGCGTCGGCCGCGGCCATCGCCGGGGTGACCTTCCTGGTGAGCAACCTGAGCTTCCTGACCGCGAACAGCCCGTTCAGCGGGCGGCTCGGGTTGGAGATCTTCTACATCCGCACCCTGGTCGACCTGTGCGGCTTCGTGGCGCTGTACGCCCAGCAGGGTCAGCACCTGGCGCAGCGGGCCGCCGCCGAACTGCGGGCGATCGACGACATCCTGCGCACCCAGCACGCCCAGTACCTGGTCTCGAAGCGGAGCATGGACCGGATCAACCGCAAGTACCACGACCTGAAGCACCAGATCGGGGTGATCCGCGCGGAGATGGATCCCGGCCGCCAGGCCACCTACCTGGACGAGCTGGAAGCCAGCGTCCAGACCTACGAGCAGCAGGCCCGCACCGGCAACGGCGTGCTGGACGTGCTGCTGACCACCAAGTCGATGGCGGCGGCCGAACGGGACATCGACCTGACCTGCGTGGCGGACGGGCAGGCGCTGGACTTCCTGTCGGTGATGGACATCTGCACGGTGGTCGGCAACGCGCTGGACAACGCGATCGAGGGCGCGCAGGCGGTGCCGGACACCGAGAAGCGCCTGGTCAAGCTCGCGTTGCACAGCCGGAACGGGTTGACGGTCTTCACCGTGGAGAACTACTTCACCGGTGAGCTGCGCACCGAGGACGGCCAGATCGTCACCAAGCACGCCGACCGGGACAGCCACGGTTACGGACTCAAGAGCATCCGGTACACGGCGGAGAAGTACGGCGGCTCGATGACGGTGCACGCCGCCGACAACTGGTTCTCGCTCCGGGTGCTGCTGCCCGCCCCCGACGGGCGTCAGCGCTGAGCGCTCATCCGGTCCCAGAGCGCCAGTGCCGACGCGATCGCCATGTGCATGTCGAGGTAGAGGTAGCTGCCCAGCCTGCCGCCGAAGTGCACCTGGGGTTCCCCGGCCGCCAGTTCCCGGTACGCGGCCAGGCGTTCCCGGTCCTGCGCGGTGCCCACCGGGTAGTACGGCTCGTCCTGCGGCCCGGCGGTGTGCGAGAACTCCCGCATGATCACCGTGCGCTCCTGGCTGTGCCGGTCCTCGCGCTCGGGGTGGAAGTGCCGGAACTCGTGGATCCGGGTGTAGGGCACCTCGGGGTCGGCGTAGTTCATCACGCTGGTGCCCTGGAAGTCCCGGGTGTCGACCACCTCGGTCTCCAGGGTCAGCCCGCGCCACCCGAGCACCCCGGCGCTGTGGTCGAAGTACCGGTCCAGCGGTCCGGTGTAGACGATCGGCAGCTGCCCGCGGGTGGCCGCCTGGTGCAGCGGCTGGGACGGGTCGAAGAAGTCCACGCCCAGCGCCACGTCGATCCGCGGGTGGGAGGCCATCGCCTCGAACCAGGCCGGGTAGCCGTCGCGGGGCAGCCCCTCGTGGGTGTCGGAGAAGTACCGGTTGTCGTAGGCGTAGCGCACCGGCAGCCGGGTGATCACCGACGCCGGCAGCTCCCGCGGATCGGTCTGCCACTGCTTGGCGGTGTAGCCCTTGATGAAGGCCTCGTACAGCGGGCGCCCGATCAGCGAGATCGCCTTCTCCTCCAGGTTCGACGCCTGCGACCCGTCCACCTCGGCCGCCTGCTCGGCGACCAGGGCGCGGGCGGCGTCCGGACCCAGCGCGGTGCCGAAGAACTGGTTCAGGGTCCCCAGGTTGATCGGCAGCGGGTACACCGTGCCGCCATGCGTGGAGTACACCCGGTGCCGGTAGTCGGTGAAGGCGGTGAACCGGCGCACGTACGCCCAGACCCGCTCGTTCGAGGTGTGGAAGATGTGCGAGCCGTAGCGGTGCACCTCGATCCCAGTGCCCGGATCGACCTCGGTGTAGGCGTTGCCGCCCAGGTGCGTCCGGCGGTCGATCACCTGCACCCGCAGCCCCGCCTGCGCCGCCCGCTCCGCCACGGTGAGTCCGAACAGCCCGGCGCCGACGACGAGCAGATCCATGCGAGCAGAGCCTTCCAGGTGACACGACCGATCCGGGCGAGTGTAGCCAGCCGCGCCCGGCGACAGATCGTGGCCCCGAACCGACAGATCGTGCACCACACCCCTCCCGCGCGCGGTGACTCGGCTGTGCTGTGCCCACACACCGACGTCGCCGGCTACGACAGCCGCGCGCGCCCACTCGAAGGAGAGCTGTGACGGACAGGGCGGCAAGGAAGCCGATGAGCAACAAGAAGTTCCTGGCGATCTGGGTCCCCGTGCTCAGCGTCGTCCTGGTGCTGGTGGTCGGGGCGAACATCGCGCTCGGCATCTTCTCCAACTGGGTCTCCTCCCAGCTGGGCACCGGCACGTACACGATCACCAACGCCGAAGGCACCGAGGACTGGGACACCGAGTACTCGAAGGCCGACTACGCGACCGCCGACGAGGCCGAGGACGCGGCCGACGCGCTGGTCCGGGAGATCGCCGCCGAGGGCATCGTCCTGCTGAAGAACGAGGGCGACGCGCTCCCGCTCGGTGGCGACGACCTCAAGGTGACCCTGCTCGGGCGTGCCGCCGCCGACCCGATCTACGGCGGCTCCGGCTCGGGCTCCACCGACACCAGCAGCGCCGTCAACGTGCGGCAGGGCCTGGAGGAGTCCGGGATCGAGGTCAACGACGCGGTGTACACCGAGCTGAGCGACTTCGCCGCCGACACCCCGCGCACCAACATCGTGATGGACCTGCCCGCCGACTCGGTCTACAACATCGGCGAGATGCCCGCCGCCGACTACTCCGACGAGGCGGTGGCCTCCTTCGCCGACTACGACGACGCGGCCGTGGTCGTCATCGGTCGTGCCGGTGGTGAGGGTGGCGACCTGGCGACCAGCATGGAGGGCTGGGACGACAACTACGTCCCCGGTCAGCACCAGCTGGAGCTCAACCAGGACGAGAAGGACACCATCGCCCTGGCCCAGTCCCACTTCGACACCGTGGTGGTCGTGGTGAACGCCTCGACCAGCATGGAGCTGGGCACCGTGCAGGACGACACCGGCGTGGACGCCGTGCTCCAGGTCGGCTCCCCCGGCCAGAGCGGCTTCGCCGCCCTCGGCCAGGTGCTCACCGGTGAGGTGAACCCCTCCGGCCGCACCGTCGACCTGTACGCGGCCGACTTCACCCAGGACCCGACCTTCCAGAACATCGGCTCCTACCAGTACTCGAACGTCTCCGGCCTGGCGTCCGACGCCGGCAAGGGCGTGGACGGCAACGGCTACTTCGTCCAGTACGAGGAGGGCATCTACGTCGGCTACCGGTACTACGAGACCGCAGCCGCCGAGGGTTTCATCGACTACGACCAGGCAGTGGTGTACCCCTTCGGCTACGGCCTGAGCTACACCGACTTCCGGTGGGACGTGCTGGGCTCCACCGAGTCCGACGGCACGATCAGCACCCAGGTCCAGGTGACCAACACCGGTGACGTCGCGGGCAAGGACGTCGTGGAGCTCTACTACTCCGCGCCGTACACCCCGGGCGGCATCGAGAAGTCCGCTGTGGTGCTGGGCGCCTTCGACAAGACCGACCTGCTGGCACCGGGCGAGTCGCAGACCCTCACCCTGGACCTGGCGGTCGAGGACATGGCCTCCTACGACCAGGCCGACGCGCAGGCCTACGTGCTGGACGCCGGTGACTACCAGCTCACCGTCCGCTCCGACTCGCACACCGTGGTCGCCGACGCGATGACCTACACCGTCGAGGAGACGGTCACCTACGCCGGCGAGGACCACCGCGCGTCCGACCAGGCGCCGGTCACCAACCAGTTCGACGACGTGACCGCCGCGTTCACCGGCGAGGACGGCCACCCGCGGACCATGAGCCGGGCCGACTTCGCCGGGACCTTCCCGACCGCGCCGACCGACGCCGACCTGGTCGCCTCCGAGGAGACCGTCGCCGCCTTCGACGCCTACGACACCGAGGCAGCCGCCGAGGCGTCCGACGCCACCATGCCGACCACCGGGGCCGAGGGCGACCTGACCCTGATCGACATGCGCGGTCTGGACTACGACGACGAGCAGTGGCAGGCACTGCTGGACCAGCTCACCGTGCCGGAGATGACCTCGGTGATCCTGAACGGTGCGTACAACACCGGGGCGATCAACTCGATCGTCAAGGAGGTCACCGGCGACTACGACGGTCCGGCCGGGTTCAGCTCCTTCATCAACGACGCGATCTCCGGTGTCAGCTACCCCTCCGAGGTGCTGCTCGGCCAGACCTGGAACGTCGACCTGGCCGAGAAGATGGGCGTGTCCATCGGCAACGAGGGGCTGACCCTCGGCGCCAACGGCTGGTACGCCCCGGCGGTCAACCTGCACCGCTCCCCCTTCGCCGGGCGCAACTTCGAGTACTACTCCGAGGACCCGGTGCTCTCCGGTGAGCTCGCCACCGGCGTGGTCAGCGGTGCGGCGTCCAAGGGCGTGTACTCCTACCTCAAGCACTTCGCGCTGAACGACCAGGAGACCAACCGGGTCAACAACGGCATCGCGACCTGGGCCGACGAGCAGACGATCCGCGAGGTCTACCTCAAGGCGTTCGAGCTGCCGATCAAGAACGCCTCGGCCGAGATGACCTACCTGGCCGACGACCAGGGCACCCTGGCCACCAAGGAGATCGGCGCCACCGCGGTGATGAGCTCCTTCAACCGGATCGGGAACACCTGGGCCGGCGGCTCGCACGCGCTGATGACCGATGTGCTCCGCGAGGAGTGGGGCTTCGACGGCATCGCGATCACCGACTTCAACCTGTACAACTTCATGTACCCGGACCAGGCGATCATGGCCGGCACCGATCTGATGCTGACCTTCCAGCCGATGAAGTCGCTCGCCGACACCAGCTCCGCCGAGGGGGTGTCGAACATCCGCACCGCGACGCACAACATCCTGTTCGCGGTCGCCAACTCGAACGCGATGAACGGTGTCGCCACCGGCGCCGAGCTGAGCTACACCCCGCCGGCCTGGCGGTACTGGCAGATCGGGATCAGCGCCGTGCTGGGCCTCGGCCTGCTGGCGGCTGCCTGGGGCGTGACCCGACGGGTCCGTTCGCACCGCTGATCGACCCGCACCCACGAACGGGACGCTGCGCTAAGGTGCAGCGTCCCGTTCTGTGTGTCTGCAGGAGCTCCCCGTGAACCCGTCCGTGGCGCTGGGGACCCTGCCCCCTCGCGCGCGCACCACCACCGACCCGGTGCTGACCGTCGTCGTCCCCGCCTACGACGCCGCCGACTGCCTGGCACGAGCCCTCGACTCCCTGCTCGGCCACGACGCGGCGGTCGAGATCCTGGTGATCGACGACGGGTCCACCGACGGCACCGCCGCCGTGGCACAGCGCTACGCCGACCAGGGTCTGGTCCGGCTGATCCGGCAGCCGAACGCCGGCCACGGCGGGGCGATCAACACCGGGATCGCGCACGCCACCGGCCGGTACCTCAAGGTGGTGGATGCCGACGACTGGCTGGACCCGCAGGCATTCCGCGCCGCACTCGACACCCTGGCCGTCATCGAGCCGGTCGATCTACTGGTGTCCAACGTCGTGTACGAGAAGACCGGCAAGCGGCGCAAGCACGTCGTCCGCTACCGCAACGCGCTCCCCCGCGCCCGGGTGTTCACCTGGCGACAGACCCGCCGGATGCGGGCACGGCAGTACCTGATGATGCACGCCCTGATCTACCGGACCGACCTGCTGCGCGACGTCGGCCTGCGGTTGCCGGAGCACACCTTCTACGTCGACAGCCTCTACGCCTGCGTTCCGCTGGCCCGGGTGCGCACGGCCTACTACCTGGACGTGGATCTGTACCGGTACTTCATCGGACGCGAGGGCCAGTCGGTGCAGGAGTCGGTGATGGTCCGCCGCCTCGATCAGCAGCTGCGGGTGAACGCGCTGTTGCAGGAGCAGTTGCTGCGCGCCGACGTGGAGCACACCGACCCCCGGCTGCGCGGTCATCTGGTGCACTACTTCCGGGCGATCTGCGTGGTGTCGTCGATCATCGCGCTCAGCGCCCGGACCCCGGAGGCGCTGGCCGACCGGGACCGGATGTGGGCACGGCTGCGCGCCGAGGACCCGACGCTCTACCGCCGGGTGCGCCGCAGCGCGATCGGGGTGCTCGCCACGCTGCCCGGCGCGCTCGGTCGCCGGGTCTCACTGCTCGCCTACCGGGCCGCCCGCCGGGTGATCGGGTTCAACTGACCTGCGGTTGCGGGGTCGGGGCCGGGGCGGCACGGTGGGTCGTGAACGCTCCCAGAGATCCTCAGGAGGATGACCATGGCCCGTGCCGAACTGCCGAAGTACACCGTTCCGTCGCTCACCGTGGAGGACGGTGCCAAGGTCGCCGAGATCCTGCAGCAGCGGCTGAACGCCCTCAACGACCTGCAGCTGACCCTCAAGCACATCCACTGGAACGTCACCGGCCCGCACTTCATCGCGGTGCACGAGATGATCGACCCGCAGGTCGACCAGGTGCGTGCGATGGTCGACGCGGTCGCCGAGCGGATCGCCACCCTCGGTGTCGCCCCGGTCGGCACGCCGGGCGCCCTGGTCGCCGCGCGTGAGTGGGACGACTACTCCATCGGCCGGGCCGGTGCGATCGAGCACCTGGGCGCGCTGAACGAGGTCTACGTCGGTGTGATCGAGGACCACCGCGCCGCCGCGGAGGCCACCGAGGAGCTGGACACGGTCACCAACGACCTGCTGGTGGGTCACCTGCACGAGCTGGAGCTGTTCCACTGGTTCGTCCGGGCGCACCTGGAGTCGGCCGGCGGTGCGCTGTCCACCGACGGCGCCGATGGTGAGAAGGAGGCGGCGGCCGCCGCCTCGCACGGCTGATCCACCCGGCGCGGAGCCCCCGGAACCGAGCGGTTCCGGGGGCTTCCTGCTGTTTGGCGCGGTGCGGTCAGAGCCGCTCGGGCTGGTCCCAGTCGTCCGAGGCGGCGAGCTGTTCGTCGTCGGGCAGGAGCTCCGCGTCCTGGAGCGAGCGCGGGCCACCGGTCGGGTCACCGCCGCTGCGGGCGTCCCGGGCGCGCAGCTCGGCCTCGGAGAGGCGCTGGTCGGCGATGCCCTCGGCGGAGGGGTCGGAGGTGAGATCGGAGTGCTTGCTCATGTCACGGTTGTACCCCGCTCATCGGCTCACGACCACCGGGACCTCACAACCCGGTGACCGTGCGCAGCCAGAGGTAGATCGGCGAGTCGGCCAGTAGCAGCAGCACCGCCCAGCCCACGGCGATCTGAGCGACCGCCGTCCACAGGATCACCCGGCGCCGCCGCCGACCGGGTTCCCGGGCCACCAACAGCAGCACGTACATCGCGGTGAGCAGCACGTAGGTCTGACCGCCCGCCTGTCGCAGGCCGGACCACAGCGACAGGTACAGCCCGGCGATGGCGATCAGCGGCGCGATCAACGACCACCGGTCGCGCACCAGCCGGAAGCCGAAGGCCACCACGAACAGCGGCACCGCCAGCATGCCCTGGGCGATCAGCTCCGCAGCGGTGGCGGCACTGATCGGGAACCAGCCGTTCGTCGCACTGGCCTCCAGTCCGCCCCACGGGTCGGCGGAGAACCACCAGGACGCGTAGAGCCAGAACGCCACCGCGCCGATCGCGGGGAACATCAGCACGGCGATCGTCGCCCGGTTCGCTCCCCGTCCCAGACGGCCGGCGCGCCGGGCGAAGAACGGTGCCAGCACCCCGAGCACGATCGCGTAGAACCAGGCGCCCGGGTCCACCATCACGGCCACCCCGAGCGCGAGCCCGGCCCGGAACCCGGATTCGGTGTTCCGCTCCTCAACGAAGGAGGCGATGCCGTCCAGCGCGATCACCACGAGGGCCAGCCCGAGCAACGCCTGCAGGTCCGACGCCGCCAGGTAGTAGAGCGGCGGGGTGAGCACCAGGGTGCCGAGCACCGCTGCCGTGCCCCACAGTCCGACGCCCCGGCGCGCCAGCACCCCGGCGAGACGTTGCAGCACGAAGCCGAGCACGACGGCGGCGACCAGGTTCAGCGCCAGGTCGCTGCCACCGACCACCGCGGAGATCGCGGCCGACAGCGGCGGGAAGATCTCCGCCATCCAGCCCAGCCCGGTGTCGCCCCATTCGATCAGGTCCCCGCGCGCCGACAGCGCGCGGTTCGCGACGGGCACGAAGCCGCTGCCCTGGGTGAGCAGGGCGACCAGGAGGAAGGGGAAGGCCAGGGCCAGGCGCAGCAGCCAGCGCTGCGACGGCTCGATCGGCCAGGTGTCAGGCGCCAGCCCCCTCGGTCCGAAGCGTCGGCTGGGGTGTGAGATGGGCGGTGACGCCGGTGAGGCCATGGGCGGTCTTCTCCCAGTAGTGCGGCTTGGTGATCAACTGCCACAACGCCTTGTACGCGGCGACCGAGTGCAGCAACCAGTAGAACGGATTGGCCAGCCCCCACAGGACCAGGCCGTAGCGACGCCGTTTGAAGGCGCCCATCATCGACACGTAGATCATCAGGGCCGAGCCCACCCCGAGGTTGAACAGCGAGAGCCAGAGCACCCAGCCGGGGAACAGCACGTCGAGCTGGTGGGGCTCCAGCAGCAGCGAGGCCAGGAAGACGGCGTACAGCAGCGGCACCGCGAGGAAGGTCGCCGGGGTGCCGCCCACCAGGAACAGGAACGACAGCGTCTGGCGCAGCCCGGCGACCCGGACCAGCCGGAACGGCTGACGCAGGTGCACCAGCGTGGTCTGCATGTACCCCTTGATCCACCGCGACCGCTGCCGCACGAAGTTCGGGTAGGAGGTGTTGGCCTCCTCGTAGGTGGTCGAGTCGATCACCCCGACCCGCAGTCCCTCCGCCGAGGCCCGGATGCCGAGGTCGGCGTCCTCGGTGACGTTGAACGGGTCCCAGCCGCCGAGGCGCCGCAGACCGGAGATCCGGAAGTGGTTGGACGTGCCGCCGAGCGGGATCGCCAGCCGGTTGTACTCCAGTCCGGGCAGCATGTAGTCGAACCAGAACGAGTACTCCAGGGTGAACATCCGGGTCAGCGGGTTCTCCTCGGCGTTGAAGTAGTTGAGCGCCGCCTGGACGCAGACCAGCTCCTCCCCCGCCTCCCGGAAGGCCAGCACCGCCTTCTTCAGCTGGTCCGGCTCCGGCTTGTCCTCCGCGTCGTAGATGACCAGCAGCTCGCCGGTGGCGAACTCCAGGCCGACATTGCACGCCTTCGGCTTGGTCTGCGGCGCACCGGCCGGGACCGTGATGAACCGGAAGTGGCTCGGCGGGTTCGCCGCCTCGGCGGCTGCTCGGGTCTCGGTGTCGTCCTCCTCGACCAGGATCAGCACCTCCAGCTTGTGCGCCGGGTAGTCCAGAGCACCGAGGTTCTCGATCAGGTTGGCGACGATGTTCGCCTCCTTGTACACCGGCACGAGCACGGTGTAGCGCGGCAGCTCGTCGTCCCGCAGCGCGGCGAGGGCCGCGGGCTCGGTGCGGGCGACGCGTTCCATCCGTGCGCCACGGATCGATGCCCAGAACTTGAAGCCGGTGCCGATCAGGAACGCCAGACCGACCAGCACCGAGAGGGTCACCACCACGCCGTGCGGGGTGAACCAGACCGCCAGGGCGACCAGGACCAGCCCGACGACCAGCGCGACCCGCTGCCAGGGCACCAGCACCGTGCGCGCCGACTGGGCCGGGGATCGACCCCACAGGCCGAGGCTCGCCTTGTCCCGCAGCTGCGCGCCGTACAGGTCGAGCACCGTCTGCTGGAACTCCCACCGGTCGGCCAGCACCAGGAACGGCTCGACGCCGAGGACCGCGCGGATCGCGTCCCGCTGCAGCTCGTCCGGCTCGTCGATCACCGCCACCACCCGGCTGCCGTCCGCCCGGGTCTCCAGGGGCAACCAGCCCTGCTGCAGCACGGTGTCGACGTCGGCGGCCGCCAGATCGGCGTCGGTCAGCGCGGAGGCGGTGCGGGCGGTCTCCACGTAGGGCATCCCCCACAGGTCGGCCAGCGCCCGGGTGAGCGCCTGCGAGTCGACGGCACCGATGGCGACCAGCACCTCACCGATCTGCGCGCCGGAGCTGCGGGCCACCTCCGCGGCCGAGTCCAGCACCTGCCGCTCCACCAACCCGCGTTCGGCCAGGTAGTCGCCCACCCGGCGCACGTTCTCGTGCCGTCCCACGTCTCACCCCTCCTGTGCCACCGCTGTGACCCTAGGCAGATCCGGCGGTCGATGACCAGGCAGGGTGGTACATGTGTGCAGGACCCGCTGGATCGGGCGGCTGTGGACAGGCGAGCGCCGCGTGCTGATCGGTCAGGGCTCCCAGGAGCGCGCCTGACCCGTGGCGAACGCCACCTGCGCGGCCCGGGTCACCGGACCGGGGGTGCCGTCGCCGACCGGTCGCCCGTCCACCGCGACCACCGGCTGCACGTCGCGGGCCGAAGAGGTCAGGAACACCTCGTCGGCGTCGAGCAGCGCGTCGTAGGGCAGATCGACCTCGCGGGCGCCGACCCACTCCAGCACCAGGGCCCGGGTGATCCCGGCCAGGCAGCCGGCGGACAACGGCGGGGTCAGCAGCTCGCCGTCCCGCACCACGAAGACGTTGGTGCCGGTGCCCTCGCACAGCTCACCCCGGGTGTTGGCGAAGACCGCCTCACTGGCACCCGCCGCGTGCGCCTGCGCCAACGCCAACACGTTCTCCCCATAGGAGGTGGTCTTCAGCCCGGTGAGCGCGCCGACCTCGTTGCGGCGGTACGGCACCGTGATGACCCCGACCTGCGGATCCGGGTCGTGCCCCGGGGTCAGTCCGAGGATCAGCGTCGGCGTGGTCGCGGTCGGGTCGAGCCGACCGGAGCCGAGCACCCCGGGTCCGGCGGTGAAGGTGATCCGCAACAGGTCGTAGTCGGTGGTCAACGCCGAGCGGTTGGCCGCGATCACCTCCGCCGCCGCCCGACGGACCCGCTCGGGGTCCAAGCCCGGCAGGCCCATCCCGGCGGCCGACCGGGTCATCCGCTCCAGATGCCGGTGCAGCGCGAAGGTCTGGCCGCGCACCACCTTGACCGCCTCGAAGACGCCGTCGCCGACCACCAGTCCGTGGTCGCGTGCCGACGTCGTCGCCTGCTCCGCGGGCAGGAGCTCGCCGTTCACCCAGAAGATCGTCCCGGTCACGTCCATGTCGGCACGGTACCCGGGGTACGGGTGCCCGAGGTCAGTTCGGGTACTGCGGACCGCCCGGCAGGCCGAAGAGCTCCTCCAGGGAGTCCGCGCCGCGCAGGTGGAGCTGGTGGACCAGGTCGGTCCCGACGAAGCGCAGGTGCCACCCCTCCGGCCGGTAACCGGTCCGGCCGGAGTTCGCGGGGGTGTACCGGACGACGAACCCGAAGTCCTCGGCATGGGCCGCCAACCACTGGCCCTCGGCGGTCTCGGCGAAGCACTGCTCCAGGTCGCACTCCGGGCGGGTGCTGCTGCCCAGGTCGACGGCGAGGCCGGTCTGGTGCTCGGAGTAGCCCGGGCGGGCGGAGACCTCGTCCGCACCGGCAACGCCCATGCTGCTCGCCCAGCCGGCGTAGACCTCGTTCTGCCGCTCCGCGGACCGGTACCCGGAGATCAGGGTCGGGGTGATCCCGGCGGAGGCGGCGGCGGCGCGCAGGGCGGCGAGCGCGTCGGCTGCCTCCGGGCGCAGCTCGATGGTGCCGCCGTCGACCGGGACCAGTGCCGCCGGTACGTAGTCGAGGGGCAGCGGACGCTGCTTGTTGACGACCACGGCGAGCGAGGCGGGGTCCTCGGTGGGCGTGAGCGGGTCGACCCGCAGCACACCGGCCAGCCGATCACCCTGCGGTCGCGGGTCGGGCCACGGTCCGGCGACCGCGGGACTCACTCCGACACCGGCGAGCAGCATCCCGGCCAGCGCCGTCCCGGCGAGTCGTCGACGGGCAGCCCGGCGTGCGCCCACACCGCCGGAACCCGGCGGCACGCCGGGAGTCGACGCGGCAGGGGGCGTCACAGAGGGTCGCAGCAGGGTCATCGCCATCGTTCGTACTCGGTGGAGGGGGCTCCAGTCTGGCCCGGCACGCCCGTCCTGACCAGCCCACGGGTGCCAGAAAACGGCACCGATCAGCCGCGCCGGGGGCGCATCCGCCAGAGCAGCCAGATGAAGTACGGCGTGCCCACCAGGGCGGTGACCAGCCCGGCCGGCAGCTGGGCGGGGGCGAGCACCGTCCGGCCCACGGTGTCGGCGACGCACACCAGCAGGGCCCCGAGCACCAGGGTGAGCGGCAGCAGCCAGCGGTGGCGCTTCCCGATCAGCATCCGCGCCGCGTGCGGGGCGACCAGTCCCACGAAGGTGATCGGGCCGACGGCGGCGGTGGCGGCGGCGGTCAGCAGCACGGCGATCGCGATGTGCACCCGGCGACTGCGCGCCAGCGCCACGCCGAGCACCCGGGGCGTGGTGTCGTCCACCTGCACCAGATCCAGGTCCCGGTGGGTGCGGGCGACCACCAGCACCGCGACGAGCAGGGCGACCAGCATGGGCAGCAGCTGCTTGGTCCCGGCACCGAAGGTGGATCCGCCGAGCCAGGTGATCGCCCGGTTCTGGTTCCACGGGTCGGTGCGGACCAGCAGCAGGGTGGTGATCGCACTGGCGGCGGCCTGCACCCCGATCCCGACCAGCACGATCCGCCCCGACGCCATGCCGCCGCGGGCTGCCATCCCGAAGACGATCAGCGCGGCGACCAGCGCACCGATCACCGCACCGCCGACCACCGACGCGTAGGAGCCCGCACCCCCGGCGACGATCACCGTCACCGCGCCCAGACCCGCCGCGTTGGCGACGCCGAGCACGCCGGGATCGGCCAACGGGTTGCGGGTCACCGTCTGGACCAGGGCACCGGCCAGGGCGAGGCAGGCACCGGCCAGCAGGGCGGCGAGCACCCGCGGCACCCGCGAGTCGAGGATGATGTCCAGGCGGACCGATGCCCGACCGGCCAGCCAGTTGCTCACGTCGCCGAGCAGCACGGTCGAGTCGCCGAGCAGGACGCCCGCGACGATCGCGCCGACCAGCAGGGCGACGCCGAGCAGCAGGATCAGCCAGGGCAGCCGGCGAGCGAGGGCTCCCCCGGCCCGCAGCGTGGCCAGGGTGTCGGCCTCCAGCGCCGACTTCGCACGGCGCGCCAGCAGGATCAGGGCGATCGCGCCGATGATGCTGGTCACCACGCCGGTCGGGATGCTGACGCTGCGGGTCGAGCCGAAGACCGCACGCAGCGCGACATCCGCTGTCAGCACCAGCGCGGTCCCGGCCAGGGCGGCCGCCGGGATCATCAGGCGGTGCTTCGCCAGCGGCCGCACCCAGCCGGCGGCGAGCCGGACCAGCAGCGGTGCACAGAGTCCGACGAAGCCGATCGGGCCGGTGGCGGCGACCGCCGCGGTGGCCAGCAGCACCGCGAGCACCACGACCAGCACCCGGGTGCGTCCGACGTCGATGCCCAGCGACCGGGCGGCGTCGTCACCGAGCTGCAGCAGGTCGATCCGGCGTCCGGCCCAGATCAGGCCGACCAGCCCGACCCCGACCACCGGCAGGATCATTCGGACGGTGCCCATCCCGTTCTGCCCGAGCGACCCCGCGCCCCAGGCGAACAGGCCCTGGGTCTCCCACGGGAACAGCAGCAGGAGCGCGGAGGTGATCGAGTGCAGCCCGAGGGTGATCGCCGAGCCGGCCAGCACCAGGCGGACCGGTGAGGACGCGGCACCGCCGGACAGCCCCATCACCAGACCGGCGGTCAGCAGACCGCCGATGAACGCCACCAGCACCCCGGACAGCGACCCGAGGTTCAGACCGAAGGCGGCGACCACGGTGAGCGCCAGGTAGGCGCCGGCGTTCACCCCGGTGGTGTCCGGCGATGCCAGCGGATTGCGGGCGACACCCTGCATCGCCGCGCCGGAGGCACCCAGGGCACAGCCGACCAGCACCCCCGCCAACAGGCGCGGCACCCGGGAGGCGGTGACCACCGCGGCCGCCTGGTCCAGGGCGTGCTGACCGGTGAGCGCCCCCCACAGTTCGCCGACGGTCACGTCCGCGGTGCCCTGGGTCAGGTGCACGGCAGCGACGACCAGCAGCCAGACGATCAGCACGACACCCACGACCACCGTGCGGGTGGTCTGGCGGGACGTCGGCGTCACGACCGGTGTCGGACGGACGATGGGGGGCGCGGCGGTCATGCCGCGGTGAGCTGTGCGACCAAGTCGTCGCTCCACGCCGCCAGGGACTCAGGGCCGCCGTAGGCCCAGATGCCGACCCCGGCGCGGTACACGTGGCCCTGCTGGACGAAGGGCAGCGACTGCCAGATCGGGTTGTCGGCGAGCACCGTGGTGACGGTGTCCTCCTCGTCGTCGTTGCCCCAGTACAGGAAGCGGGTCTCGGCCGGCAGGGCGGTCAGGCCCTCCACGTCCAGGTAGGACAGACCGTAGGCGTCGTCGCCCGGGTCCTCGGTGGCCGAGGCCAGACCCATCTGCAGCGCCACCGCCTGGAAGGCCGAGCGCGGACCGTGCATCCGGACGGTGACGTTCGCACCCTCGGCGTAGGGCGAGGCGAAGACGATCGGGGTGCCGTCCAGCCCGGCGTCCGCGATCGCCGTGGCGTTCTCCTCGATCCGGGCGTTCGCGGCGTCGATCACCTCGGCTGCCTCGTCGTCCTTGCCGACCAGGGTGCCGATCGCGGTGGTCACGTCGTTGACGTAGCCGATCGGGTCGGCGGCATCGGCACCGTCGAACAGAGCCACCGGCGCGATCCGGTTGAACTGGTCCAGTGCACCCTCCGGGATGGAGGAGGTGACGCCGACGATCAGGTCCGGCTCCAGGGAGGCGATGGCCTCCACCGACGGCTCACCACGGGTGCCGACGTCCTCCGGGTCGCCCGGCAGCGGCACGGAGTTGCCCACCCAGGAGGTGTAGCCCGCCACATCCGCGGCGCCGACCGGGGTGACCCCCAGCGATGCCAGGATCTCGGTCTGCATCCACTCCAGGCTGACCACCTTGACCGCCGGGGCGTCGAGTTCGACCTTCTCCCCCCGGTCGTCGGTGATCGAGACCGGTCCGGCACCGGAGGCCGTCGTGGTGGACTCGTCGGCCGGGGCGTCGGTGGTGCCACAGGCGGCCAACAGCGCCAGCGCCCCGGCGGTGCAGACCGCCGCCAGCGTGCGTCGCGTGCTCATCGGTTCCTCATGTCTGCGCAGGGAGGAGGAGGGCGCCTGCGCGTCGCGCCCGGTGAAACAGGTCAGAACGTCAGATGACGGCGTGTTCGGCCGCGCGCACCCGGCGCAGCTGGAGCCGGGGCGCTCGCACGCTGACGTGTCCCGAGGGGGTCAGGCCCGCCTCGATCTCGATCTCGTAGACCTCGCTGAGCAGCGCGGAGGTCATCGCCTCGCTCGGCGGCCCGTCGGCGACCACCCGGCCCGCGGCGAGCACCAGCACCCGGTCGGCGACCGCCGCCGCCTGCTCCAGGTCGTGCAGCACCACGCCGACCGCGACCCCGTGCACGTCGGCCAGCTCCCGGACCAGTTCGAGCACCTCCACCTGATACCGCAGGTCGAGGTGGTTGGTCGGCTCGTCCAGCAGCAGCACCCCGGTGTCCTGGGCCAGCGCGCTGGCGAACCAGACCCGCTGCACCTGGCCGCCGGAGAGGGCGTCCATGTCCTGGTCGGCGAGGTCGGCGATCCCGGCGAGCACCAGGGCACGGTCGACCGCCGCCCGGCCGTCCGGGTCCAGCCCTCGCCAGCCGTGCCGGTGCGGGTGCCGACCGAACTCGACGGCGTCCCGGACGGTGATCCCGGCCGGGGTGGGGCGGGACTGGGCGAGCAGCGTGACCCGGCGGGCGAACTCGCGCGAGCTCAGCGCCGCGGCGTCCGTGTCGGCCAGCGCGATGTCGCCGCCGGAGAGCTTCTGCAGCCGGGCCATGCCGCGCAGCAGCGTCGACTTGCCGGAGCCGTTCGGTCCGACCAGCGCGGTGACCCGGCCCGCCGCGACATCGACGTCGGCGCCGATCACGACGGGGTCCCCGCCGTAACCGATCGTCACGTCGCGAGCGGCCATCGCGGCTGTGTGGGTGGTCACGAGGTGGGAGATTAGCTGAGCCTTACCTTTCCTGACAACGTGCCGCCATTCACGTGGGCCACGGCCAGGTTCCCGCGCGCCTGGTCGTCCGTCTGCGACCGTGGTGGCCACGACGACCTCGGTGCTCCGCATGCACCGGGGCGCAGGAAGGATGAGCGATGTTCCACGGTGTCTCGGCGTTCCCCCTCACCCCGCTCCGGGGCGACCGCGTGGACCGCCCGGCGCTGGGCCGGATCATCGACCGGCTCTCCGGGGTGGACTCGATCGGGGCGCTCGGATCGACCGGCGCCGCCCCGCTGCTGTCCCGGGACGAGCGCGCCACCGCCCTCGGCACGGTCATCGAGCACGCCCGCGGCATCCCGGTGATCGCCGGAATCAGTGCCCTGCGCACCCGGGACGTGATCGACCTGGCCCGCGACGCCCAGCACCTCGGCGCCGACGCCCTGCTGCTCGCCCCGATGGCGTATCAGCCACTGGTCGCCGACGAGGTGGTCGGACTGTTCGACACGGTACTGGCGGCGGTCGACCTGCCGGTCGTCATCTACGACAACCCGCGCACCACCCGGTTCGCCTTCACCCCCGAGCTCTACGGCCGCATCGCCGCCCTCGGGGGGATCGCCGCGATCAAGGTGCCCGGGGTGCCCGCCGATCTGGCCGGGACCCGGGCGCTGCTCCCACCGGGCACGGCCGTCGGCGTCTCCGGTGACGGCTCCGGCGCCGCCGGACTGGTCGCCGGGTGCGACCTGTGGTTCAGCTCGATCGCCGGAATCCTGCCGGAGGCGGTGCTCGGGGTCGCCCGGGACGACGACCCCGAGGCGCGGTCGGCGGCCCTGGCACCGCTGTGGTCGTTGATCGCCGAGCACGGCGGTCTGCGGGTCTCGGCCGCGGTGGCCCGGCTGCTCGGCCTGGTGGCGGAGGAATGCCTGCCCGCACCGCTGCGGGTGCCCGAGGATCCGCGGATCGCGGCGGCGCTGCGCGCGCTGGGACTGCTGGACGGCTGATGGGAGCCCGGCGGCTGGGAAGGGACCCCTGCCGGGCGGCGCTCAGCCGACCAGCACCCGACCCCCGCCGATCACGACCTCACGCGGCGGCGTCCGCACCAGGGCGTCCATCGGGTTCTCGGCGTCCAGCAGCACGAGGTCCGCCCGGCCGCCGACCACCACATCGTGCTCGGCCTCGGTGCGACCCACCGACCAGGCGCCGCCGCTGGTCAGGCCGCGCACCACCCGGGTGAGGTCCTCGTCCCGGACCAGGGAGGACGACCGGGCGTACTGCCAGCCGATCCCCATCGTGTCGCCGGTGCCGTACGGGCTCCACAGGTCGCGGATGCCGTCGGTGCCGAAGCCGAGGCGCACCCCAGCGGCGTCCAGCTCGGCCAGGGGCAACTGCGGCAGCCGGAGCGGCGCGACCGTGGTCATCGACACGCCCGCCTCCCCCATCGCCGCCAGCAGGTCACGTCGTGGTCCGTCCGGGAGCTGGGCGACCGCGAAGCCGTGCGCGATCGTCACCCGGCCCTGCAGCCCCAGCGCCACGGTCCGCTCGACGATCAGCTCGATCTGGAACGCGCCCAGCTCGGCCGGGTCGTGCAGGTGGATGTCCACCCCGACGCCCTCCTCGGCCGCCAACCCGAGGATCGCGTCGATCTGACCCACCGGGTCGCGGTCGATCCCGGCCGGATCGAGGCCCCCGACGTGGTCGGCACCGGCCCGGGCGGCGTCCCGGAGCAGGTCGAGCACCCCGGGCCGACGCAGCACACCGTCCTGCGGGAAGGCGACGATCCGCACGTCCAGCGCGCCGTCGTAGGCGGCCGCCGCCTCGCGCACCGCCTCGATCCCCCGCAGGCCGACACCGAGGTCGACGTCGACGTGGCTGCGGATCGCGGTGGTGCCGTGCTTGACCATCTCGGCCAGCACGGCGGCGGTCGGCCGGACCCCGGGGATGCCCAGCTCGTCGCGGCGGGCGCGCTCGTGCCGGATCCGACCGTCGGTGCCGCCCTCGCCGCCGTAGGACTGCCACGGCAGGCCCCACCACGACTTGTCGACGTGTGCGTGCGCGTTCACGATGCCCGGCAGCGCGAGCAGGCCGCGACCGTCGATGACCTGCGCCGGATCGATCCCGGTCGGGTCGACGGCACCGAAGCGCTCGAACCGCCCGGTGCTGTCGATCAGCGCGTCGGTGCGGTCACCACCCCACGGCCGGATGTCGCGGACCAGACGAACGGGGCTCAGGACGGGGCTCAGTGCTGCGGTGCTCATGGTCTCGCATCCTCACACACCGCCGCGCAGCTCCAGGCTGAACTGCTCGGCGTCGATCGCCTCCAGCGCACCGCTCAGCGCCTCCGCGTCGAAGGTGCCGTCGTCCCGGGCGTCCAACAGCGCCGTCCGTTGGGCGCGCAGCCGGGCGACGGCCGCCTCCTCGTCGTCGCCCTCCACCGTCTCGCCCGCCGCCTGCATCAGGTCCAGCAGACGGGAGTGCTCGGCGGCGGTCTCCGCCTCCTGCCGGGCGACGGCCTCCTCGTCCGGGCCGAGCCGAGCCGCGAGCCAGCCGATCGTGCCGCCCTGCGCCAGCAGGGAGAACGCCGCGACGATGAAGGCGATCACGACCAGCAGGGCGCGTGCTGGCGTCTCGGCGGGGAGGGTCTGGGCGGCGGCGACCGTGACCGCGCCCCGCATCCCGGCCCAGACCACGATCACACCGTCCCGCTTGCCGAGTGGCGACCGCCGGAAGTAGTCGATGTCGGCGAGCATCCGGCGCACCCGGGTGCTGAACCTGCTCAGGTCCTCCGGCCGCGCACCGGGCCGACCATTCCGCCGCGCCCGCCGTGCCCGCCGCACGGCGAGCTTCACCCGCAGCCGAGCGGTCCGCCGCCACGGCCGGCGCTTGGCAGCGGAACGGGTCGGGTCCCACGGCGCCGCGGCGCGTGCCAGGGCCTGCCGAGCGGTTGCCTCGGCGAGCACCACGTCACGAGCCGGCCGGGCGTCGTCGTCACGGGTCGTCGCCCGGGCGTCGTCGTCACGGGTCGCCCGGTGGTCGTCGTCACGAGTCACCCGATGGTCGTCGTCACGGGTCACCCGGACGTGGTCGGGGCGGGCACCGGCGTCGGCGTGCGGGGCGGCGGTCCCGGGTGCCCCGTCGCCGGGCGTGGCGTGATCGGTGTCCGGGGCCGCGCTGGACGGGGTGTCGACCGCGCCCTGCGTGCTCAGCACGTCCCGCCGGGCGCCGGGTCCGCCGAGGCGTGGCAGGCCGGACCGTGTGCCGTCCGCACCCGGACGACCCGGCAGTTCCCCGTTCTCCCCCCGGGCCCACGCCTCCCGCTGCCGAAGCAGGAACTTCTGCGCCCACTCCGGGTCGGCGAGGGTCTTCTCGATCGCCGTCAGCCGTGGCGCCACCGCCGCACCCCGGGCCGCCTTGCGCCGCAACCAGGCCAGCATCGGGATCACGAAGCCGGCCCGCAGCAGGACGGTGAGCACCAGGGCGGCGGCGGCCAGCCCGATCGCGGTGCCCATTCCCTGGTGTTCGGCGTGCACCTCCTCGACCAGGCCGTAGAGCTGCAGGCCCATGGTCAGGAAGATGACTCCCTCCAGCATCAGCTCCACGGTGGCCCAGTTCTGCCGGTCGGAGAGCCGGTGCTCCGGCGACAGCAGCCGCGGACCACGCCACCCGGTGATCAGCCCCGCGACCACCGCCGCGACCAGCCCCGAACCGTTCAGCTCCTCGGCCGGGATCGACGCGAGGAACGGCACGGTGAAGCTGATCAGGGTGTTCACCGTGGCGTCCGTGACCCGCGCCCGGAGCCGGACGTTCACCCGCCCGACGATCCAGCCGATGACCACCGCGATGCCGACCGAGTACAGGAATGTGCCCAGCGCGTGCCAGAACGAGAACGCCACCGCGGTCGCCGCGATCGCCGTGCGCAGCACCACCAGGGCGCTGGCGTCGTTCAGCAGACCCTCGCCCTCCAGCAGCGCGACCACCCGGGGTGAGGCGCCGGCGTTCTTCACGATCCTGGTCGCCACCGCGTCGGTCGGGCTGATGATCGCACCGAGCGCCACCCCCCAGGCCAGGTCGATGCCGGGGATCACCCAGGCGAAGAACAGGCCGAGCACCAGGGACGTGCCGACCACCAGCACCACCGACAGTCCGCTGACCGCACCGAAGTCCCGGCGCAGGCTCATCGTCGGCATCGACACCGCCGCCGAGTACAGCAGGGGTGGCAGGACCCCGGCCAGGATCCACTCCGCCTCGATGTCGACGGCGGGCACCACCGGCAGGAAGCTCACCAGGATGCCGACCAGCACCAGGATCAGTGGCGCGGGCAGACCGAACCGTGGCGCGTACACCGCGGCGGCCGCGGTCACGAGCAGGGTCAGGACGATGACGACGATGGCGAGCACGTTCGCGACCCTAGCCCCGGCTCAGGCCTGGACGGGAGCCTCCTCGGTGTCCGGGTCCGTCACCGCCGCCGCGGCGAACTGGGACTGGTACAGCCGGTGGTACGCCCCCTCGGTGGCGATCAGCTGGTCGTGGGTTCCCTGCTCCACGATCGACCCGTGCTCCATCACCAGGATCAGGTCGGCGTCACGGATGGTCGACAGCCGGTGCGCGATCACGAAGGAGGTCCGCCCCTGCCGCAAGCTCGCCATCGCCTGCTGCAGCAGCCGCTCGGTACGGGTGTCGACGGAGCTGGTCGCCTCGTCCAGGATCAGCACCGAGGGCTGGGCGACGAACGCCCGGGCGATGGTGATCAGCTGCTTCTCCCCGGCGGAGATGTTCGCGGCGTCCTCCTCCAGCACCGTGTCGTAGCCCTCCGGCAAGGAGTGCACGAAGCGGTCGACGTAGGTGGCCCGGGCGGCGTCCAGCACCTCCTCGTCGCTGGCGGACTGCCGGCCGTAGCGGATGTTCTCCCGGATCGTGCCGGAGAACAGCCACGGGTCCTGCAGCACCATCCCGGTCCGGGCGCGCGCGTCGTGCCGGCTCAGGGTGGCGATGTCCTGCCCGTTGACCAGGATCCGCCCGCCGTCCAGCTCGTAGAACCGCATCAGGAGGTTGACCAGGGTGGTCTTGCCGGCACCGGTCGGACCGACGATCGCCACGGTCTGGCCCGGCCGCACGGTGAACGACAGGTCCTCGATCAGCGGCTGGTCCTCCCGGTAGGAGAACCGGACGTGCTCGAACTCGATGGTGCCGTCGCCCTCGGCCGGCGCGGGTGCCTGCGGGTCGTCGACCGACTGCTCGTCCTCGTCCAGGAGCTGGAACACCCGCTCGGCGGAGGCGGTGCCGGACTGGACCACGGCCGCCATGCCGCCGAGCTCGGACAGCGGCTGGGTGAACATCTGCGCGTACTGGATGAAGGCCTGCACGGAGCCGAGCCGCATCGACCCGTTGGCGACCATCAGGCCACCGACCACGGCGATCCCGACGTAGGTGAGGTTCCCGACGAAGCTCATCCCGGGCCAGATGATCCCGGACAGGAACTGGGCCTTGAACGACGCCTGGTACAGCTCCTCGTTCTCGGCCTGGAACTTGTCCTGGAAGTCCTGGCGGCGACCGAAGACCTTGACCAGGGCGTGGCCGGAGAACGACTCCTCGACCCGGGCGTTCAACCGGCCGACCTTGCGCCACTGGATGCCGAAGGCCCGCTGCGACTTGGGGCCGATCACCCCGAAGATGACCCCCATCAGCGGCAGGGAGACCAGCGCGATCAGCGCGAGCTGCCAGGAGATGGAGAACATCATCACCAGCACACCGATCACGGTGAGGATGCTGGTCAGCGCCGTGGACAGCGACTGCTGCATGGTCTGGGTGATGTTGTCGATGTCGTTGGTGACCCGGCTGATCAGCTCGCCGCGCTGCACCCGGTCGAAGTAGCGCAGCGGAAGCCGGTTGATCTTGGCCTCGACGTCCTCGCGCAGCCGCCACATCGCCCGCACCATGACGATGTTGATGATGAAGCCCTGCGCCCAGGTGAGGAACGCCCCCGCCAGGTAGAGCGCGAGCACGGTCAGCAGGATCGACCCGAGCCGGTCGAAGTCGATGCCCTGGCCCGGGATCAGCCGGTCCATCGCCTCGACCATGGCGGCCAGCTGGTCCTGCCCGGTGGCCTGCAGGTTCTGCACCGCCTGCTCCTGCGTGGTCCCCGCCGGCAGCTGGTTCGAGACGTAGCCCTCGAAGACCTCGTTGGTGGCGTTGCCCAGCACCCGCGGCGCGAGCACGGTGAGCACCACACCGCCGGCACCCATCAGGGAGACCGCGATCAGGGCGGCCAGGTACGGCTTGAGCAGCCCGAGCATCCGCCCGAAGCTCTCCTTGAAGTTGTCGGCCTTGCCGGGGGCGACCGAGTCCCAGGAGTCCGAGGCGATCCGGGCCTGCTCGCCCAGCTCCAGCTCGTACTTCTCCTCCTCGGTCAGCTCCGGCGTGCTCTGCCCGGTGGTGGTCTTCTCGCTCATGCTCCGGCCTCCACCGACAGCTGGGACTCGGCGATCTCGCGGTAGGTCTGGTTGCCGGCCAGCAGGTCCTCGTGCGTGCCGATCCCGGCGATCTGCCCGTCCTCCAGGACGATGATCTGGTCGGCACTGGTCACGGTGGACACCCGCTGGGCGACGACCACCTTGGTGACCTGCGGCAACTCGGTCCACAGCGCCTGGCGCAACCGGGCGTCGGTGGCCAGGTCCAGCGCGCTGAACGAGTCGTCGAAGACCAGGATGTCCGGCTGCCGGACCAGGGCACGGGCGATGGCGAGCCTCTGCCGCTGACCGCCGGAGACGTTGGTGCCGCCCTGGGCGATCCTGGCCTCCAGGCCACCGTCCATCTGCTGCACGAAGTCGCTGCCCTGCGCGATCTCCAGGGCACGCCACAGGTCGCCGTCTGAGGCGTCCTCGTTCCCCAGGCGCAGGTTGGAGCCGACCGTCCCGGCGAACAGGAACGGACGCTGCGGCACCAGTCCGATCGTCGACCACAGGCGTTCCAGGTCGGCGTCCCGCACGTCCACGCCGCCCACCCGCACGACGCCCGAGGTGGTGTCGAACAGCCGCGGCAGGAGGGAGATCAGGGTGGTCTTCCCGGCGCCGGTCGACCCGATCACCGCCAGGGTCTGGCCCGGTCGCACGTCGAAGCTGACCCCGGACAGCACCGGGTGTTCGGCACCCGGGTAGGTGAAGGTCACGTCCTGGAAGCTGACCGCGCCGGGCTCCGGGAAGTCGCGCACCGGCTGCTCCGGGACGCTGAGCGTCGATTCCGAGCGCAGCACCGCCGTGATCCGCTCCGCCGACACCGCCGCCCGCGGGATCATCACGGTCATGAAGCTGGCCATCAGCACACCCATCAGGATCTGACCGATGTACTGCATGAACGCCAGGAGGGTGCCGATCTGGACGCTGCCCGCATCGACCTGGATCGCGCCGAACCAGATGACGCCGATGGTGGTCACGTTCAGCACCAGCATCGCCAGCGGGAACAGGATGACGAACAGCGATCCGATCTTGCGGCCGACCACCAGGATGTCGGTGTTCGCGCCCCGGAACCGTTCCGCCTCGATCGGCTCCCGGACGAAGGCCCGCACCACCCGCACACCGGTCAGCTGCTCGCGCATGATCCGGTTCACCGTGTCCAGCTTGGTCTGGTAGCTGCGGAACAGCGGCACCATCCGGCTGATCACGATCCCGGCGATCAGCAGCAGCGTCGGCACCGACACCGCGATCAGCCAGGACAGGCTCACGTCCTGACGCAACGCCATCACGATCCCGCCGATCGCCAGCAGCGGGGCGGTGACCAGCATGGTCGCGCCCATCATCGTGACCATCTGGACCTGCTGGACGTCGTTGGTGTTCCGGGTGATCAGCGACCCGGCGCCGAACTGGGACACCTCCCGCTCGGAGAACCCGGACACCCGGCCGTAGATGTCGTCGCGCAGGTCCCGCCCGACCTGCATCGCTGCCCGGGCGGCGAAGAAGGTCGCGACGATCGCCGCGAGGATCTGCCCCAGCGACACCGCGAGCATGAAGCCGCCGGTGCGCCAGATGTAGGCGGTGTCCCCCTGCGAGACACCCTTGTCCACGATGTCCGCGTTCAGGCTCGGCAGGTACAACATCGCCAGGGCGGAGGCGAACTGGAACGCCAGCACGCCGAGCAGGAACCATCGGTAGGGCGCCAGATAGCGCCAGAGCAGTCGGCCGAGCACGGGGTCTCCGAAGGGGTGAGTGCCCGCCACAGAGGGCGAACCAGCTGGTGAACGAGCACGTCCGCCCCGAGGAGCCGGGTCGCGACGGTGTGGCCGGACAGAGCCGAGCGATCGGTTCACAGGATAGGCATGGGGGTCTGACACGCCCAGGGGTTTTGCCGATCGGTCAGCTCACAGCTTCGGCACGGATCACACCCCCGACCGCTCCCCCAGCCACGGCTCCAGCACATCCGCCCGCCCCAGCCAGGCGTGCATCCCCTCTCCGTACTCCTCCGCGGTCAGCAGCACGTCCTCGAAGGCCGCCACCAGCTCGTGCCGCCCGGGCCCGATGCCGGTGATCACCAGCCGGGTCGCCGGTTCCCGCCCGCCCCAGTGCCCCATCGCCCCGAGGGAGAGCTGGTGGCCCGCCCCGTCCCAGACGCAGATGCTGTCGGGGCGGCTCGGCACCCAGAAGTGGCCCCGACTGCGGAACGGGGTGTCGCCCAGCCGGTGGACGTCGGCGACCAGGCGCTCGGGGTGCAGGGGGCGGTCCGAACGCAGATCGAGGGTCCAGACGCCGTGAGCGGTGGGTGCCTGCGGCCGGGGCGCGACGGCCAGCGGGTCGAGGCGGCGTTCCCCGGCCGTCCGGTCGTGGGTCCCGGCGACGACGGCGTCGACGGAGAGGGCGGCGAGACCGGCGATCCGCCCGGAGTCGGCGGCGCGCAGGTGGTCGAGCAGGTCGGAGCCGACCGGGTCGATGGCCCCCTCGACCACGACCAGGTCGGCATGACCGAGCTGCGCCGCTGCGGCTTCCGCGACCGCGCGGCCGTCGTCTTCGGTGAGGGCGATCCCCCGTTCGACCAGCAGATCGTCGCCGAGCAGGTCGTCCTGGGCGGTGCTGCCGTCGATGACGGTGAGCACTCGGGCGAGCCGCAGTCCGCGCAGGTCGTTCAGCGCGCGGACCACCGGCAGGGATTCGGCGGACACCGGCAGGGCGAGCAGCACCGCATCCCAGCGCGGGTCGGCGGCCAGGCGTTCCAGGGTGGGCACCGCGTCCTCACGCACCGAGCAGCTCAGGCAGGCGTGCGCGAGCGGGACCAGCAGATCCTCGATCACTCCTCCGGCGTCGACCACCACCCGGCGGATGCCGCCGTCGACGATGTCGTGCCGGAGCACCACGAGCCCGGGCCGGTCGATCACGAGGCCGAAGATCGCGGTGTCGCGCAGCACCGGGTCGAGGGTGGACAGCACGGACAGCGGCTTGCGAGGCACGGGTGGACTCCTTCGACGCGGGGACGGACGCCCCACCGTAACCGATTGCTGCTAATGGTTCTCACTAGCGTTAGAGTGTGCGCCATGTCCGCTTACTGCCAGGTGCTCGGGACCGTTCCCGGGTTCGGCCACTCGATCTCGCACTCCCACCGTCGGACCAAGCGCCGGTTCGACCCGAACATCCAACGCAAGCACTACTGGGTGCCCACCCTGGGCCGCACGGTCACGCTCCGGGTCAGCGCCCGCGGCATCAAGACCATCGACAAGCTGGGCATCGACGTCGTCGTGGCCAGGATCCTCGCCCGCGGGGAGAAGGTCTGATGGCCGGGCGCGTCGACCTGCGACCGGTGATCAAGCTGCGCAGCACCGCCGGCACCGGCTTCACCTACGTCACCCGCAAGAACCGCCGCAATGACCCGGAGCGCCTGATCCTGCGCAAGTTCGACCCGGTGGTCCGGCGGCACGTCGACTTTCGCGAGGAGCGCTGATGGCCAAGCAGTCGAAGATCGCCAAGAACGAGCAGCGCCGGGCGGTGGTCGCCCGCTACGCCGATCGCCGCCGGGTGCTCAAGCGCGCCAGCGTCGACCCGGCGGGCACACCGCAGTCCCGCACCGAGGCGATGGCCGCCCTGCACGCCCTGCCCCGGGACGCCAGCCCCACCCGGGTGCGCAACCGGGACGTGGCCGACGGGCGACCGCGCGGACACCTGCGCCGGTTCGGGCTCTCCCGGGTCCGGATGCGGGCGATGGCCCACCGCGGCGAACTGCCCGGTGTCACGAAGTCGAGTTGGTGAGGACCATGAAGCCGCACATCCATCCCGAGTACCGCCCGGTCGTCTTCCGCGATCCATCGGTCGGCTACGCCTTCCTGACCCGCTCCACGGTCCGCACCGACCGGACCATCGAGTGGGAGGACGGCCACACGTACCCGCTGGTCGACGTCGACGTGTCGTCCGCCAGCCATCCGTTCTGGACCGGCAAGGGCCGGGTCCTGGACACCGCAGGCCGGGTGGAGAAGTTCCACCGCCGCTACGGCACCGGAGGCGACCGATGAAGGTCCGCGCGTCCCTCGCGTCGCTGAAGAAGAAGGACGGGTCGATCGTGGTCCGTCGCCACGGGAAGACCTACGTGATCAACAAGCGCAACCCGCGCTGGAAGGCGAGGCAGGGCTGATGGCGGTCCCCAAGCGCAAGCTCTCCCGCAGCAACACCCGCGCCCGGCGCGCCCAGTGGAAGGCGAGTCCGGCGGTGCTGGTCACGGCGCGTCGGCCCGACGGCGAGCTGGTGGCGGTGCCGCGGCGTCTGGTGCGGGCGGTGCAGCGCGGGCTGATCTGAACCGACGGCTGGTGGAGGGGCTGCGCGACCCCTCCACCGGCCGGGCTCAGCGGGCGGTTCACCAGCCAGGCTCAGCGCGCCATCCGCCGGTCGCGCTCATCGCCCCGCCCACCACTCCAGCACCCGCAGCGCCTGGAACGTCAGCCACGGCGACGCCTCGCCCTCCGGCACGTCGACCTCGAACCACACCTCCCCCGCCAGCACCGGCCCCTGAGCCCAACGCCCGTCGGGTCGCTGCGCGTCCTCGATGAACCCGATGGCCTCGGCCAGTCGCGGATCGGGTGGTGTGCCGTCGTGTCGACCGGCGGCGCGGAAGTAGTCGGCGGCGGACAGCACGTTGTACTTCCACCGCGCCGGGTTCCGGAAGACCGTCGTCCAGGGTCCAACCGGCTCGCCGGTGGACAGGCGTCGGTGCAGTCGCCGGGTGAGCAGGTACTCCTCGCCCCGGTGCCGGACCGCCGCCGTGCGGTCCCGGTCGCCGGTGCGCCGTTCGTAGTCGAGCAGGCCACGCAGCGCGTTCAGGGTGGAGTGGAAGGACGAGCGGGTCGAGCCGTCGATCCACTCGCAGTTCCAGCCGCCGTCCGGCAGTTGGTGTGCGCCGAACCAGTCGACCAGGGCGTCGACGTCGGCACCGAGCCAGAGGCCGTTGGACAGGGTCCAGGAGTTGATGCACACGTCGACCTCGCCGCCCCAGTAGGGCAGGTCGTCGTACTCCCAGCGCACGGCGGCCAGGCGTTCCGCGGTGTCACCGAGCGCCGCGGCGTCCACGCCCCACTCGCGCAGGCTGGTCAGCGACCAGGTCGTCGCGGTCCACGGCTGGCCCGGACCGCTCCCGTCGAAGCCACAGGGGAAGAAGGCACCACCCGCCCACTGGCCGTCCGGGTCCTGCCGAGCGAGCAGCCGGGCACCGAACCCCCGGACGGCGACCTGTCGCCGGGTCTGCTGCCAGACCGGTTCGGGCTCGTGCAGCAGGTCGCGTTGCACCTGCCAGCGCAACGCGGGATCGGTGTCCAGCAGCCAGGTGACGAGCTCCGGTGCCGTCGTCATCCGGCCAGGCTACGCGCGAGCACCGGCGACGTCAGCGCCGGACCCGACCGGGCTCAGGACACGTCGTGACCGCACCACTGCTCGGCCGGGACCGCCGCCCGCACGTCGTCGACATGCTGTCCGCAGCCGGACCAGGTGGTCTTGCCGCACTCGGAGCACTTCACCGGGATACACATGCGCCCAGTGTCGCAGCTTCGACCTGCGGAACCCGATCCGGACGGTCACCCTGGTGGGATATGTCGCTACGCACCTGGCTCTCCCTGCACCCTCGCGTGACCGGCGCGGTCAAGGCCACCGTGTCCGCGCTGCTCGCCTGGGCGCTGGTGCACGCGGTGCCCGGGCCGTGGAGCGAGTACCCGTACTACGCGCCGCTCGGGGCGGTGATCGCCTCCGCCGTCACGCTGCGCGCCTCCACCCAGGGGGCGTTCCAGGCGATCGGCGCGATGGCGGTGGGGGCGGTGCTGGCCCGCGCCGTCGATCTGCTGCCGCTGCCGCAGTTCCCGTCGCTGGGGATCGTGGTCCTGCTCGGCGTGCTGGCCTCCGGGTGGCGACTGCTCGGGTCCTCCGGGTCCTGGGTGACGACCTCCGCGCTGTTCGTGCTGGTCATCGGGCACTCCGACCCAGTCGACTACACGCTGGCCTACGTGGGGCTGACCACGGTCGGGGCGCTGATCGCGATCGGGGTCAACGCACTGATCCCGGCACTTCCGCTCACCCCGGCGCAGCGGGCACTGGACCGGCTGCAGGAGCGCACCGCCGAGCACCTGGACGCACTGGCCGCCGCGATCGCCGCGGACGAGCTGCCGGACGATGCCACGTTGCGCACCGCCCTGGACACCGCCGACACCGCCACCGACCAGGCCCGGGATTCCGCCCGCGCCAACTGGAACGCCCGGCGGTACCGCACCTGGCGAGCCAGTCTGGACCGGCAGTCCGAGGCGCTGGTGCAGGCGGCGCGCACGGCGCAGGACGCGCACCGGGCACTCAGCGCCGCCTCGACCGGTGTGCCCGGCCTCGCGGAGGGGCCGGCCGGACCCGGGCGCTACCCCGACGACGCGACCGGCACCGCGTTGAGCACCGCCGCCGAGCTGGTCCGGTCCATCGACGACGGCGCCCCGGACCCGGAGGCCGTCGAGCGGCTGTCCCGGGCCATCGCGGAGGCCGAACGCGCCGCGATGGACCCCGAACCCGGGGCGCCGGACCGACGGACCCCCGCGGTGCTGGTCGCGCTCGCGACGCTGCTCCCGCACCAGTCGGAGCAGAGCGACAAACCCTGATCCCTCACCCGGACCCGGTCAACCGCACCGGGCCCTGACCGCGCTCGGCCAGGACGTCCTCCGGGTTGAGCAGGGCGCACGCCTTCAGCGACAGGCAGCCGCAGCCGATGCAGCCGACCAGATCGCGTTCCAGACGCTCGATGGTCCGGCGTCGCTCCTCCAGATGGACCTTCCACGCCCGGGACATCCGCTGCCACTCGGTGGTGGTCGGCGGCCGGTCCAGCGGCACGGTGGCCAGCACCTCGGCGACCTCCTCCAGCGGGATGCCGAGCCGCTTGGCGATCACGATCAGCGACACCCGCCGCAACATGTGCCGGGGATAGCGGCGCTGGTTCCCGGCGGTGCGGGTGGCCGCGATCAGGCCCTGGCGCTCGTAGAAGTGCAGCGCGGAGACGCTGACCCCCGTGCGGTGGCTCACCTCGCCGACCGACAGGGTGTCGTCGGGCTGCAGGGTCATCCGCGCTCCCAGGCCGCCGCGAGGATCTGGTCCCGGGTGCCGAACTTGGTGCGCTCCCGACCACGGGCGGCGCCGGCGGCGAGTTCGGCGGCGTCCACCCGGAGCCATTCTGCCCAGCCGACCGGGCGGCGGGTGAGCAGGTCGTCCACCCGCTGCCCGGCCCCGTTCGGCACCAGGTCCTCGACCAGGGACTCCACGGTCTCCTTCGCGTCCGACTTGGTGGAGCCGATCAGACCGACCGGGCCGCGCTTGATCCAGCCGGTGGCGTACAGCCCGGGGACCGGCTCGCCCCGGTCGTCGAGCACCCGACCCGCCCGGTGCGGGATGGACCCGCGCACCGGGTCGAAGGGCACGCCCGGCACGGGTGAGCCGGTGTACCCGACCGCGCGGTAGACCGCCTGCACCGGGTAGCTCTCCTGTTCACCGGTTCCGCTTACCCGGCCGAGCGGGTCCGGCGCGGTGCGCTCGACGGTCACTCCGGTCACCCGGTCGGTGCCGTCCACCCGGACCGGCGCACGGTAGAAGTGCAGGTGCACCCGCCGTGCTGCCCCGGTCGGCTCGCGGCTCGCCCACTGCTGCAACGTGTCGACGATCTGTCGCTTGGGGCCGAACTGCGCGACCATCCGGCGACCGTGCTCGTCCAGATCGACCTCCGCCGGGTCCACGATCACGTCCACCTCGGGCTGCTCGCCGAGCTCGCGCAGCTCCAGCGGGGAGAACCGGGTGTCGGCCGGGCCACGGCGGGCGAACAGGTGCACGTCCCGCAGTCGACTGTCGGCGAGGCCCGCGTGCACGTGGTCGGGGATGTCGGTGTGCACCAGGGCGTCGGCGGGCTTCGCCAGCATCCGGGTGATGTCCAGCGCCACGTTCCCGGCGCCGATCACCGCCACGTCGGTGGCCCGCAACGGCCAGGACGGGGCGGCGTCGGGATGGGCGTCATACCAGGCGACGAAGTCCGCGGCGCCGTAGGAGCCGGGCAGGTCGTGACCGGGGACGTCCAGCAGCGCGTCCCGGTCGGCGCCGGTGGCGAGCACCACCGCGTCGTACCGGGCGCGCAGCTGGTCGACCGTCACGTCGCGGCCCACCTCGACGTCGCACAGCAGCCGGATGGCCGGGGCCGCCACCAGCTCGTGCAGCGAGTCGACGATCCGCTTGATCCGGGGGTGGTCCGGGGCGACGCCGTACCGGACCAGGCCGTAGGGCACCGGCAGCTTCTCCAGCAGGTCCACCGTGACGTCGGGCCGGGCCCGGGTCAGCAGGTGGGCGGCGTAGATGCCCGCCGGGCCGGCGCCGACCACGCAGACGGTGGGCACGTCAGCGGCCCCGTGCCGCGGCGAACCGCTGCGCGACGTCGGCCCAGTTGACCAGGTGCCAGATCGCCGCGACGTAGTCGGCCTTCACGTTCAGGTAGTCCAGGTAGAACGCGTGCTCCCACATGTCGAGCATGAACAGCGGGACGATCCCGGCGGGGACGTTGCCCTGCTGGTCGAACAGCTGGAACACCAGCAGGCGCTCGCCGACCGGGTCCCAGGCGAGCACCGACCACCCGGAGCCCTGGATCGAGGTCGCCACCGCCCCGAAGTGCTTCCGGAACGCCGCCATCGAGCCGAACTGCTCGACGATCGCCGCCAGCAGCTCGCCCTCGGGGTCGCCACCGCCGTCCGGGGACAGGTTCTGCCAGAAGATCGAGTGGTTGCTGTGGCCGCCGAGGTGGAAGGCAAGGTCCTTCTCCAGCTGCGGGACGGTGCCGAAGTCGCCGGACTCGCGGGCCGCGGCGAGCTTCTCCAGCGCGGTGTTCGCCCCGGTGACGTACACCGCGTGGTGCTTGTCGTGGTGCAGCTCCATGATCCGGCCGGAGATGTGCGGCTCGAGGGCGGAGTAGTCGTAGGGCAGGTCGGGCAGGGTGTACATGGAACTCCTTCAGTCGGTGAGCAGGTCGGCGTTGACGTCGGCGGGCAGGGCGGTCACCAGCGGGTGGTCGGCGTCCACCGGTCCCTGGCGGGCGGCGCCGCCCGGTGAGCCGAGCAGGTCGAAGAACTCGACGTTCGCCCGGTAGTAGTCGCTCCACTGCGAGGGCACGTCGTCCTCGTAGTAGATGGCCTCCACCGGGCAGACCGGCTCGCAGGCACCGCAGTCGACGCACTCGTCGGGATGGATGTAGAGGGAGCGCTTGCCCTCGTAGATGCAGTCGACCGGGCACTCGTCGATGCACGCCTTGTCCTTGATGTCGACGCAGGGCTGCGCGATCACGTAGGTCATGCTGCGAACCTAGAACCTCAACCGCAGTTGAGGTCAAGGCCCTTGGTCGGAGAGACATGGGACGACTGGGTGCAGAATGGTGCTATGAAGGTCCGCACCCGCCCCGAGCACCCCGCCACCGGTGCCGCCCTCGCGGTGGTCGGCGGCTTCCTGGACGCCTACACCTACGTCGCCCACGACGGCGTGTTCGCGAATGCGCAGACCGGCAACGTGGTCTTCGTCGCCATCGATGTCGCCCACGGCCAGTGGGCACAGGCGGCGCACTACCTGCCGATCATCGGCGCCTTCATCCTCGGGCTGATCGCCGCCGAGTGGCTGGCCGCCCACCGCGGTCTGCCCGGGCTGAGCGACCCGACCAGGATCGTGCTGGGTCTGGAGATCGCCGTCCTGCTGGCCGTGGCGGCACTGCCGACGACGCTGGCCTCCGCGTGGACCACGATGGCGGTCGCCTTCGTGGCGGCGCTGCAGGTGACCACGTTCCGCCTGGTGCGGGAGACCACCTACAGCACCACGATGACCACCGGGAACCTGCGCAATCTGGTGACCGCGACCTACGAATGGCTCGGCGGCTACAACCCGGCGCAGAAGGTGGTCGCCGCCCGGCTGAGCCTGATCGTGCTGGCCTTCGCCAGCGGTGCGGCGGTCGGTGCGCTGGTCAGCGCGCCGGACGCACTCGGCACCCGGGCCACCGTCCTCGCCGCCCTGGTCCTGGTCGGCGTCCTGGTCGCGATCGAGACGCATTCCCGCCGGACGGTCACCACCCAGGTCCTCCGGTCGGGTGAAACCGTTCGGGTCTGAGCCCGACCTGCCGATCGGGTCGACATGACGATCTCCATCAGCAGCAGCAGTGGCAACCGCGCACCGGCGGTGGGCTCCCCCGCACAGGTCGCCTACGACCGAGCGGTCAAGGCCCTGGTGCAGGCCCAGCAGAAGCTGGCCCAGGACGGCATCTCGGGTGCCGGCGAGGACCAGGTGAAGGCCGACCAGCTCGCCGTGGAGCTGGCGCAGGTCGCGGTCGAGCAGGCCGCTGCCCGTCTGGCCCAGGAGCAGAAGTCCGCGGAGCCGACGGTGATCCAGCGGGAGCGGGTCGGCACCGTGCGGGAGCCCGAGGGCGCCCTGGACGTGCTGGCCTGACCCGACTGACGGTGGGTACGGCGCCGGACCGGGCCGTACCCACCGGGTGAGTCAGTAGCGGAAGGTCGAGACCTGACCCCGCAGCTCCTCGCTCATCCGGGCCAGCTCGCGCACGGCGTCACCCATCTGGCCGAGGGTCTGGCTGGACTGCGCCGACGCCTGGGCGACGCCGGTGATGTTGTGGGCGATCTCCCCCGAGCCGGTCGCGGCCTCGGCCACCGACCGGGACATCTCCGTGGTCGTGGCGGTCTGCTCCTCCACCGCACTGGCGATCGTCAACTGGTAGTCGTTGATGCTCGCGATGATCGTCGAGATCTCCCCGATCGCGGTCACCGCACCCGAGGTATCGGCCTGGATGGTCTCCACCCGGCGCGCGATGTCCTCGGTCGCCTTCGCCGTCTCCTGCGCCAACTCCTTGACCTCACCAGCCACCACCGCGAAGCCCTTACCGGCCTCACCGGCACGCGCGGCCTCGATGGTCGCGTTCAACGCCAACAGATTCGTCTGCTCCGCAATGGACGTGATGACCTTGACCACGTTGCCGATCTCCACCGAGGACTCCCCCAGCTTCGCGACCTGATCATTGGTCACCGCAGCAGCATCCGTGGCCTGACCAGCGACCTTCGCCGCCTGCGACGCGTTCTGCGCGATCTCCCGAATGCTGGCACCCATCTCCTCGGCACCAGCCGCCACCGTCTGCACATTCCGCGACACCTGCTCAGCAGCAGCAGCCACCACACCCGCCTGCGCCGACGTCTGATCCGACCCGGCGGCGACCTCACCGGAGGCGGCGGACAGCTGCTCGGCGGCCGCGGCCACCGCCTGGGCGGTCTCCACCACACCGGCCATCGTGCCGCGCAGGCTGTGCTGCGCGCTGGCCAGGGCGGTCGCCATCTCGCCCAGCTCGTCCTTGGTGTGCACCTCCGGCACCCGGGTCAGGTCACCGGTGGCCATCGCCTCGGCGGTCGACTTCACCCGGCCGGCGGCCCTGGCCATCGACCCGGCGATCCGCAGGCCGAGGGCCATCGCCACCGCTGCCCCGGCGAGCAGCAGCACGAGCACCACGATCCGGCCCGTGGCGGCGGCGCTGGCGGCGTCCTCGGTGGCCGTCACGGTCCGCTCGCGCAGCGAGTCCAGCAGGGTGGTCGTCGCGTCGCCGAGCTTGTAGTAGATGTCGTAGGCGTCCCCGGTCACCAGGGCGTCCCCGGCGTCCAGCTCCTCGCTCTGGTAGGCGGCGACCACCCGGTCGTCGGCGGCGAAGAAGTCCTGCCACTGCGACTCGATCTGGGCGAAGGTCTCCGCCTCCGCACCGGTCAGCTGTGCGGGATCCACCGCGTCCAGCGCGGCCTCCAGCTGCTGCTTGGAGGTGAGGAACCCCGCACGGTTCACGCTCTGCGGGTCGACAGCGGCCGGGCCGCCGACCTTGCGGGCGTCCCAGGCGTAGGCGGTCTGCCAGCCGGACACGTCCGCGTTCATCGTGCGGATCTCGCCGACCTCGGTGGAGACCTCCTGGAGCTCCGCCAGCTGCTCATTGGCCGACGCGACCCGGCCGAGCACGACCTGGGAACCGATGCCGACCAGCACCGCCGTGGCGGCACCCACGGCCGCCACTCCCAGCACCTTGACCCGTACACCCGCCATGTTGTCCTCCCGTCAGAACCCTGCGTCCCAGCGAATCGACTGCGCGGAGATGGTTGAAAGGAAAACCGACGGGCGATCTTCGACCGCAGCGCAGCGCACTGTTGTGCTAATACGCATAACTGCCTACGGTCCCAGAGCAGCGGGTGATCCACGGTTCGCCCCACCACACGACGGCGTGTGCGTGCACGCCGTCCCCAGCGCCAGCGATCGGGGAACCATCCATGACAGTGAGCACGGACGTCGTCATCATCGGGGGTGGACTCGGCGGAGTCGCCGCCGCCCTGGCGGTCTGCCGGGCGGGACGGCGCGCGATCCTCACCGAGGAGACCGACTGGCTCGGCGGACAGCTCACCTCCCAGGCGGTGCCGCCGGACGAGCACCCCTGGGTGGAGCAGTTCGGGGTGACCGCTGCCTACCGATCACTCCGGGACGGCATCCGCGACTACTACCGCCGGCACTACCCCCTGCGCCCGGAGGCGGCCGCCGACCCACGTCTGAACCCCGGTGCCGGCCGGGTCAGCAAGCTCTGCCACGAGCCGCGGGTCGCGGTGGCGGTGATCGATCAGCTGCTCGCCCCCCACCGCAGCGCCGGGCTGCTGACCGTGCTCACCGAGCACCGTCCGGTCGCCGTGCGGATGGACGGCGACACCTGCGCCGCCGTCACCGTGGTCGACCGGGACGGCCGCACCACCACCCTGGTCGGCGAGTACGTCCTGGATGCGACGGAGACCGGCGACCTCCTGGCCCTCGGTGACGTCGAGCACGTCACCGGCGCCGAGTCCCGGGCCGAACACGGCGAGCCGCACGCGCCCGAGCAGGCCGACCCGCTGAACCAGCAGGGCATCACCTTCTGCTTCGCGGTCTCGCACCACGAGGGTGAGGACCACACCATCCCCCGCCCCGAGCAGTACGACTTCTGGCGCGCGTACGCGCCGGAGTTCTGGACCGGGCCCCTGCTCAGCTTCACCGCCCCGGACCCCCGGACGCTGGAGGCGGGCACCCGCAGCTTCGAGCCGAATCCCGATCAGGACCCGTTGGCGGTCAGCGCGGACCAGAGCGCCGACGCCGGCGACAAGGAGCTGTGGGGGTTCCGCCGGATCCTCGCCCGGAAGCTGTTCGCCGACGGCGCCTTCGACTCCGACATCTGCCTGGTCAACTGGCCGTTGAACGACTACTGGCTCACCCCGCTGGTCGGCGTGGACGACGCCACCCGGGAGCGTGCGCTGGCCGAGGCCCGGCAGTTGTCGCTGTCCGTCCTGTACTGGTTGCAGACCGAGGCGCCGCGACCGGACGGAGGCACCGGATTCCCGGGCCTGCGGCTGCGGCCGGACGTCACCGGCAGCGCGGACGGTCTGGCCAAGGCCGCCTACGTCCGCGAGTCCCGACGGATCCGGGCCGTCACCACCGTGGTCGAGCAGCACGTGTCGGCCGCGATCGTGGGCAGCACCAGGCGGACCCGGTACCCGGACGCGGTCGGGGTCGGCAGCTACCGGATCGACCTGCACCCCTCCACCGCCGGGGACCACTACATCGACGTCGCCAGTGTCCCGTTCGAGATCCCGCTCGGCGCCCTCGTGCCGGTCCGGGTGACCAACCTGCTGCCCGCCGGGAAGAACATCGGCACCACGCACATCACCAATGGCTGCTACCGGCTGCACCCGGTGGAGTGGAACGTCGGCGAGGTCGCCGGCGCGTTGGCCGTGCACTGCCTGCGGCACGGCCTCACCCCCCGCGAGGTCCAGGCCGACCCGGCCCGGTTCGCCGACTTCGCCGCGGTCCTGGACGCCCAGGGCGTCGAGCGGCACTGGCCCGAGGTGCAGGGCTACTGAACGACCCGGGTCGACGGCGATCCGGTACACGACCGGCGGCAGCCCCGCCGAGGAGGAGAGACGAACGTGGTGGAACACCAGGACGTGAGCGCCCCGGCCCGGCTCCGGGTCGGCATCGACGTCGGCGGCACCTTCACCGATGCCGTCGCGATCGACGCGGCCACCCTGCAGTTGGTCGGCCAGGCCAAGACCCCGACCAGCCACGACCACCCGGACGGCGTGGCCCACGGCATCGTCACCGCCCTGCACCAGCTGCTCGACCAGGTCGGCCGGTCCGCTCGGGACGTGGTGTTCCTGGCGCACGGCACCACCCAGGCGACCAACGCGCTGCTGGAGGGCGATGTCGCGCCGGTCGGGCTGATCGGGATCGGCACCGGGGCGTCGGCGGTCTTCACCAAGCGCCTGGCGGGTCTGCGCACGATCGAGATCGCCCCCGGCAAACACCTTCCGGTGGAGTACGCGCACCTGCGCGACCCGCACGACGCGGCGGCGATCGGGGGCGTGCTGGACCGCTTCGACGCGGCGGGCATCCGGTCGGTCGTGGTCAGCGAGCCGTTCTCGGTGGATGTGGCCGAGGGCGAGGACCTGGTCGCCGACGCCGCCCGGTCCCGCGGCTTCCTGGTCACCGCCGGACACGAGATCTCCTCGCTGTACGGCCTGAGCAAGCGCACCCGGACCGCGGTACTGAACGCGGTGATCCTGCCGCGGATGTTCGCCACCGCCGATCTGGTCGCCGACTCGATCGCCCGGGCCGGGATCACCGCGCCGCTGATGGTGATGCGGTGCGACGGCGGGGTGATGAGCCTGGACGAGATGCGCCGCCGCCCGCTGCTCACCGTGCTCTCCGGCCCGGCAGCGGGGGTCGCGGGCGCACTGATGCAGGAGAAGGTCACCGACGGGGTGTTCCTGGAGACCGGCGGCACCTCCACCGACATCTCGGTGATCCGGAACGGCCGGGTGGCGGTGCAGTACACCGAGTTCGGCGGCAGTTCGACCTTCCTGTCGGCCCTGGACGTCCGCGCGGTCGGGGTCGGCGGCGGGTCGATGGTGCGGGCCGACCTGGGCGCACGCAGCGTCGTCGGCGTCGGACCGCGCAGCGCACACATCGCGGGGTTGCCGTACGCCTGCTTCGCCTCCGCGGACGACCTGACCGGAGCCCGGCTGTCCACCGTCGCGCCGGTGCCCGGCGACCCGTCGGACTACCTGGTGCTCGACGGGCCGGGTGGCCGGTTCGCCCTGACCCTGACCTGCGCCGCGAACGCCCTCGGGCTGGTCGGCGAGCAGGACTACGCCCGCGCCGACCAGGAGGTGGCAGCGCTGGCCCTGACCCCGGTGGCCGAGGCCCTCGGCCTCAGTGTGCGGGACGCCGCCCAGCGCGTGCTGGCCACCGGTACCGAGCCGGTGCTGGACGTGGTGCGCGCCCTGATCAAGGACTACCGACTCCCCGAGGACCAGGTGGTGCTGGTCGGCGGCGGTGGCGGCGCTGCCGCGGTCACCCCGTTCGCGGGACATGTCGGCGAGCTGGAGTGGCGGATCGCCGACCACGCCGAGGTGATCAGTCCGATCGGCGTCGCGCTGGCCCTGATCCGCGAACAGGTCGAGCGGGTGATCCCGGGCGCCACCGACGAGCAGATCCTCGGCGTGCGGCGGGAGGCCGAACAGGCGGTGATCGCGCAGGGCGCCGACCCGCACGAGGTCTCGGTCGACGTCACGGTGGACCCGCAGTCCCACACCGTCCGCGCGGTCGCGTCGGGGGCGACCGAGCTGCGCACCCAGGACCGGTCGAGCCGGTTGTCCGACGACGATCTGCACCGGCTGGCGGCCCGCAGCCTGCGTGTGCCGCCCGAGGAGGCGCAGGTGCTGGCCAGCACGGCGGCGCACCGGGTGTACGGGGCGCGTCGACGGCGACCCTGGTGGCGCCTCGGCGGCGGCCCCGAACACCCGGTCCGGGTGCTCGACCTCGATGGTGTGGTGCGCTTCGCCTCACCGGACGCCCGGGTCGAGCAGGGCACGGTCGGTGACGGCACCGCGATGCTGCCCCGCGCGGTCGCTGACCTGACCAGCTACGGCGACGGCGGCAGCCGGGCCCCTGCGCTGCGCCTGCTGGTCGGCCCCCGGATCTCCGATCTGTCCGGTGTGCTGGACGAGTCCTCGCTGATCGCACTGGCCCGCTCGGAGCTGGAGGGTCGGGACCGCCGCGAGGACCTGGTCGCGGTGCTGGAGCGTCGGGCATGACGCGGACCCTGCGTCGGCTGGACGCGGTGGACGACGTCGAACTCGGCATCCGGTTGCTGCGCGGCACGCCCACCAACGAGGGCCGGGACGACGCCCAGCTCCGGCGGATCAGCATCGCCGCCCAACGGTTCGGTGCGGACCTGGCCGCCGACCACACCGAACCGGCTGACGGCGCCGTGGTCGTCGAGCGGTCGGGCGGTGATCGGTCCGTGGTCGCTCGCTATCTGCCGCGTCGCGGCCGGATCGAGCTGTTCACCGACACCGTGGCGCACTGCGAGTCAGTGGTCGCGCGCCTCGGCTGGACCGACCGCTTCCCGCCGGGCACGGTCCGGGCGGCCGCCGTCCTGCACGAGCGGGCCCACGAGCGGATCACCCATCGGCACGCGGCGGAGTTGCGCGCGGCGGTCGGCGTGCCCGCGTTGCGGCTGGGCCGGTGGACCCGATGGGCGTACGTCGCGGGCGCCGAGGAACTCGCCGCGCACGCCTACGCCGGAGCGGTGCTCGGACTGCCCCGCTCCCCCCTGCTGATCACCGCGGCGGCGATGGCCGCCATCGAGGAGGACTGACCCGTGGGATTCGTCATCATCGGCATCATGGTGGTGGGGGTCGTCCTGATCCTCACCGGCAAACTGCCGACCGCCTTCGCGCTCGCCCTGCTGGCCTCCGCCATCGCCCTGGTCGCCGGGGCGTCCCTGTCCGGCGCCGAGAACAGCCTGCTGACCACGGTGTACCAGGAGGGCGCGGTGAAACTCGCGTCCACCATGATCGCGGTCCTGCTCGGCTCATGGCTCGGCTCCCTGCTACGGGAGACCGCGATCGCCAGCACCCTGGTCCGCAAGACGGTCGAGTTCGCCGGTGACCGACCCGTGGTCGTCGCGCTCGGCATCCTGCTGGTCTCCGCGCTCTGCGGGTCGGTCACCGGATCGGCACCCGCCGCGCTGCTGGCCGGCGTGATCGGAATCCCGGCCATGATCGCGGTCGGCATCCCCAAGGTCACCGCGGCCGGCACCATCCTGATGGGCATCGGCGCCGGCGTGCCCTTCGAGCTGCCGGTGTGGCAGTTCTTCTCCACCGCGCTGGACATCCCGGTCCCGGACGTGCGCTCGTTCATGCTCTACCTGTTCCCGTTCGCGGCGGTGGCGGCAATCGCCTACGTGCTGATCGAGTCGCGTCGGCGCGGCCCGGTGCACGAGTGGTCGATGGCCGCGCTGTCCACCCGGGGACGCGCTCCGTCCCGTCGCCAGCGGTTGGGCGACGCGCCCTGGTTCTCGCTGCTCACGCCGCTGGTGCCGATCGTCCTGGCGCTGGTGTTCCTGGTGCCGATCATCCCCTCGCTGCTGGCCGGGGTGGTCTACGCCGTGGTCACCACCACCCGTCCGAGTCAGATGGCGACCCGTCTGCTCCGTTCGCTGTACGACGGCTTCACGGTGGCCGCTCCCCCGATCACCCTGTTCATCGCGATCGGCATGCTGCTGGCCGCGGTGAATCTGCCCGGCGCGGTGGGTGCCCTCACCCCGATCGTCGAGGGCATCACCCCGACCAACCCGGTGCTCTACGTCGTGGTGTTCTCCGCCCTGGTGCCGCTCTGCCTGTACCGCGGGCCGCTGAACCTGTTCGGTCTCGGTGCCGGGATCGCCGGTGCGATGACCGCGATCGGGGTCTACCCGGCGATGGCCGTCCTCGGCCTGATGACCTCCTACAACCAGGTGTTCGGCGTCTCCGACCCGACCAGCACGCAGACCGTGTGGGCGGCGCAGTACTCCGGGGTCAAGCCGCAGCAGGTGCTGGTGCGGACACTGCCGTACGTCTGGGTGGTGGCCATCGGCGGCATCACGACCTCGGCGGTGCTCTACCTGTGAGGCCCCTGGTGCCGCCGGTCAGCCGGCCGGCGGCACCAGCGTCGCACCCTCGACCACCGGACAGTCCAGGAGCGTGCGCAGCTGCTCGGGGTCGGGCCGGTCGTCGGCGGACAGCAGCCGGGCCAGCAGCGCCAACGACCGGCGGCCCAGCTCGGTGCGGGGCGGGTCGAGCCGGGTCAGCTCCTCCGGCCCTGGCTCGGCCCGCCCCGGCGCACCCAGCGCCACCACACTGAGCTGCTCCGGGACGCGTAGCCCCGCGGCCCGGGCCCGCGCCAGCACCGCCGCCGCCAGGGCGGCGTCCTCCACGATGGCCAGGGTGGGCGCATGCTCCTCGATCGCCGCCCAGGCGAGGTCGACCTGCCCCGGGCCTGCCTCCACCTCGATCGGGTGCGCGCCGGTCGACCCGTCGCGGACCCCGGTGCGCCGGTCCCATACGGATTCGCCGCCGGCCGGCAGATGCAGGAACAGCATCCGGCGGTGCCCGAGCTCGACAGCTCCGCGCACCAGGTCCCGGGTGGCGGACACGTAGTCGATCCCCACATACGGGATCTGCGGGGCGTCACGACGTCCGACCGCGACCACCCGGAACCCGCCGTCCACCAGCCGGCCGAGCTCGGCGGCATCCATGGTGAGCCCGAGCAGCAGCACGCCGTCGGCCAGCCGCAATCGGGTCGGACCGTCGAAGAGGCGCCGCCGTCCGTCCCGCACCGGGGCACTGGTGAAGAGCATGAGATCGCAGCCGACGCGTTCGGCCTCGGCCTCGATCCCGGTGAGCAGCGGAGCGTAGAAGTCCTGGCTGCCGGTCGGGAACGCCGGTTCGTAGGTGAACACCCCGATGATCCGGTTGTCCATCCCCGCCAGCCGCCGCGCCGAGGGATCGGCGACGTACTGGGTCTCCTGGATCACGCGCAGCACCCGGTCCCGGGTCTCGGGCGGGATCCGACTCTTCCCGGCGCGTTCGTTCAGCACCAGGGACACCGTGGCCTGGCTCACCCCGGCCAGCTCGGCGATCCGGCGCTGGGTGACCCGGCCCGAACTGGTGCGCGCCATCGCGGCTCTCCTCCCCGCGCGCTCATACGCATGACCGCGCGGGGACAGCCTGTCAGGTCGTCCCGCGCTCCACCAGCGCCGTGGGCAGCGTGATCCTGGCCGGTTCCGCCCCGTCCACCACCTCGAGCAGCAACCGGACCATCTCGGCCGCGATCCGTTCCAGTGGTTGGCGGATGGTGGTCAGCGGCGGCTCCAACGTGGCCGCCAGGCCCGAGTCGTCGAAGCCACCCACCGCCACGTCCTGCGGCACGGTGCGGCCGGCCTCGCGCAGGCTCGCCAGCGCCCCGGCCGCCATCAGGTCCGAGGCCACGAAGACCGCGTCCAGATCCGGTCGCCGGTCCAGCAGGGTCCGCATGGCCTGCTGTCCACCGGCGCGGGTGTAGTCGCCGTGCGCGACCAGCTCGGGGTCGTACCGCTCCCCCAGCGCGTCCCGGTAGCCCGCCAGTCGCCGCAGACCGCCCGGGGTGTCCTGCGGGCCGGTGATGGTCGCGATCCGGCTCCGCCTCCGGGACAGCAGGTGCTCGGTCATGGTGCGCGCGCCACCGAAGTCGTCCGCCGACACCCAGCCGATCCGGTCCTCGTAGCCCAGCGGCTCACCGCAGGCGATGGTCGGCACGCCCTGGCGCAGCAGATCCCCGACCACCGGGTTGCCGTGGTGGGAGGAGATCAGCAGCACGCCGTCGACGTGCCCGGCGGCGACGTAGTCGGTGATCCGGCGACGCTCCTGCGGGGCACCGGCCACCATCAGCAGCAGTGGCATCTCCCGCGCGGACAGGGCCTCCGCCGCGGCCCGGAGCAGGATGGAGAACGTCGGGTCCTCGAACAGCAGGTGCTGGGGTTCGGTGAGCAGGAAGGCGACCGAGTTGGACCGGCCGGTCACCAGGCTTCGCGCGTGCTGGTTCGCCGCGTAGCCGGTGGAGCGGATCGCGTCCCGCACCGCCTGCTCGGCCTCCGGCGACACCCAGTGCCCGCCGTTCAGCACCCGGGACACCGTGCCCCGGGACACCCCGGCCACGGCTGCCACGTCACGGATCGTCGGGCGTCTGCGCCCGGTCGAGGACTCCACGGGCCCGACCTTACGGGCTGGCCGGGTCGCGGAGCGGGAGGTCGGGGCGGTGCTGGGCGCACCGTCACCCGTTGTGCCCAGAGCGAGGGCAGTCGACCGCGAGGTGCCCGAGGGCGCAGGGGTGCCGATCCGGGTCGCCCCCGGACCGCTCCCGCCTGCGCCCTCCTGACGCTCAGGCACCCGAGGGCCGTCGCCGCACCGCGCGCACCGCCCCGAGCACCACCACACCACCGAGCAGCAGCAGTCCGGCCGCGAGCACTGGTCCGGCCATACCGGAGCCGGTGGTGGCCAGCGTGGAGGCGGGCGAGGTGGGGCGACCGGACGTGGTGCCCGGGGCCTGTGCGGTTCCCGAAGCTGGGGTCCCCGGGTTCGGGGTCCCAGGGTTCGGGGTCCCAGGGTCCGGCGTTCCCGGGTCGGGCGTTCCGGGGTCCGGGGTCCCCGGGGCGCCCGGATCCGGCGCGCGCTCCAGCCCGGCCAGTGCCGTCCGCAGCTCGGCGACCGCCGCGTCCACCGCCGCCTGCCCCGGACTCGGCGCGTCCAGCACGAACCGGCCGCGGTCGACCGCTCGGTCCAGCGCGACCAGCGAGGCGGCCGTGAACGCGGCCCGGTCGATCGCGTCCGCGTCGTCGACCAGGCTGCGCAGCGGTGCGACGTCCCCGGCGGCCGAGGTCGGCATCGCCACCAGCGCCACCTCGTCCAGCGTGCCCCAGGCACCCGCGCTGAGCTGGAAGGACGCCGACACCACGACCACCCCGTCGGAGGCGACCGCCAGCGGTGCCGTCTGCGGCTGCTGCCAGTTCTGGTACCCGCTGAGCCGGAAGTCGGCGGATACCGAGGAGATGCCGGAGCTGGCACTGATCCGGGTGACGTCGGCGGATCCCGACCCGTCGCCCTGCACCTGCGCCGACAGTCGGTACTGCCCCGCCGGCACCCCGGTCAGGGTCTGCTCCACGGTGAAGGAGTACGCGCTGCCGGACCAGAAGTGCACCGACCGGTTCCCGGCGTAGGGGTCGTCGGTGGAGCTGATCGTGTACCCCGTCCCGGTGCCGGTCCACGGCGCGACGCCGTCCTCGAAGCCGGAGTTGACCACCAGGTTGGTGCCCTGGCCCGCATCCGCCAGCACCGTGACGGTGGCGACCACCGGGTGTCCACCCGTGGTCACGCCGGTCACCCGGTAGGTCCCGGCGCCGAGGATCCACGCGGTGTCGCCACGCCAGGTGACCGCCTGGTCCTCGCCGGTGCCGTCGTTGTAGCTGACCCGCACGGTGGTGGGCAGCGTGATCGGGTCACCGTCCACCACGGTCAGCGCCGGGTTGGTCACCGCGTCCACCTTGCGGGGAGCGACCGAGCCGGTCACCGCGTACTGGTACACCCGCAGTGACTCCAATGGGGTCCCGTCGTGGGCGAACATCGCCTGGTTGTCCCAGCCGGAGCCGCCGAAGTCGTCGGCCCACTCCCCACCCAACGCGCCGTCGGGGTCGTAGAACTCCTGGGACGCCGGGCTCGCCCAGCCGGACCCGTCCCGGTCCCAGAGCAGCCGATTGGCGGCCGCCTGGTCCGCCGGGCCCACCGCCAGCCAGGCGGGTTCCCAGTAGAAGGTGCCCAGCCCGTGGCCGCCGGAGACGTTGGCCACCGCCTGCATCACGTCGCGCACCGCCGATGCCTGGCCCTGCACGGTGGCCGGGTAGGCGGACGGCTCGGTGCGGATCACGTTCGGGTACCCGTCGCCGTCGGCGAGGGTGTACGCCCAGGAGGTCTCGGCGACCGCCACGTCCTTGCCGTAGGTGGTGGCGACCTGGTTCAGCACCGCGGTCAGGTTCTCCGGTGTGCCGTGCCAGAACGGGTAGTACGAGCTGAGGAAGACGTCGTAGTCCACGCCGCGGTCGTCCAGTGCCTTCGCCGCCGCCGCGTACTGGCCGGCCCGCTCCGGGTTGGTGAAGTGCACGGCGACCTTGACCTGCGGCCCGAGGGTCGACCGGACGGCCTCCGACCCGGACTGGAACAGCCGGGCGGTGTCGTCCCAGCCGGTCGTCCCGGCGATCTCGCCACCGGTGGTCTCGTTGCCGATCTGCACCATGCCCACGTCGACACCGGCCGCGGCCATCGACGCCAGGGTGTCGGCGGTGTAGTCGTGCAGAGCGGTGATCCGGCCGTCCAGGTCCAGCCCGCGCCAGGCCTTCGGCAGCTTCTGCTGCCCCGGGTGCGCCCAGAAGTCCGAGTAGTGGAAGTCGACCAGCACCTGCATCCCGGCGGCGGTGGCCCGCTGCCCGATCTCGATCGCCCGGGCCGCGTCCACGTTGCCGCCGCCGTACCCGGCCCCGTCGGCGGTGAACGGGTCGTTCCAGACCCGGATCCGGGTCCAGTTCACGCCGTGGTCGGCCAGCAGCTCGAACAGGTCGGCGGGCTGCCCGGCCTCGTCACGGAACACCACCCCGGATGCCTCCAGGGACAGCACGGTGGAGACGTCCACCCCGTTGATCCAGTCCGCGCCCATCCCCTCGACCCGGGGCACGGTGATTCCCGCGTCCACCGGCCCGTCGTCGGCCATCGCCGGAGCGGCTCCCAGGGCCAGCGCCCCGGCCAGGATTCCCACCATCAGTCGTCTCATCAGCCCTTCACCGATCCCGCCGACAGCCCGCCGACGATGTAGCGCTGCAACGACAGGAACAGCGCCAGCACCGGGATCGAACCGATCACCGCACCGGCGGCGAACAGTCCCCAGCGCGAGGTCAGCTGGTTGGAGACCCACTGGTACATCCCCACCGCGAGGGTCCAGTTCTCCTCCGAGGTGAGCACGATCCGGGCCAGGATGAAGTCGCCGAAGGCCGCGATGAACGCCAGCAGCGCGACCACCGCGAGAATCGGCGTCACCAGCGGCATGATCAGCCGCCAGTAGATCTGCGCATGGGTGGCACCGTCGATGGTCGCCGCCTCGTCGATCTCCCGGGGCACCGAGTTGAAGAAGCCGTACATCAGGAAGGTGTTCGCGCCCAGCGCCCCGCCCAGGTAGACGCAGATCAGCGCGATCCGGGAGTTCACGCCCAGCGCCGGGATCACGTTCCCCAGCGAGATCAGCAGCAGGAACACCGCCACGAACGCCACCGTCTGCGGGAACATCTGGATGATCAGCAGCGTGGTCAGCGAGGCACGGCGACCGCGGAACCGGAACCGGCTGAACGCGTAGGCGGCGGCCGCCCCCATCAGCACGGCCCCGAACGCGGCAGCACCGCCGATCACCAGGGTGTTGGTCACCCAGGTCCAGAACATCGTGCCGCTCAGCGCGCTGAAGTTGTCCAGGCCGATCGAGCTGAACAGCCGACTCGACCCGGCCAGCGAACCGCGCGGGTCCAGGGCGGCCGACAGCGCGTAGACCAGCGGGAACACCGCGTAGAACACGATCACCGCGCCGACCGGGTACTTCCAGCCGACCTCGGCCCACCACCGACGGTTACGGGTCGTCATCACATCTCCTCGAGCTTGCGGGTGCGGCGGAAGGCCAGCGCGGAGATCACGCCGATCACGATGAACACCACGATGGAGAGCGCACTCGCCAGGCCGTAGTCGGCCCGACCGCCGGAGACCCCGGAGATCTGGTAGATCGCGCTGATCAGGATGTCGGTCGACCCCATCGGCGTGCTGGACCCGCTGAACGCCGGGCCACCGCCGGTGAGCATGTAGATGATGGTGAAGTTGTTGAAGTTGAAGGCGAAGGAGGCGATCGCCAGCGGTGCGGTGGAGACCAGCAGCATCGGCAGGGTGATCGACCGGAACTGCCGCCACCGCCCGGCACCGTCCACCCGGGCCGCCTCCATCACGTCACCGGGCAGTGCCTGCAGCGCGCCGGTGGTGACCAGGAACCAGTACGGGTAGCTCAGCCACAGGTTCACCCAGAGGATCGCGAGCTTGGCCAGCCACGGGTCGCTCAGCCAGCCGATGTCCGCGCCGAGGAAGAACCACTCGTTGACCACCCCGAACTCGCTGTTCAGCATCCCGCGCCAGAGCAGGGCGGACATGAACGCCGGGAAGGCGTACGGCAGGATCATCAGCGTCCGCAGCACCTTGCGGCCGCGCACCCGGGGGTCGTTGTAGATCAGCGCGAACAGCAGCCCCAGCCCGAAGCTGGTCAGCACGGTCAGGATGGCGAAGGCGAACGTCCAGAGCGTCACCTTGAGCAACGGCGAGGCGTAGGTCGCGTCGGTGAACGCCCGGACGAAGTTGTCGAAGCCGACGTTGACGTACCACCCGGCGGCGAGCCGGTCGCCGTCCGGGCTGACGAAGCTCCCCCGGTCGTCGGGCGCGTAGACGACGCCGGTCTCGGTGTTGGTGATGGTCTGCTCGTCGGCGTCCCAGACCAGCCGGGAGGTGTAGATCGCGCCGGTCGATCCCTCCCGGGTGCGCAGCGAGCCGTCCTCGGCGTCGTCGGAGATCGGCACCCGGAGCGCGACCACCTGCTGCTGCAGGTCGGTGTCGGTGAACAGGTCGGCCCGCGGGACGACGGTCCAGCCCGGCACGACGTCGGGGGTGCCGTTGTCACCGATCGTCGCGCCCTCGACCTCGGTCAGCGGCTGCTCGGTGGTGCCGACCCGCACTCTGCCCGTGTCGCCAGCATCCACGATGGCGAAGCCCAGCTCGTCGCCATTGCGCACCACCGCCAACGGGTACTGCGGGGAGTCCGCCACCGGCCGCTCGTCCTGGATCAGCGCCGCGTCCACCGCCTGCTGCATCGAGCCGAGATGGCCGGTGCCGTAGTTCGTGAAGGCGACGTAGCCGGTGTACAGCAGCGTGAACATCTGGAACACGGCCAGGAACACCAGACCGGGGAACAGGTACTTCAGCGGGACGGCGCGCTTGCTGAAGTAGATCCAGTCGGCGGCCAGCAGCCCGACCAGCAGCGCGGCCAGGATCACCCAGGCTCCGGCGGTGTAGGCGGACAGGATCGCCGTGATGCCGGCCGCGTTGACCAGCATCATCAGCAACAGCTTCGCCACGAACCCGCCGCCCAGCCCACGCCACGACCGGGCGTGCGACTCGCGGGGTGGTGCTTCGGACATGGCAGGGGACTCCTCGGATCGCCGGACGATGACGGGGCCGGACGGGGCGCGGGGATGGCGCCCCGTCCGGGTGGATCAGCCGCCGATCGCGGTCTGGATGCTGCCGACCGCGCCGGTCCAGGTGGCCTGCGGGTCCTCCCCCTTGATCAGCGCGATCTGCGCCGCGTTCCAGAAGTCCCAGACCGCGCCCATCTCCGGGATGTTCGGCATCGGGACGCCGTTCTGCGCCGAGGCGATGAACCCGGCGATGATCGGGTCGTCGGCGACCTCCTCGGCCACCGCGGTCAGCGCCGGGATGCGCGGGTCGGCGTCGTAGAGCGCCTGCTGCGCCTCGTCGGTCGCCACGTAGTTGGCCAGGAACTCGTTGGCCAGCAGCGCGTTCTTGGACTGCGCCGACAGGTAGAAGCCCTGCACCCCGACGAAGGGCGAGGCGGTCTCGCCACCGGCGGACGGGATCGGGTTCACCGCGACGTTCACGCCGGCGTCCTGGAAGGTCGGGATCGTCCACGGACCCTGCACGATGAACGGCGACTGTCCGGTGGCGAACAGCTCGTTGCCGATGTCGTAGTCCACCGTGTCGGTGAAGTACCCGGTGCCCGCGGCACCGTTGTCGTGGATCCACTGCGCGTAGGCCACGCCGGCGTCACCGGCCATGCCGACCTCGCTGGTGTACGACCCGTCGGTGTCCTGCACGAACACCGGCGCCCCGAAGGACGTCTGGAAGGCGTAGGAGGTGTACATGTCACCCTCGGCGCCGTTGGTGTAGAGGATGAACGGCCGGTCACCGAACCCGGCGTCGGTCGCCATCTGGATCATCTCGTCCCAGGTGGTCGGCGCCGTGTCCCCCACCAGGTCGGTGTTCTGGATCAGCGCCACCGACTCCTGGGCGTAGGGCAGCGCGTACAGCTGACCGTCGTAGGTGAACGCCTCCAGGGTCACCGGCTCGAAGTCGGCCGCCCGGTCGGCCAGGTCCAGGGTGTCCACCACGCCGGACTCGACGAACTCGCCCAGCCAGTCGTGCGCACCCACGGTGATGTCCGGCCCCTCACCGGTCGGCACCTGGGACAGGAAGTCGGCGCGCAGGTCCTCGAAGTTCTTCTGCACGATCGTCACCGTCGCGCCGGTGTCCGCCTCGAAGTCGGCGGCGGCGTTCTTGATCGCCTCGGCCCGCTCGGCATCGGACCAGATCACCAGCTCGGCACCCGAACCGTCCGAGCCACCGGCGCTGCTGGACTCGGGGGTGTCGCCACCGCCGCCGCAGGCCGCCAGGAGGGTCATCGTCGCCACAGCGGCGAGGCCCACTGCGAAGTTTCTCCGCATCTTGCTGTCCTTCCGACGTCGGGCCGCCTCGTCGCGGCCCTCACTGCCCACGGCGCCTCGTCGCGCCGCGGGGTACTGCCGCGTCATGCCGGTCCGCCTGCGCGATCACCCCCCGCACGGACGACCGCCGTCGCGCCCGCCGCCAGCCGGAGACCGTCGACCTCCGCACCGGAGATCAGCTCGGTCCCGGCCAGGTCCAGCCGCACGTCCTGGTCCCGGTGGTTCACCGCCACCAGGTAGTCATGGGTCTCGCCGTGCCGGGTGATCACCTCGACCCCCTCCGGCCGGCCCGGCGGCACGATCCCGGCATCGGCGTAGACCGCCGCGACCACCGGGGCCAGCGCCTCGACCGACAGCGCGGTGCTGACGTACCAGCCGGTGCCCGACCCGTGGGTGTGCCGGGTGATCGCCGCCATCCCGTCCGCCGGACCGCCCCGGTACACGCCGCGGGTCTCGGCCCCGTCCAGCACCAGGTGTTCGGCCCAGACCTCGGTGGGCAGCCGCTCACCGGCGAGTTCCACCTCCGCGGCACCCCGGATCGGGAGGAACTCCTCGGTCGCCACCCCGAGCACCGTGCGCAACGGGGTGCCGAAGCCGCCCGGGTGCACGGCGTCGTACTCGTCCACCACCGCGGCGAAGCAGGACACCAGCAGCGTCCCGCCCTCGGCGACGTAGCCGGTGAGGTTCTTCGCCGCCGCGTCGGTCACCAGATACGACGCCGGTGCGACCACCAGCCGGTAGCCGGACAGGTCGTCCTCCGGGTGGGCGAAGTCGACGGTCACGCCGTCCCGCCACAGCCGCTCGTAGTAGGTCCGCATCCGCTCGCGGAAGCCGAGCCGGTCCGACGGTCGCCACTCCAGCTCCTGCGCCCACAGCGACTCCCAGTCGTAGAGCACCGCGACCTGCGGCCGCACCCGCGACCCGGCGACCTCGGCCAACGACCCCAGCGTGGACCCCAGCTCGACCACCTCGCGGAACACCCGGGACCCGGTCCCGGCGTGCGGCAGCATCGCGGAGTGGAACTTCTCCGCGCCGGAGCGCGAAGCGCGCCACTGGAAGAACAGGATCCCGTCCGCCCCCCGGCCCAGGTGGGTCAGCGCGTTGCGCCGCATCTCCCCCGGACGCTTGGCGATGTTGTGCCCCTGCCAGTTCACCGCCGAGGTGGAGTGCTCCATCAGCACCCAGGGCTTGCCCCGGGCCACCGACCGGGTCAGGTCGGCCGACAGCGCCAGACCGATGTGCGCCTCCGGGTCCGGCGACCACAGGTAGTGGTCGTCCGAGACGATGTCCACCTCCCGCGCCCACCGCCACAGGTCGGTGTTGTAGGACTGGTGGGCCATGAAGTTCGTGGTGATCGGCTGGCGCGCGTGCGCCCGGATCGCGTCCCGCTCGGCGATGAAGCAGGCCCGCATCTGGTGGTCGGTGAACCGCGCGAAGTCCAGCTGCTGCGCCGGGTTCGCCGTCGACGCCGTGGCGGCCGGTGCCCCGACGTGCTCCCACTCCCCGTACACCTGACCCCAGAACGCGGTGCCCCAGGCGGCGTTCAGCGCGTCCAGCGACCCGTACCGCTCGCGCAGCCAGTCGCGGAACGCGGCCACCGACTGCGGCGAGTAGTCGTCGCTGACCGGTGCGCCGTACTCGTTGTGCACGTGCCACATCACCACCGCCGCATGCTCGGCATAGCGCTGCGCCAGTTCCCCCGCGATCCGGGTCGCCGCCCGCCGGTACGCGGCCGAGCTCGGCGACACCATCCCGCGCGAACCGGGTCCGATCACCACACCGTCCCGGGTCACCACCCGGCTGTCCGGGTAGGTGGCGTAGAACCAGGCAGGCGGTGCCGCGGTCGGCGTCCCGAGGTCGACCGCGATCCCGTTCGCGTGCAACAGGTCGAGCACCTCGTCCAGCCAGCCGAAGTCGAACTCCCCCTCGCGCGGCTCGAGCATCGCCCAGGAGAAGATGCCGACGCTGACCAGGTTCACCCCGGCCTCGCGCATCAGCGCCACGTCCTCGTCCCAGACGTGGCGGGGCCACTGTTCGGGGTTGTAGTCGCCGCCGTAGGAGATCCCCGGGGTCGGCCAAGTCCACTCGCTCATGCTGTGTCGCTCCCTTGCGATGCTGTGCACGGTCACAGTACGCGGATGAGCTGGCATGGTGGGAAGTGGGCGATTGTGTTCGTTATGGGACTGTGACCGTGCACGGTGCAGGTGGCCGACAACGGGATTCCCGTCGTCGGCGCCGCTCCGGACGCGCGCGACGGCAACCTGTTAGCCGGCGCGCACCGTGCAGTGTCCGGTGCCTGGTGTCCGGCGGCGGCGCGTCAGTCCGTGCGGATCACCCGCACCGGTCCCTCGTCCGCCCCCGGGGCCTGGAACCCGGCCAGGTGTCCGTCCATCCGCTCCCCGGTCACCGGGAGGTCATCCGGGCCCGCCCCGCCGCGTGCCGCCACCCGCGCCCGCATCGTCGCCTCCGACGCCACCAGGTGATGCACCACCGGCACCACCCCGGGCGCCGCCAGCACCGCCCGGTACCGATCACGAGACGCCCGCGACCAGAAGCTGGTGTCGACGACCACCCGCTGCCCGGCGCCGACCGCCGCGAGCATCCGGTCCTGGATCAGCGCGTGCACCCGATCAGCCACCGCCGCCGACACCGGGTGCTCCCGATACCCGCACTCCCAGGCCAACCGGTCGAAGGACAGCCAGAGGTAGCCGCGTGCCGCCAGCCGGGCAGCATGGGTCGACTTGCCCGCACCGGCCGGCCCGCAGACCAGCACCACCCGCTCGTCGAGGTCGCTGGACCCCGGCTCCGCCGTCGACCCGTCCATCTCAGCCCCGCGTCACCCGCAGGATCACCCGATCCCCCGGTTTGCGCTGTACCCGGCGCACCAGCCGCTCGAAGCCCAGCACCAGCGCCACCTGCACCCCGTACTTCCTCCGCAGCGCGGCCGTCGCCTCCGGCAGCGCCCGGTCCGACCCGGCGATCACCGCGCGCGCGTCCACCGTCACCGCGCCCTCGGCCACCTTCCCGAACCGGTCGCACGGCCGCAGCCGCACCCGCTGGTCGTGGCGCAGCCGCCTCACCTTCCCGGTCGACGCCTCCGAGGTGACCACGAGCGCGTCGCCCTCCGGAGCGATCCACACCGGCGTCGACACCGGGTCGCCGTTGCGCCGGTACGTGGTCAGCGAGACGAAGCGCGCCTGGGCGATGGTGCTCCACGGATCCATCGGCTCACGGTAGTGCTGGTCACCCCCGCACGCCCCCGCTGTCGAGCGGGCTCGCTCAGGCGGGCTCGCCGTCGGGCAGCCGCCGGGCGTGCTCGCCCAGCACCCCGTCGATCAGCACGTCGATCGCCCATCCGGCCCGCGCCCCCGGGCTCCCGACGGTGAACAGCTCCGGACCGGTCGCCGCGAGCAACGGGTGCCGGGTCGGGTCGGCGGCGGCCAGCGTCGCTTCCAGGTCGGTCAGCTCCTGGCCGTCCACCGCAGCGTGCGCCGCCCATTCGACCGCCGACGCGGTGGCGTGCTGCAGCAGCAGGTCGACCGCCCGTGCCGCGACCGGGGCGTCCAGGCCGAGGTCGCCGAGCAGACGGAGCAGGAGTTCGAGCAGATCCAGGTAGTGCGGCCCCTCCGGCCAGGTGACCAGTGCGGCCTGGGCGAGCGCCGGCTGTCCGGCGAGCAGGTGGGTGTAGTCGCCGATCACCCGGTGCAGTCGTGCCCGGGCGGACTCCTGGCCGTCCCAGTCCAGATCGAGTTCGGCCAGGTGCCGGTCGATCAGCAGCGCGTTCAGCTCGGTGATGTTGCGGACGTACACGTAGAGCGAGGCGGGGCCGGTGTCCAGTGCCGTCGCCAGTCGGCGCATCGTCACCGCCTTCGCGCCCTCGTTCCGCATCAGGTCCATCGCCGTGTCGACGATCCCGGCACGGGACAGCGGGGGCTTGGCGGGGCGGTCGCGGCGGCTCACCGGTTCAGGGCGCTTCACCCGCCCGATCCTACGCACCATTGCATCCTGACGAACGCGTTCGTTACGATGCCGTTCGTCCCGATTGAGGAGTTCCCATGACCACCACCCAGACCCCCGCGACGCCCCGCTTCGTGTCCAACCGGACCGTGTGGCTCACGCTGATCGTCGTCCTGCTCGCCGACGCGATGGACCTGATCGACTCGACCATCACCAACATCGCCGCCCCGTCGATCGTCACCGACCTCGGCGCCGACGACAGCCTGATCAAATGGCTCGGCGCCGCCTACGCCCTGGCCCTCGGTTCCCTGCTGGTGCTCGGCGGCCGCCTCGGTGACCGCTTCGGCCAGCGCCGCACCTTCCTGCTCGGGATGACCGGCTTCATCCTGGCCTCGGCCGCCGCCGGGTGCGCCGGGTCGCCCGGACTGCTGGTCGCCGCCCGCGCTCTGCAAGGCATCTTCGGCGCGCTGCTGATCCCGCAGGGCATGGCGATCATGTCGGCGACCTTCCCGAAGCCGATGCTGCAGAAGGCGTTCAGCGTGTTCGCGCCGATGCTCGGGGTGTTCGCGGTCGCCGGACCGATCCTCGGCGGCGTGCTGATCGACGCCGACCTGTTCGGCCTGTCCTGGCGGCCGATCTTCCTGATCAACGTGCTGCTCGGCGGCGTCGCCCTGGTGATGGCCGTCCGCTACCTGCCCGCCGTCCCGGCCCACCCGCACGCCCGGATCGACGTGCTGGGCAGCGTGCTGCTGGTGATCGCCCTGTTCGGCGTCCTCTACGGCCTGATCGAGGGCTCGGGCACCGGCTGGGGTGCGCTGTCCATCACCGCCATCGTGGTCGGGGTGGGAGTCTTCGCCGGATTCGTCTGGCGGCAGGCGCGGAGCACCGACCCGCTGCTGCCCCGCAGCCTGCTGGCGAACCGCGGGTTCACCGCCGGCCTGGTCGTCGGGCTGCTGGTCTTCGCGGGGTTCAGCGGGCTGATGTACGTCATCTCGCTGTTCTTCCAGTTCGGCCTCGGCTACAGCCCGACCCAGACGTCGTTGAACCTGATCCCGCTCACCGTCGGCATCATGGCCGGGTCCGGCGTCGCCGCCGCGCTGATCGTCAAGCTCGCCCGCCGCCTGGTGGTGCTCGGCCTGGTCGCCGTCCTGGCCGGTGTCGCCGTCCTGCTGGTCCTGGTGCAGACCGTCGGTCTGGACATCACCTGGTGGCAGAGCGCCATCGCCACCCTGCTGATGGGTCTCGGGGCGGGCATCTGCTTCAGCTCGATCTTCAACACCGCCCTCGGCGACGTCGACCCGGAGGAGGCCGGTTCGGCCAGCGGCTCGCTCAGCGCCGTCCAGCAGGTCGCCAACGGCATCGGTTCCGCCCTGGTCACCAGCGTCTTCCTCGCCCAGCTGCCCCACGGCGACATCTCCGCGGTGACCGTCACCCTGGTCGTCCTGCTCGGCCTGATCGGTGCCTGCCTGCTCGCGGTGCCGCTGCTGCCCACCCGGGCGGTCGCCGACGTGGACTGACCCGCACGCGGTCGGCCCCGCCCGTCGCCTGACGACCCGACCGCGGTCGGCCCGCCCATCACCGGACCGGGCCGACCGCGTCGTCTCACTCCTGGACGTCGATCACCCAGGTCACCCCGAACCGGTCGGTCAGCATCCCGAAGCCCGGGCTCCACGGTGACGCCGCCAGCGGCTCGACGATCTGCGCGCCCTCCGCCAGCCCGTCCCAGATCGCCTGGACCTCGGCCAGCGACTCCCCGCGCAGCGACAGGAAGAACGACCGGTCGGTGATCGTCGTCCCGTTCTCCCGCCGCGTCGACCCCGGCTCACCGGCAGCCGATCCCGCCGCTGCCCCCGGGATGTCGTAGGCCATCACCCGGAACCCGTCGGCGCTCACCACCTGCCCGAACACCAGCAGCTCCGCACCCGGCAGCTCCCGCGGCATCCCGAAGTCACCGTAGGTGGCGCAGGTCAGCTCGCCGCCCAGCACCGAGCGGTAGAACTCAAGCGCCGCCCGGGCCGTGCCCGGGAAGTTGAGGTGGGTCGTGGTCGTGATGCTCATGGCAAGCCCTTCGTCGCTGGGCCGCCGACTGCCGACGACCACGGGACCACCCTCCAGGTGGTAGCGGACAGCTCCGGTCCGCTACTGCCTGCCACACTGCTCCGGTGACCGGAACCCCGACCCGCCTGCTGACCCTGCTGTCGCTGCTCCAGGCCCGCCGCGACTGGTCCGGCCCCGCCCTCGCCGACCGCCTCGCCGTCACCACCCGCACCGTGCGCCGCGACGTCGACCGGCTGCGCGACCTCGGCTACACCATCACCGCCGTCAAAGGCCCCGACGGTGGCTACCGCCTCGGCGCCGGCAGCCAGGTGCCACCCTTGCTGTTCGACGACGAGCAGACCGTCGCCCTCGCCATCGCCCTGCAGCACACCCGCTCCGCCGGGATCGACCTCGACGAGGCATCCGCCCGCGCCCTGCGCACCGTCCGGCAGGTACTACCGCCCCACCTGCGCCACCGACTCGACCAGATCCGGTTCACCGACGCTGGCCCTGCACCCCGCGTCCAGCCGGACATCCTCGAAGCCGTCAGCACCGCCGTCCAGGCCCACCGCACCCTGACCTTCGACTACGGCGACGACACCACCCGGCCACCCCGCCGCGTCGAACCCCACGCCGTCGCCGCACGGCAGGGCCGGTGGTACCTGATCGCCTGGGACCTCGGGGCGGACGACTGGCGGGTGTTCCGACTGGACCGGCTCACGCCGAAGTTCGCCGGGGGTCACGCGTTCCCGCCGCGCGAGCTGCCGGGCGGCGGCGCCGAGGAGTTTCTCGCCGCACGGTTCCGGGGATCGGACAGCGGCAGTGCGTGGCCGTGCGTGGGCGAGGTGCTGATCGACCTGCCCGCCGAGCGGGTCGCGCCGTTCCTCGAAGACGGGGTGCTGGAGGTGGTGTCCGAGGGGCGGTGCCGGGTGCGGGTGGGGTCGTGGTCGTGGGCGGGAGTGGTGTCCTGGGTGCTGCGGTTCGACGCGGGGTTCGAGGTCGTGGGGCCGGAGGGGCTGGTGGCGGCGGCCCGGGAAGCGGCTGATCGGCTCGGGGCTGCGGTACCCGCCGAGTCCGCGGTGCCTGCCGGGCGTGCGGCACCTGCCAGGCCTGTCGCCGGATGATCGACGCTCAGCGCACCCGGCGCAGCTCGGCGTCCAGCAGCGCCATGAGCTGTGCGGTGCGCGCCCTCCCGGCGGGGGCGCGCGGGTAGCGACGCAGCACGTCGACCACCACCGGGGTCGCCCGATCACGGGCGTCCGCGATCACCCCACCCGACGCCGACGGATCGCCCCCCGCCCGGAGTTCCGCGATATACGCGGCACCGGCAGCGGCGCGGAGGATGTGGCCGACCTGATGTGCCTGGGCGATCGGGTGCAGGTAGGCGGCCGCGGCGGCATCACCGGCCGCTTGCGCGGCCCAGCGCGCGGACTCGTCCGGAGCCTCCCGCGCCGCACGGTGCGCGTCGAAGGCCGCCGCTCGCTGCCGGGTGGTACGCGGTCCGCCGCGCACGAACTCCTGTGCGACCGTGATCGCCGCCCGAGGGCGCGGGTCGTCCTGCACCGCGCCCTCGAACATGGGGAGCACGTCCTCGGCGAAGGACACCGCGAAACCGGCCACCGCCCGCAGTTCGGCGAGGGTCAATGCGAATCCGGGCGTGCTGGCGGCCATCCGGACAGTCTCCACCTGGACGCGCGCCGGGTGCCCCCGAACGGAGAGCAGTACGCGATACCGGGCAGCAGCACCGATCGCCAGTTTGCTAGCGTCACCGGGTGAGTTTCCCCGAAGCAGACAGGTCAGGGCTGCCGGTCCGCCGGTAGCCCGAGATGCCCCAGCCCCCGCCGCACCGCCTGCCGAGACCCATCCTCGCGCGGTGACGCGTGCGTGCTCACGCATCCGAAGCACCGGTGGCCATCGCCGCCACCCCTCGTCGCCCACGCTTCGGAAGGCACCGTCATGCCCGCTGTGCTCTACCTGCTCGCCGTCGCCACCTTCGCGCAAGGAACCTCCGAGTTCGTCCTGGCCGGCCTCCTGCCGCTGATCGCCGCCGACCTGGGCCTGCCACTCGCCCACGCGGGACTTCTCACCTCCGGCTTCGCCCTCGGGATGGTGATCGGCGCCCCGACGATGGCCGCCGCCGCACGACGCCTCTCCCCGCGATGGGCCCTGGCCGGCTTCCTCGCGCTGTTCATCACCGCGCACGCCGTCGGCGCTCTGACCGGCAGCTTCGCGGTGCTGCTCGCCTCCCGGATCGTCGCCGCCCTGGCGAACGCCGGCTTCCTCGCGGTGACGCTGTCGACGGTGACCCGGATCGTCCCGCCCGCACGCCACGCACGTGCGCTGGCGCTCATCCTGGGCGGCACCACCCTCGCCCTGATCGCCGGGGTGCCGGCCGGTGCCGTGATCGGCGAGGCGATCGGCTGGCGCGCCACCCTGTGGGCGATCGCCCTGCTGTGTGTGCCGACCGTGCCCGCCGTCCTGGCGTCCGTCCCGGCCCGAACCATGACAGCCACCGACTCCGCGGTCAGCATCGGACGCGAGGTCGCGAGCCTGCGCTCACCGACACTCCGCCTGCCGCTCGTGCTGGCGGTCCTGGTGAACGCCGCGACCTTCTGCAGCTTCACGTACCTGACCGTGATCGCCACCGGCCTCGCCGGACTACCCGACCGCATGGTGCCGTTCCTTCTGGCCGCGTTCGGCGTCGGGGCGTTCCTCGGCGTCTGGGTCGCGGGTCGATTCGGCGACCGACACGGGCGCCGGCGGATCACCGTCGCCGGGCCCTTGCTCCTCGCCGGGTGGGTCGTGCTCGCGCTGACCGCGGCCACGCCTGCCGCGCTCTGGACCCTCATCCTGACCCAGGGCACCCTGTCGTTCACCGTAGGCAGCACGCTGATCGCCAGGATCGTCGCCGCCGCTCACGCGGCGCCGACGCTGGGCGGGTCCTTCGCGACCACCGCCTTGAACGTCGGCGCAGTCATCGGCCCGCTGGTCGGCGGGTTCGCGCTGGACGCGGTCGGTCCGCGGGGTCCGTCGCTGGTCAGCGCGGTCCTGGTGCTGCTCGCCGTGGTGCTGTGGGGGTGCGGGCACGCGGACACTCGCCGCGATGCGCCGGTCGACCGGTGACTCGCGCGGAGCCGGCAATCCCGCCCCCGGATGGCGCGCACGCGCCCCGTCGGACGACCGCGGCGCGCCGAGGCCGCACCCGTTCCACCGACGACGAAGGCCGCGAACCCTCGGGTTCACGGCCTTCCGTATCGGTCGGGCTGACAGGATTTGAACCTGCGACCCCTTGACCCCCAGTCAAGTGCGCTACCAAGCTGCGCCACAGCCCGATGGCCCCCGCAAGGGCCTCGCCAAGGCTACCCCATCCCCACCCGATGTCCCGCATCGGCGCACCAGTGACCAGCACCACCGTGGCCGGCCCCGGGTGCGCGGGACCGGCCACGGTGGTGATCAGAGGGTCAGGACCTCCAGGTGTCGTTGAGCGTGAGCGACCCGTTGGCGCCGACGGTGGCCGTCCGGTTGCCGCCGGACTCCCAGGTCACGTTCCCCGACCCGTCCCGCTTGATGTACTTGTACTCGAAGCTGGTTCCGGCGGGCAGGGTGAGGGTGCCGGTCCAGGTCGGGTAGCCGGCCGAGGACAGGGCGACGCCGGAGGTGGGGGTCCAGTTGCCGAGGGCCGGGATCGACCCGACGACGTAGACGTTCTGGCCCCAGACGGTGGTGGCGTTCACCGCGAACGAGGTCACACCGTGGGCCGTCCCCGGGGCGCCGGTCTTCCCGACGTGCAGCGCCAGCGCCCCGTAGGCCGGGACGGTGGCGGTGAAGGTGCCCGACGCGCTGACGGTGTAGGTCACCGAGCAGTCCTTGCTGGCGATCACGTCGCAGTAGGTCCCGGCGGGCAGCGAGGTCTGGTAGGTCCGGGTGACGGCGGATGCCCCGTTGTTGATCGTGACGTAGCCCTTGCTGCCCCGGCCGAAGGCGATGTGGTTGCCGCCGTCGTCCCACCAGTTGGTGACCACCGTGCCCTGGACCTGGTTGTGGAAGCCGACCATCCCGGCGATCTCGGTCCAGCGCTGGGTGCAGGTCCAGGACTGGTTCGCGCAGTTCGCGTCCGGCACCGAGGTCGTGGTGGCGCCGGGCGCGCCGGCGTCCTTGTCGGTGAATCGGTAACCGGAGTACACCGAGGGTGAGCCGTAGGGGTAGGCGAGCATGAACGCGTTGGCCAGGATGTACTTGGCGCCCCAGCTCTGGTTCATGGTCTCGCCGTTGCGCTCGGTGTCGTGGTTGTCGACGAACACCCCGGCCTGTGCGGAGGGCAGCAGACCGTCGCTGATGGTCTTGAGCTGGGCGATCTGCCCGTCGAACCGTGACTTCAGGGTCCGGGCGTAGTCGAACTCGTGCACGTCACCTGTGCCGACGTACTCCGACTCGGTGATCGGCTCCCCTGCCGCTCCGATGACCTCCTGCACCCAGTAGATGTTCGGGTTGCTGAGCTTGGCCTTGATCGCGGTGAGGTCGGCGGCCGGGATGTGCTTGGCGGCGTCGATCCGGAAGCCCTTCACCCCGAGGCCGATCAGGTCGTTGAGGTACCCGGCGAGGGTGTTGCGCACGTACTCCGAGCCGGTGCGCAGGTCCTGCAGCGACACCAGGCGGCAGTTCTGTACCTGGTAGCGGTCCTGGTAGTTGGTGATGTTCGACCGGCAGTCGTTGAAGTCGGCGGCACCGTAGATGCCCGGGAAGCTGTCGACCCCGTACGACGATCCGGCGACGCCGACCCCGGACCCGCCGTCGGCGCCGGTGGTGTGGTTGATCACCGCGTCGACGATCACCCCGACCCCGGCGGACTGGCAGGTCTGCACCATCGCGGCGAACTCGGCGCGGGTGCCGAGCTTGCCCTCGATCTTGTAGCTGACGGGCTGGTAGGAGGTCCACCACGCGGTGCCCCGGATCGTCTCTTGCGGCGGCGATACCTGCACATAGCCGAAGCCGGCCGGGCCGATGGTGCTGGTGCACTCGGCGGCGACCGAGTCCCAGGTCCACTGGAACAGGTTGAGCACCACGTCGCCGCTGCCGTTGCTCGGCGCTGACGCGGTGGCGGGTGCGGCGATGCCGGTCAGGCCGGTCAGTGCGAGGGCCGCGGTGGCGAGCAGCGCGGCGGGTCTGAATCGAGAGAGCTTCATTGCCCCTGCTTTCGTCGGTGTCCGTGGACACGACCCACGCCCGGGCCTCATCGCCGGGGCGCCCGCCCTGCAACGGATTGCAGGACGTTGCGCAAAAGCTAGCCGCTAGGCCGCGAGTTTGTCACCCGTTTGCGCAACTTCTTGCAAGGACGACGATGACTGCCCGGTCGGCAGATGCGCACGCCAGCCGCAGGCGACCACGATCAGCGCCACCGCCGCCAGCACCACACCGCCGCCGAACATCACCGGGTAGGCCCACTCCCCCGACAACCACGACAGCAGCGCCGGCACGAAGAATCCGGTGTACGCGATCGAGTAGTACACCGAGGTCAGCCCGGCCAGATCATCCGGTCCCGCGATCCGCTGCACCTCGGACAGTCCCGCGACCAGGGCGATGCCGTAGCCGCCGCCGAGCACCGCCGCAGCGACGATCACGATCACCAGCGACAAGGTCGCCGCCGCCCAGGCAGCCAGCGACAGACCCGCCACGATCAGCACCAGCGCGACCACCGAGGCCCGCGCCGAATGCCGGGTGTCGATCCGCCGGCCCACGGACTGGATGCCGAACCCACAGCCCAGGGTGATCACGGTCAACAGCGCCGAGAACGCGATCGGCACCCCGCCCGAGTGCTCCCGCATCAGCCCCGGCAACACCGCGTAGGCCGACCCGACCGCACCGAACACCCACGGGGCCAGCGGCACCACGACCCGCCAGAACCTCCGGTGCCCGAGCGTCGGCACCCGCAGATCGTCCAGCAGTCGACCGGGCACGCTCGCGCGCGGATGGGTCTCCGGCACCCGACGCACCAGCAGCCAGCTCACCCCGGTCACCACCGCGTGCAGCAGGTACGGCAGCGCGGTCCGCCACGGCCCCCACTGCGCCAGCGCCCCGGCGATCCCCGCCCCGATCAGGAACCCCAACGTCAGGGCCAGCGAGGCTCGACGGGCCCCGGTGCCGGCCTCGGACAGCTCAGTGATCCAGGTGGTCCCGACCGCCATCGCCAGGCCGAGCGCCACCCCGGACAGCACCCGGCCCAGGGACAGCATCGCCACCGACGACGGGCCCACCGCCAGGATCAGCGACCCGACGATGCCGATCGGCGCGGCCGGGAGCAGCAGTCGACGGCGGCCGAACCGGTCGGACAGCGGTCCCCCGATCAGTAGCGCCGGGATGATCCCCAGCACGTACGCGCCGAGCAGCACGTTCACGGTCAGCGCGCTGTAGTGCCCGACCTCGCGGTACATCACCAGCAACGGCGTGAACTCGTTGCCGCCCCAGGCGATCGCGAACACCAACGCGGCGACCCGCCGCCAGTCGGAAAGCATGGTCCCTACACCTACGCCTCCGCGAGCCTCCCGCGCTCACCATCCCAAATCGTGGGATGAATCAGCCCGCCCCGCCCCACCGATGTCTTCGGCATCGAGAACCGGCACTCGTCGGGGCATCGGAGCGCGCCGGGCCTGGGTGTGCGGACAGCGGAGAGCCGACCGCGAGCCGGTCAGAGCTCGTCGGTGACCTCCGCCGGGTCCGGGTCCACGGGCCGACCCCTCAAGACGTCGAGCTCCGCCGCGACCAGCCCCAGCAGCACCAGGTCCACCGCGAGTCCGGTCACCGCACTCCACTGGTCGACCCGGAACAGGAAGATCTGGGTCAGCAGCAGGTTGACCAGCACCGCCCGCCGGAACCACTCGTAGCCCGCCGCCCGATCGGTCCCGACCCGGCGCAGACCGAGCAGCGACAGGACCAGCGACAGCGCGCCGGAGACCACGATCCCGGCCAGCGCCCAGTTCGGCAGCGGCGTCCCGGTCGACCACAGCACGATCCCGCGTCCCAGCGTGTAAAGCGTCGCGAGGCCGAGCACGATCACCGTCACCCGCGGCGCCCACCGCACCCGCACCACCCGGCGGCTGATCCCGACGATCCAGGAGGCCACCGCGCCGATCGGGTCGGGCAGCTCCTTGGCGTCGTCCTGCACCGAGTCGAGCAGCGCCCGCACCTGCCGCGCACCGGGCACGTCACCGGCCTCGTCCACCAGCGCCCTGGCCTGCCGCCGTGCCCGCTTGGAGAAGCCACCGGCCATCCCCGCGACCGCCAGGTCGACGGCGGCGGCCAGGACCTCGTGCGGGTCCCGCTTGCGCCGATGGATCAGCTCGGCGGCGAGCACCAGGAGCACGATCACGACGTAGATCAGCGCGGCGGTCGGCTCGTAGAAGTAGTCGTTGTCCGAGGTGACGAACTTGCCCACCTCGTCGATGAACAGCCCGAAGCCGATCCCGCCGACCACCGCCACCAGGGGTCGCACCACCGGCCCGGCGAAGGACAGCGCGGCGACCAGCGCCAGCGCCATCAGCAGCCCACCCCACAGGACGTGCGCGATGTGCAGCCCGTCGCCGCCGAGCTGCGGGAAGCCGGTCAGCGCCAGGGCGCCCCGGGTGACCAGGACGGTGAGCACGGTGATCGCCAGGAACCCGGCGACGTGCCGGGTCCCGGACGGATCGCGGGGCAGCCCGATGACCAGCAGCGGGTTACGACGGCGGAGAGTGTTCTGCTCGGGCACCCGTCGGATGATGCCACCTGGCGCTGATCAGCGCTTGCGCTTCTCCCGCACCCGGACCGAGATGCTGATCGGCGACCCCTCGAAGCCGAAGGTCTCCCGCAGCCGCCGCTCGATGAACCGCCGGTACTGGGCCTCCAGGAAGCCGGTCGCGAAGATCACGAACCGCGGCGGCCGGGTGGACGCCTGGGTCGCGAACAGGATGCGCGGCTGCTTGCCGCCACGCAGCGGGTGCGGGTGGGCGGCGACCAGTTCACCGAGGAACGAGTTCAGCTTGCCGGTCGGGATGCGCCGGTCCCACGACTCCAGCGAACGGGTCAGCGCGGGCACCAGGCGGTCGGTGTGCCAGCCGGTCTTGGCGGACACGTTGACCCGGGGCGCCCACTGGATCTGGACCAGCTCGCGCTCGATCTCGCGTTCCAGGTAGGGCCGACGGTCCTCGTCCATCAGGTCCCACTTGTTGTAGGCGATCACCAGCGCGCGACCCGCGTCGACCACCTGCTGGACCACGCGGATGTCCTGCTCGGTCAGCGGCTGGGAGGCGTCCAGCAGCACGACGGCGACCTCGGCCTTCTCGATCGCCGCCTGGGTGCGCAGCGAGGCGTAGAAGTCGGCGCCGCTGGTCTGGTGCACCCGGCGCCGGATGCCGGCGGTGTCCACGAACCACCACGGGATGCCGCGCAGCTCCACCAGCTCGTCGACCGGGTCGCGGGTGGTGCCGGCCACGTCGTCGACGACCACGCGGTTCTCGCCCAGGACCTTGTTCAGCAGCGACGACTTGCCGACGTTCGGCCGACCGACCAGGGCGACCCGGCGGGGACCACCCGGACGTGCCTCACCGTGCTGCGACACCCGCGGCAGCGCCGACATCGCCGCGTCCAGCAGGTCACCGGTGCCACGGCCGTGCAGCGCGGAGATCGCGTGCGGCTCCCCCAGTCCGAGGCTCCACAGCTGAGCGGCGTCGGCCTCGGCCCGCGGACCGTCGACCTTGTTGGCGCACAGCACCACCGGCTTGCCGGAACGACGCAGCAGCTTGACGACCCGCTCGTCGGTCGCGGTCGGGCCCACGGTCGCGTCGACCACGAACAGCACCGCGTCGGCCAGCGAGATCGCCACCTCGGCCTGCTCGGCGACCCGCGCCTCGATGCCGGCGACGTCGACCTCCCAGCCGCCGGTGTCCACCAGGGTGAACCGGCGACCAGCCCACTCCGCCGGGTAGCTCACCCGGTCGCGGGTGACCCCGGGCTTGTCCTCGACCACCGCCTCGCGACGGCCGAGGATCCGGTTCACCAGGGTCGACTTGCCGACGTTCGGGCGACCGACCACCGCGAGCACCGGGAGGATCTCCGGCTCGGCGTCGTCCGCGTCCGGGTCGTAGTCCTCACCCAGGAGTGCGGCGTCCTCCTCATCGAGCTCGTACTCGTCCAGGCCGACGCGCAGCGCCTGCTCGCGAGCCACGTCCTCGGCGTCGTCGACCAGCGGCACCGCGGTGGCCTCCTCGGCCTGCTCGGTGGGGTCGAAGTCGTCCGCTGCTGCGGCTCGGATGTCAGACATGGGCACCATTGTCCCCGATCATCGGCACTGCCCGCGAACATCGGTGATGATGTGCCCCACACCGCCCCCGCGAGGAGCGCATCGACGTCCTGCCAGGCCCAGCCCGACGCCCCCGAGCCCAACACCGGGCCGCCCTCGCACACGCACTCCCACCCGCGCCCGCACCCGCGCCGCACCCCCACCCGCGCCCGCGCCCGCGCCCCCCCACCCGCGCCCGCGCCCGCGCCGCCGAGACTACGGAAACTGACGCTCTTCGCCGGTATTCGCGACGATCTCGGTAGTCTCGGCGTCCTCGACGACCGTTGCCGCGCACACGCCGGAGGGTCGCGGGAGCTGCGCCCGGGCGGTGGCACATGGATGAGGTGGTCCCGCCGGGGCCGAGGGGCCGTCGACCGAACGCTCGGCCCGATCCCAGCTTCCCGCTCCGCGCGCCGGTGGTCAGTCCTCCGGCAGGCCGACGCCCACCTGCGCCAGGGTCCCCGCCACCAACCCGCTGAGCGCGACGCGTACCGCCTCGTTGGTCGCCGCCACCGACTCGCGCTTACTCATGCCGGCGGCGCGCACCGGGGTGATCGGCGCACCGAACCGCACCCAGAGCCGCCGCCGGAACCCCGGGATGTGGTTGACGCCCTCGCCGGTGCGCCGGGTGCCGAGCACCGCGACCGGGACCACCGGGGCGTCGCCGTTGACCGCCAGCCAGGACACCCCCGCGCGGGCGGAGGCGGCGTCGCCGCGACCCCGGTTGCCCTCGGGGAACACCCCGACCGCACCGCCACGGTGCAGCACCTCCAGCCCGGCGACCAGCGCGCTGCGCCCGCCACCGGTGCGGTCGACCGGGATCTGTCCGGCGCCGCGGAGGATCGCGCCGATCGGCCCGTGGAACATCTCCTCCTTGACCAGGATGTTGAGTCGTCGCGGTGCGGCACCGGCCAGCAGCGGGCCGTCGATCACCGAGACGTGGTTCGCCGCGAGGATCACCGGGCCGGTGGCCGGGACCAGGTCGGCGTCGAGCACCCGGGTGTTCCACACCCCGTGTGCGAGGAACTTCCCGATCCCGTGCGCCCAGCCCGGCATCAGCTTCACGTCGGTCATCGACGCTGCTCGATCACATCCAGCACCGCCTGGACGGTCTGCTCTAGGTCCAGGTCGGAGGAGTCGATGGTGACCACCCCGTCCGCCGCCACGGTGAAGGAGGCCACGGTGGAGTCGTCGGCGTCCCGGCGCAGCACCTGGTCCTTGGTGGCCTCGACGGCGGCGTGGTCGTCGGAGCCGTGCACCTCGCGCGCCCGCCGGGCCAGCCGGGCCGCCTCGGAGGCGGTCAGCAGCAGCCGGACGTCGGCGTCCGGGGCGATGACGGTGGTGATGTCCCGGCCCTCGGCCACGATCCCGCGCCCGCCGGAGAACGACGACGAGGCGGCCTGGGCGGCGATCTCGTCCCGCTGGCGACGGCCCAGCTCGGCGCGCACCTCCAGGTTGGTGGCGACGGCACTGACGGCGGCGGAGATCGAGGTCTCCCGGATCGCCTCGCCGACGTCCACGCCGTCGACGGTGACCGTGGGGCCGGTGGGGTCGACGCCCATCACCAGCGGCATCGAGCGCACCAGCTCGGTGACCGCGTCCTGATCGGTGAGCGAGACGCCGGAGCGCAGGGCCCACCAGGTCGCCGCGCGGTACATCGCCCCGGTGTCCAGGTAGGCCAGGCCGAGCGCCTGTGCCACCCGCCGGGAGACGGTGGACTTCCCCGAGCCCGACGGCCCGTCGATCGCCACCACCAGGTGCTGCGTCATCGCACCAACCTCCATCCGCGGGCCGTCAGCTCCGCCTCCAGGTGCGCCGAACGGGCCGGGTCGACGGAGACCGACGCCATGCCGACCGGTCGACCGGCGGCGTGTTCGAGCTGCAGTTCTTCCAGGTTGACCCCGGCGGCACCGACATCGGTGAGCAGCCGGGCGAGTTCACCGGGTTGGTCCGGCACCAGGGCGGTGACGACCGCCCACTGCCGGGGTGCGCCACCATGCTTGCCGGGGACCAGCGCGACACCGGCATTGCCGTCGGCGATGGTCGAGGCGATCCGGGCCAGCGCACCGAGGGCGACGTCCTCCGGCCCGGAGGCGTCCGCCGCATCGCCCAGTGCGGTCACGATGCCGTCCAGGTCGTCGCGCAGCGCCGCCAGCACCTCGCGGACCGCCGCCGCGTTCGCCGCGAGGATCGAGGTCCACAGCGCCGGGTCGGACCCGGCCACCCGGGTCACGTCGCGCAACCCCTGACCCGCCAGGCCCAGCGCCTCGGGCGCCGCCTCGCGCAGTCGGGCGGCGACCAGGCTGGAGGCCACCTGCGGCACGTGCGACACCAGGGCGACCGCGGCGTCGTGCTCGTCGGCGTCCAGGGTGACCGGCACCCCGCCGAGGTCGTTCGCCAGCGACCGCACCGCCAGCACCGCCGCCGGGTCGGACTCTCCCGAGTCGACGATCACCCAGGGCCGGCCCAGGAACAGGTCGGGCAGCGCGGCGGCCGGGCCGGAGCGCTCACGACCGGCCATCGGGTGCGAGCCGACGTACCGGGTCAGGTCGGCGCCCCGGGCGCGCAGCTCACGCAGCACGTAGCCCTTCACCGACGCCACATCCGTGACCACCGCCCGCGGGTGCGCGGCCAGCTCGGCCAGCACCACATCGGCGGTGACATCGGGCGGCGATGCCACCACGATCAGGCTCGGCTCCGGGTCCTCGGCGGTGGCCGGTCGCCCGGCGCCGACGTCCCGGGCCAGCGCGAGGGCGGTCCGGGAGGGGTCGTGCAGCAGGACGTCGACGCCGTGTGCGCGCAGGCCGAGACCGACGGAGGTCCCCAGCAGGCCGGTGCCGACGACCCGGACCGGCCCCCGGGTCGCCGCGGGGACCACGGTCACAGGCCGACCTGGACCATCAGCGCGCCGACCTCGGCCTTGGACAGCACTCGGCTGCGCCCCGGCTTGAGGTCACCGAGCCGGATCGAGCCGATCCGGGTGCGCACCAGGCGGGTCACCGGGTGACCGACCTCCTTCATCAGGCGGCGCACGATCCGGTTCCGGCCCTCGTGGATCACGATCTCGACCAGGCTGGCGTAGGGCGTGGCCTGCACGATCCGGGCGTCGACGACCTCGACCGGTCCGTCCTCCAGCTCGATGCCCTTCTTCAGCTTGGCGGGCAGCGAGGCGGGCACCCGGCCCTCGACGTCCACCAGGTAGGTCTTGAGCACGCCGTGCGACGGGTGGGACAGCCGGTTGGCCAGCTCGCCGTCGTTGGTCAGCAGGATCAGGCCCTCGGAGTCGGCGTCCAGACGGCCGACGTGGAACAGCCGCTCCTGCCGGTCCGGCACCAGGTCGCGCAGGGTCGGTCGGCCCTCGGGGTCGTCCATGGTGGAGACGACGCCGAGCGGCTTGTTGATCGCCAGCGTGATCCGGGAGCTGTCCAGCTGCACCCGCAGGCCGTCGACGTGGATCACCGACTGCGGCGAGACGCGGACGCCCAGCTCCAGCACCGGCTCGCCGTCGACGGTGACCCGCCCGGCGGTGATCAGGTCCTCGCAGGCGCGCCGGGAGCCGAGCCCGGCCTGGGCCAGCACCTTCTGCAGCCGGATGCCCTCGGGGTCGTGCACGTCCGAGGTCGGCTGCACCGGACGGCGGGGTGCGCGCGAGCCGCTGGGCGCATCCGGCCAGCGCGACCCGGGACGACCCACCGCGGGGCCACCGCGACCACCGGCGCGCACGCCGGAGCGGGGCGCCCCGGAACGCGAGGCACCGGTCCCGGCCCCGGAGCGACCGGCACCTGCACGCCCAGCCCCCGGACGCCCGGCGCCCGAACCGCCCCCGGCAGCGGGACGCCCGGCACCCGAGCCACCCGCAGCACCCGAACGACCCGCGCCACCGGACCGACCGGCAGCACCGGCTCCCCCGCGCCCGGCCCCGGCACCACGGCCGCCGGCGCCGCCCCGCGAGGCACCGCCGCCCGCCGCACCACCGCGACCCGCAGCACCGCCACGGCCCGCGGCACCGCCGCGTCCGCCACCTGCTCCACCCGTGCGGCCGTTGCCGCCCCGTCCTGCACTCATCACACGTCTCCAGTCGTCACGTCGCCCCTGCCGTCGAGCCCGTCCAGCTGTTGGATGGCACTCATCTCCGGCAAGTAGGGCGCGAGCGGGGGCAACTGATCCAGTGAGGTCAGGCCCATCCGCTCCAGGAAGTATCCCGTGGTGCCGTACAGCACCGCACCCGTCGCCGAGTCCTGTCCGACCTCGGCGATCAGCCCGCGGGTGGTCAACGTGCGTACCACGCCGTCGACACTCACCCCGCGGATGCCGGACACCTGCCCGCGGCTGACCGGCTGACGGTACGCGATCACGGCCAGGGTCTCCAAGGCGGCCTGGGTCAGACGTTGGGTCTGACCGTTCACCACGAAGCGTCCGACCACCTCGTGGAAGACCGGCGCGGAGTAGAACCGCCACCCGCCACCGACCTCGCGCAGCTCGAAGCCGCGGGGCCGTCCGCCGCGCTCGCCGCGGTACTCGGCGGCCAGTTCGGTGAGCAGTCCGGTCACCTCGGCCACCGGCAGCCCCAGTTCGGTCGCGAGCTGCACCACCGGCACCGGCTCGTCGGCGACCATCAGCACCGCCTCGGCGGCGGCGAGTGCCCCGCCGGGCAGGTCGTGCACGTCGACGCCCACGGTCTCAGTCATCGGTCACGTCCTCCAGGGCGTCGAAGCCACCCACGCCGTCGTCCTCGTCGTCGTAGTCGGTGCTGATCTCGCCGCCACCGGCTCCGGTCCATCGCACCGTCAGCTCGCCCAGCGGCACCACTTGGTCGAAGGCGACCGCGCCGTCGCGGAACAGTTCGAGCAGTGCGAGGAACCGGGCCACCACCACCAGGGTGTTCTCGGCGTCGGCGGTCAGGGCACGGAACGTCGCCACACCGCCGTGGTGCGCCAACCGGTCGGCGATCGCCAGCGCCTGCTCCCGGACGCTGACCGGCGGCGCGTGCAGGTGGCTGATGTCCACCCCGGGCGGCGGGGGCGCCGGGGCGAGCGCCTTGGCGGCCAGTGCGGCCAGCTCCTCGGGTCCGATCTGCCAGATCAGCTCGGGCAGCAGCGCCGCGTACTGCGGTTCCAGCTCGACGGTCCGCGGGAACCGGCGCCCCTCGTCCGCCAGGTGCTCGCCGATGTCCGCCGCGACCACCTTGTAGGCGCGGTACTGCAACAGCCGGGCGAACAGCAGGTCGCGGGCCTCCAGCAGTTCCAGGTCCTCGTCACTCTCCACGTCACCGGAGGGCAGCAACCGGGCCGCCTTGAGGTCAAGCAGCGTCGCCGCGACCACCAGGAACTCGCTGGCCTGGGACAGATCCCAGTCGTCGGCCGCCTTGATGTGCGCGATGAACTCGTCGGTGACCGCGGCCAGCGCGACCTCGGTGATGTCGAGCTTGTGCTTGGCGATCAGGCCGAGCAGCAGGTCGAAGGGTCCGGAGAACACGTCCAGGTGCACCTGGAACGCGCTGGTCCCCGCGAGCGGGGTGGTGTCAGGCGGCGTCGCCACGGGCGACGAGCTCACGGGCCAGCTGCCGGTACGCCTGCGCACCCGGGTGGGTGGGCGCGTAGCTGGTGATCGGCTCGGCGGCGACCGAGGCGTCCGGGAACTTCACCGTGCGGCCGATCATCGTGTGCAGCAGGTTGTCGCCGAATGCCTCGTGCACCCGGGCCACCACCTCGCGGGCGTGCAGGGTGCGCGGGTCGTACATCGTCGCCAGGATGCCGTCCAGCTCCAGGCGGGGGTTGAGCCGGTCGCGCACCTTGTCGATCGTCTCGACCAGCAGGGCGACCCCGCGCAGGGCGAAGAACTCGCATTCCAGCGGGATCAGCACCCCGTGGGCGGCGGTCAGCGCGTTGACGGTGAGCAGGCCGAGCGAGGGCTGGCAGTCGATCAGGATCACGTCGTAGTCGTCCAGCACGGGGCGCAGCGCCCGGCTGAGGATCGACTCGCGGGCGACCTCGTTGACCAGCTGCACCTCGGCAGCCGACAGGTCGATGTTCGCCGGCAGCAGGTCCAGCGACCCGGTGAGGCTGTCCAGTCCGGTGGGCCGGATGACGTCCTGGATCTGCACGCTGCGGTCGACCAGCAGGTCGTAGATCGTCCGGTCCAGCTCGTGCGGGTTCACCCCGAGGCCCACGGACGCGGCGCCCTGCGGGTCGAAGTCGACGATCAGCACCTTGCGGCCGTACTCGGCGAGGGCGGCGGCGAGGTTGATCGTGGTGGTGGTCTTGCCGACCCCACCCTTCTGGTTGCACATCGCGATCACCCGGGCCGGTCCGTGCGCCGTCAGGGTCGCGGGGACCGGAAAGTCCGGCAGGGGGCGCCCCACCGGGTCGAGTGCGTTCTCGGTCGTCTCCTCGCGTGCCACCAGCACAGCCTACCGGCGGCTGGGCGCTGCCTCGGTGGTTCGGCTCCGGCGCGCCCGCGGGTGACTGGTGGCGTACACCTCACGCAGGGTGTCCGGGGTGACCTTGGTGTAGAGCTGGGTGGTGGTCACCGAGGCGTGGCCGAGCAGTTCCTGCACCACCCGCACGTCCGCACCGCCCGAGAGCAGGTGGGTGGCGAAGGAGTGTCGCAGGGTGTGCGGGGAGACGGCGGCGGGCAGCCCGGCGCGTTCGGCGGCGGTGTGCAGGACGGCCCAGGCGCTCTGCCGGCTGAGCGGTGCCCCCCGGGTGTTGAGGAACACCCGCGACCCGCCACGGCCGGCGGTGGCCAACGCCGGACGGGAGCGCACCAGGTACGACTCCAGTGCCTCGACCGCGTAGGCGCCCACCGGCACCACCCGCTCCTTGCGGCCCTTGCCGAACAGCCGCACCGCCGCCCGGCCCGGGGTGAGGTCCAGGTCGTCGACATCCAGGCCGACCGCCTCGGAGATCCGCGCGCCGGTGGAGTAGAGCAGTTCCAGCAGTGCCCGATCGCGCAGCGGCACCGGCCCGTCGCCGAGCGAGGCGGCGTCCAGCAGGCGCTCCACCTCGTCGGTGCTGATCGCCTTGGGCAGTCGCTGGTCCTGGCGCGGCGGTCGGACGGCGCGCGCCGGGTCGTCGGGTGCCAGTCCTTCCAACACGCAGAACTTGTGCCAGCCCCGCGCGGCGACGACGGCCCGCGCGGCCGAGGTGGCGGACAGCGCCGCCCGCCCGTCGCTGCCCGTACGGATCGCCGTCAGGTAGTCCTCGACATCGGTCTCGGTCACCTGGTCCACCGATTCCCGTCCGGCGGCACTCAGGAACTCGAGGTAGCGACCCAGGTCCCGGCGGTAGGCGGACAGCGTGTTCCGGCTCAGCCCGCGCTCGACGGTCAGATGCGCCAGGTAGGCGTCCAGGGCCGCGTGCAGTGCCGCCACCCGTGCCCTCCTCGCGTTCGACTCAGAACGGGAGGAACACGTCCACCGCCACCGCGACGGACAGCAGCGTGAGGTAGGTGATCGACCCGTGGAAGACCGTCATCGCCCGCAGCTTGCCGCGCGAAGGGTCCTGGGCGCGACGGTACAGGCCGATGCAGGAGGCGAGGAACCACAGCCCCAGCACCGAGGCGACCACCGCGTACACCCAGGTCATCCCGGCCACCGGCACCAGCAGCAGCGAGCAGGCGATCATCGCCACCGTGTAGGCGATCATCTCCTTGGCGACCTTGGTCTCCTTGGCCACCACGGGGAGCATCGGCACCCCGGCCTTGGCGTAGTCCTTGGCGAACTTCATCGACAGCGGCCAGTAGTGCGGCGGCGTCCAGAAGAAGATCACGCCGAACAGCAGCGCGGCGGCCCAGGACACCCCGCCGGTCACCGACGACCAGCCGATCAGCACCGGCATGCAGCCGGCGGCACCGCCCCAGACGATGTTCTGTGGGGTGCGGCGCTTGAGGATCATCGTGTAGCCGATGACGTAAATCGCGATCGCGCCACCGGTCAGCAGCGCCGAGGGCACGTTCACCAGCAGCGCCAGCCAGGCCAGCGAGGCGACGGTCAGCACCAGGCCGAAGATCAGCGCCGCCCGTGGGGTGAGCTCCCCGGTCACCAGCGGACGCCGCTTGGTGCGGTTCATCACCTGGTCGATGTCCCGGTCCAGGTAGCAGTTCAGCACGTTCGCCGCACCGGCAGCGGCGGCACCACCGATCAGGGTGGCGATCACCAACCAGGCGGAGGGGAAGCCACCCTCGGCCAGGATCATGGTCGGCAGCGTGGTGACGAGCAGCAGCTCGATCACCCGGGGCTTGGTCAGCGCGACGTAGGCGCCGACGGTGCGCCGCAGCCCTCGCGATCGGGTCGCCTGCTCCGTCGAGCGGGCCGCGCTGGCGGTCGCTCCGGCTTCGTTGGCGCCGACGGCAGGGCTGATGGTGCGCACGCGGTCCGGTCCTCCTCGCGGGTGGTCGTCCCGTCATCCTACGCACGGCGGCGCTAGCAGAGGGTCCGCACCACCCCCCGGGACAGGGGTCCCAGAGTGTGATTTCCGTCCCGATCAGGGCCGGTCCCCCGCACAGTACCGGCCCTGACCCCGTGCCGCGTGTCCGACCACCGTCCTCGACCGGCGCAGCCGGTGTTCCCAGGATTAGGCTCGACAGGCACGTCCAGGGCGGATTCACGCCCCGGTCAGTCGACGTCCCGGCCATCACCGGGACCGGAATGAGGTGACTTCTTCATGGCAGGCAGCACCACGCCGCTCGACCGGCTGAGTGAGGCAGGTGTCGCGGTCTGGCTGGACGACCTTTCCCGCGAACGACTGCGCACCGGCAACCTGGCCGATCTCGTGGCCGAGCACCGGGTGGTCGGAGTGACCACCAACCCCACCATCTTCGCCTCGGCGCTGGCCAAGGGTGAGGCCTACGACGCCCAGCTCAAGGAGCTGCGGGCCGCCGGGTCCACCTCGGTCGACAACGCCGTGTTCGCGATCACCACCGACGACGTCCGCGAGGCGGCCGACGTGCTGCGGCCCACCTACGACGCCACCGACGGCCAGGACGGGCGGGTGTCGATCGAGGTCGACCCGCGCCTGGCCCAGGACGGTCAGGCGACCATCGACTCGGCGCGCACGCTGTGGTCCACGGTCGACCGCCCCAACGTCTTCATCAAGATCCCGGCGACCGAGGCCGGTCTGCCCGCCATCGCCGACGCCCTGGCGGACGGGATCAGCGTCAACGTCACGCTGATCTTCTCCCTGGACCGCTACCGCAAGGTCCTCGACGCCTTCCTGACCGGCCTGGAGCGCGCGAAGGAGGCCGGGCGCGACCTGGCACCCATCGCCTCCGTCGCGTCCTTCTTCGTGTCCCGGGTGGACGCGGCGATCGACCCCAAGCTGGACGAGATCGGCACCGACGAGACAGCCGAGCTGCGCGGGAAGGCGGCCATCGCCAACGCCCGTCTCGCCTACGGCGTCTACCAGGAGGTCATGGCCTCCGACCGCTGGGCGGCCCTGGCGGCGGCCGGTGCACACCCGCAGCGCCCGCTCTGGGCCTCCACCGGCGTCAAGGACAAGGCCTACCCGGACACGATGTACGTGGACGAGCTGGTCGTGGCCGGAACGGTGAACACCATGCCCGAGGCCACCTTGAAGGCGGTCGAGGACCACGGTCGCATCGCGGGCGACGACGTGGACACGGTGACCGGTACCCAGGAGGAGTCGCAGCGGGTCATCGACCGGCTGGCGGCGCTGGGCATCTCCATCGACGAGGTGACCGACCAGCTGGAGGTCGAGGGCCTGGACAAGTTCGAGAAGTCCTGGGCCGAGCTGCTCGACACCGTCCGCACCGGCCTGGACCAGGTGGCCGAGTGAAGCCGGCGAAGGTCAGCGCGGAGCACAATCCGCTGCGCGACCCCCGCGACCGCCGACTCCCCCGGATCGCCGGACCGTCCGGTCTGGTGATCTTCGGGGTCACCGGTGACCTGGCGCGCAAGAAGCTGATGCCCGCGGTCTACGACCTGACCAACCGCGGCCTGCTGCCCCCGGGCTTCGCGCTCACCGGCTTCGCCCGGCGGGACTGGGAGGACCAGGACTTCGCGCAGATCGTGCACGACTCGGTCAAGGAGCACGCCCGCACCCCGTTCCGGGAGTCGACCTGGCGTCAGCTCTCCGAGGGGATCCGGTTCGTCCAGGGCTCCTTCGATGACGACGACGCCTTCGACCGGCTGCGCCAGACCGTGGAGGAGCTGGACGTCGAGCGCGGCACCGCCGGGAACCACGCGTTCTACCTCTCGGTGCCGCCGAGCGCGTTCCCGGTGGTCTGCAAGCAGCTGGCCCGCTCGGGCCTGTCGGCGTCGCAGGAGGGCGCCTGGCGCCGGGTCGTGATCGAGAAGCCCTTCGGGCACGATCTGAAGTCGGCGCAGGAGCTCAACGACGTGGTCTCCGAGGTCTTCCACCCGGACGACGTGTTCCGGATCGACCACTACCTCGGCAAGGAGACGGTGCAGAACCTGTTGGCGCTGCGGTTCGCCAACCAGATGTTCGAGCCGATCTGGAACGCCAACTACGTCGACCACGTCCAGATCACGATGGCCGAGGACATCGGCGTCGGCGGACGTGCCGGGTACTACGACGGCATCGGCGCCGCCCGGGACGTGATCCAGAACCACCTGCTGCAGCTGCTCGCGCTGACCGCGATGGAGGAGCCGGTGTCGTTCAGCGCCCGGGACCTGATCGCGGAGAAGATCAAGGTCCTGTCGGCGGTCCGGCTGCCGAAGGACCTGGGCAAGCACACCGCCCGCGGTCAGTACGCCGAGGGCTGGCAGGGCGGCGAGCGGGTCGTGGGGTACCTGGACGAGGGTGGCTTCGACCCGAACTCCACCACCGAGACCTTCGCCGCCGTGCGGCTGGACATCGACACCCGCCGCTGGGCCGGGGTGCCGTTCTACCTGCGCACCGGCAAGCGTCTGGGGCGCCGCGTGACCGAGATCGCCGTGGTCTTCAAGAAGGCGCCGCACCTGCCCTTCGAGTCCACCGCAACCGAGGAGCTCGGCAAGAACGCCCTGGTGATCCGGGTGCAGCCGGACGAGGGCGTGACCCTGCGGTTCGGCGCCAAGGTGCCGGGCACCGCGATGGAGGTCCGGGACGTCACGATGGACTTCGGCTACGGCCACGCGTTCACCGAGTCCTCCCCCGAGGCCTACGAGCGACTCATCCTGGACGTCCTGCTCGGCGACCCGCCGCTGTTCCCGCGGCACGAGGAGGTCGAGCTGTCCTGGAAGATCCTCGACCCGGTCGAGGCGTACTGGGCCAAGCAGGGACAGCCGGAGCCGTACCGCTCCGGCACCTGGGGCCCGGCCTCCGCCGACCGGATGATGGAGCGTGACGGACGAGCCTGGAGGCGACCGTGATCATCGACCTGCCCAAGACCACCACCGGCGACATCAACAAGCGCCTGGTGCGGGAGCGGGACGAGGGCGGCGCCGTCGCCCTCGGCCGGGTGCTCACCCTGTTGATCGACGTGGGCGACCACGACCCGGAGGAGGCGATCGCCGCGGCGAACGACGCCTCCCGCGAGCACCCGTGCCGGGTGATCGTGCTGACCAGCGAGGGACCGGGCGCCGACTCCGAGCTGGACGCCCAGATCCGGTTGGGCGGCGACGCCGGTGCCTCCGAGGTCGTGGTGCTCAAGCCGTCGGCCGCGCAGGCCCGCCACCTGGACACCCTGGTGCTGCCGTTGCTGCTGCCGGACGCGCCGATCGTGACCTGGTGGCCCTACCAGGTGCCGCAGGACCCGGCGGAACACCCGCTGGGCACCCTGGCCCGGCGACGGATCACCGACTCCACCGAGTGCAGCAACCCGGCGGCCACCCTGCACGCGCTGGCGGCCGAGTACCGCGAGGGCGACACCGACCTCGCCTGGACCCGGACCACCCTGTGGCGCGGCCTGATCGCCGCCACCCTGGATCAGCCGCCCTTCGAGCCGGTGCAGCGGGCCGTGGTCTCCGGTGAGTCCACCCACCCGTCGGTGGACCTGATGGCCGCCTGGCTGCGGTGGGCGCTGAACTGCCCGGTGGAGATCGAACGGATCGCCGACGCCCCGGCGATCACCCAGGTGAAGCTGGAGCGCCGCTCCGGGGACATCGTGCTGGACCGCCCGGACGGCAAGACCGCCGCCCTGCGCCAGCCCGACCAGCCCGAGCACCGGATCGCGTTGCCGATCCGTCAGCTTCGGGAGTGCCTGGCGGAGGAACTGCGTCGCCTGGACGCGGACGAGGTCTATGGCGAGGTCCTGCGCAAGGGCCTGCCGAAGGTTGAGGTGAAAGCATGACCCGCACCGTGCTGGTGCATCCGGACGCGAAGGTGCTGGCCGAGGCCACCGCCGCGCGTCTGCTGACCAAGCTGATCGACATCCAGTCCGAGCAGGCACCGGTGCACATCGGCCTGACCGGCGGCACCGTGGGCATCGCGACCCTGGCAGCCGTCGCCCGCTCCGAGGCCCGGCACGCCGTGGACTGGACCCAGGTGCACCTGTGGTGGGGCGACGAGCGGTTCCTGCCGGACGGCGACCCGGACCGCAATGAGACCCAGGCCCGGGAGGCGCTGATCGGCGCGCTGGGCGATGCTCTGCCGGCCGGGAACGTGCACCCGATGCCCGCCCTGGACGAGGGCGCCGGGATCGCCACCCCCGAGGACGCCGCCGCCGCCTATGCCGCCGAGCTGCGGTCGCTCGCCCCGCAGGGCGCGGAGCTGCCGACCCTGGACGTGCTGATGTTCGGCATGGGGCCGGACGGTCACGTCGCGTCGCTGTTCCCGGGCCACCCGGGCGTCGACGTCACCGGCGTCACCACCACCGGGGTGCACGACTCCCCCAAGCCGCCGCCGCTGCGGGTGTCGCTGACCTTCGACGCCATCCACACCGCGCGTGAGGTCTGGGTGGTCGCCGCCGGTGCCGAGAAGGCCGCTGCCGTCGCCTCCGCCCTGACCGTGGGCACCCCGGCGTCCACCACGCCGGCCGCCCACGCGACCGGCACCGATGCGACGCTCTGGCTGGTCGACGCCGCCGCGATCGCGGACGTGGCCCCGCAGTCCTGACCCACCCCGCGCACACCCGGGCCCGACGCCCGGCCGCGCACGCGCCTCCCGCGCCCTGCGCCCGCCGCGCGTTGCCCGCCGAGATGACGGAAACCGACGCTTCTCGACCCTGAACGCGTCTTTTTCCGTAGTCTCGGCGGGCGCGGTGGTGCTTGGAGGGCCCGGGGGTACCCGGCGGGTCCGGGGGTACCCGGCGGGCCCGGACGTGCTTGGCGGGGCTCAGACCTGCTTGGCGGGGCTCAGACCTGCTCGGCGGGCCCGGAGGGTACTCGGCGCACCCGGGCGGGGCACTCCGCCCCCGGGGGCACTCCGGCCCGGGGGGTACTCAGGCCGGGGGGGCGCTCCGGCCCGGGGCGTACTCAGGCTCGGCGGCACTCCGCCCCGGAGCACGCGAAAGGCCCCCGCGCAGTGCGCGGGGGCCTTTCGCGTGTGTCAGCGGCCGCGGCGGGCGCGGAGGGCTGCGAGTGCCTCGTCCAGGAGGGCGGCGCCGTCCTCCTCGGTGCGGCGCTCCTTCACGTAGGCGAGGTGCGTCTTGTACGGCTCGTTGCGGACCGGCGACGGCGGGTTCGCCTGGTCCTGGCCACCGGGGAACCCACAGCGGGGGCAGTCCCAGGTCTCCGGCGCGTCCTGCGCTGCCTCGGCGGCGAAGCTCGGTCGCGTCTCGTGACCGTTCGCGCACCAGTAGGAGATCAGCACCCGCGGGGCCGCGTCGCCCCGCTCGGCCTCACCCATCGGACCCGCGCCGACGCGGGATCCCCGGATCGCGCTTCCGCTGGCCATGGTGTCAGCTCACCCGGGCGATCAGGGCGAGCAGCACGACGGTCAGCGCCCAGAGCAGGCTGACCCCCACCGTGATCCGGTTGAGGTTCCGCTCGGCGACACCGGAGGAGCCGGCGCTGCTGGAGATGCCACCGCCGAACATGTCGGACAGGCCGCCGCCCTTCCCCTTGTGCAGGAGGACGAACAGGATCAGCAGCAGACTCGTGGCCACCAGGAGGACCTGGAGGACGATGCGCAGGGCAGTCACGGGGGTGTCGTGTCTCTCGATCAGGGCCGACGGGGACGGTCGGCCGGAGGTGGAACGCGGCCCAGGGTAGGCGACGCGCGCCGTCCAGGGCCAGCTCCGGAGGGTGTGGCGGCGGATCGATCAGCCGGATGACACCGTCCGGGTGAGCCCCGGTCGGTGCGGAGGACGACTCCCCCGCACCGACCGGGAACCCGATGCTGCTCGGCTCAGGCGTTGAACCGGGCGATCTTGGCGAACTCCTCGGCGTCCAGCGAGGCGCCGCCCACCAGGGCACCGTCCACGTCGGGCTTGCCGATGATCTCCGCCGCGTTGCCGGACTTCACCGAACCGCCGTAGAGCACGCGCACCGCGTCGGCGACCTCGGCGGAGTACAGCTCGGCCAGCTTCACCCGGATCGCGCCGCACACCTCCTGGGCGTCGTCGGGGGTGGCGACCTCGCCGGTGCCGATGGCCCACACGGGCTCGTACGCGATCACCACGGTGGCCGCCTGCTCCGGGGTGACCCCGGCCAGGGAGCCCTCGAGCTGCGCGAGGGTGTACTCGACGTGGGTGCCCGCCTTGCGGATCTCCAGGCCCTCACCGACGCAGACGATCGGGGTGATCCCGGCGCCGAGCGCGGCGACGGTCTTGGCGGCCACGACCGCGTCGGACTCGTTGTGGTACTCGCGACGCTCCGAGTGACCGGTCGCCACGTAGGTGACGCCCAGCTTCGCGAGCTGGTTCGCGGAGACCTCACCGGTGTAGGCACCGGAGGCGTGCTGCGACACGTCCTGCGCGCCGTAGCCGATCTCCAGCTTGTCGGCGTCCACCAGCGTCTGCACGGAGCGGATGTTGGTGAAGGACGGCAGGACGACGACCTCGGCCTGGCTGAAGTCGTGCTTGGCGTCCTTGAGGGTCCAGGCGAGCTTCTGCACCAGGTGGACGGCCTCCTGGTGATCCAGGTTCAGCTTCCAGTTGCCTGCGATCAGGGGGGTACGTGCCATCAGGATCAGTCCTCCAGAACTGCGATGCCGGGGAGGGTCTTGCCCTCGAGGAGCTCCAGCGACGCACCGCCACCGGTCGAGATGTGGCCGAAGCCGGCCTCGTCGAAGCCGAGCAGCCGGACCGCCGCGGCGGAGTCGCCGCCACCGACGATCGAGAAGCCCTCGGTGTCGACCAGGGCCTGCGCCACGGCCTTGGTGCCCTCGGCGTAGGCGGGACGCTCGAAGACGCCCATCGGGCCGTTCCAGGCGATGGTCTTCGCGCCCAGGATGGCCTCGCGGAACAGCTGGCCGGACTTCGGGCCGATGTCCAGGCCCATCTTGTCCGCCGGGATGGCGTCGACGGCGACGACCTCGAAGTCGTCCGAGCCGAACTCCGGAGCGACCAGGGTGTCGACCGGCAGCACGATCTCCACGCCGGCCTCCTCGGCCTGCGCGAGGTAGCCCTTGACGGTCTCGACCTGGTCCTGCTCGAGCAGCGAGGAGCCGACCTCGTGGCCCTGGGCCTTGAGGAAGGTGAACATCATGCCGCCGCCGATGAGCAGCTTGTCCGCCTTGGTGATCAGGTTGCCGATCACACCGAGCTTGTCCGAGACCTTGGCGCCGCCGAGCACGACGACGTAGGGCCGCTCCGGGTCCTCGACGGCCTTGCGCAGCGCCTCGACCTCGGTCAGCACCAGCAGACCGGCGGCGTGCGGCAGACGCAGCGCCACGTCGTAGACCGACGCCTGCTTGCGGTGCACGACACCGAAGCCGTCGGAGACGAACGCGTCGGCCAGCGCAGCCAGCTCGTCGGCCAGCGCACCGCGCTCCGCCTCGTCCTTGGAGGTCTCGCGCGCGTCGAACCGGATGTTCTCCAGCAGCGCGATCTGGCCGTCCTGCAGCGCGGCGACGGTGGCCTTGGCGGACTCGCCCACCACGTCATCGGCGAGGGCGACGTCCTGGCCGAGCAGCTCGCCGAGGCGGGCGGCGACCGGGGCGAGGGAGTACTTGGCGTCCGGCTCGCCCTTGGGGCGACCCAGGTGCGCGGTGACGATCACCCGGGCACCGGCGTCGAGCAGGCGCTTGAGGGTCGGCAGCGCGGCACGGATCCGGCCGTCGTCGGTGATGGTGGTGCCGTCCAGCGGGACGTTGAAGTCGGAGCGGACCAGCACGCGCTTGCCGCGCAGGTCACCCAGGTCGTCGATGGTCTTCATACTGCTTCTCCTAGCGTGCGATGGCCCGGCGCGCGGGGGCCGAGCGAGCGTGCAGTGAATGCGGCCGGACATGCCGCGTCCGCGGACACCGGGCCGTGATGACCCGGCATCCGCGGACGCATGCTGTTCGACCTCAGGGGTACGTCAGAGACGCTCGCCCACGTACTCGGTCAGCTTGACCAGCGAGGAGGAGTAGCCCCACTCGTTGTCGTACCAGGCGATGATCTTGACCTGGTCGCCCATCACCTTGGTGAGCTTGGAGTCGAAGATCGACTGGTGCGGGTCGGTCACGATGTCCGAGGACACGATCTCGTCCTCGACGTAGGACAGGGTGCCCTTCATCGGACCCTCGGCGGCGGCCTTGACCGCAGCGTTGACCTCCTCGACGGTGACCTCACGCGAAGCGGTGAAGGTCAGGTCGGTGGCGGAGCCGGTGATGGTCGGAACGCGCAGCGCGAAGCCGTCCAGCTTGCCCTTCAGCTCCGGCAGCACCAGGGCGACAGCCTTGGCAGCACCAGTGGTGGTGGGGACGATGTTCTGCGCGGCGGCGCGGGCACGACGGAGGTCGCGGTGCGGGCCGTCCTGCAGGTTCTGGTCGCCGGTGTAGGCGTGGATGGTGGTCATCAGACCACGCTCGATGCCGATCGCGTCGTTCAGCGCCTTGGCCACCGGGGCCAGGCAGTTGGTGGTGCAGGACGCGTTCGAGATGATGTGCTGCGTCGCGGCGTCGTAGTCGGTGTGGTTCACGCCGACGACGAAGGTCGCGTCCTCGTTCTTCGCCGGAGCGGAGATGATGACCTTCTTGGCACCGGCGTCGATGTGCGCCTTGGCCTTGGTCGCGTCGGTGAAGAAGCCGGTGGACTCGATGACGATGTCCGCGCCCAGCTCGCCCCACGGCAGGTTCGCCGGGTCGCGCTCCTCGAGGGCACGGATCGGCTTGCCGTCGACGATGATGTTGTTCTCGTCGTAGGAGACGCTCAGCGGGAAACGGCCCAGCACGGTGTCGTACTTGAGCAGGTGCGCCAGCGTCTTGTTGTCCGTCAGGTCGTTGACGCCGACGATCTCGATGTCGGCTCCGGACTCGACGATGGCCCGGTAGAAGTTGCGCCCAATACGGCCGAAGCCGTTGATGCCGACCTTGATGGTCACTTGCCCTCCTCGGCACGCGCCGACGCGTGTCGGCACACACTCATAGCGGTGATGGACTGCGCACGACGGTGTACGCCCGATCGGAAATCTGCTGGTCATCGTTTCTTGACCGAAACCAGACCTCCGAACGACCACAAGCCTATACCCGCGGCCAGGGTGCTGCAGGGACCGAAGTCACAGGTCCAGCAGATCGGGGCTCAGCCCCGCCTCGGTGTCCGGGATGCCCAACTCCTGCGCCCGCTTGTCGGCCGTGGCGAGCAGCCGACGGATCCGCCCGGCGACCGCGTCCTTGGTCAGCGGCGGGTCGGCGAGCTTGCCCAGCTCCTCCAGCGACGCCTCCTTGTGCGCGAGCCGCAGCTCCCCCGCCTGCCGCAGGTGTTCGGGCAGGTCGGCGCCGAGGATCTCGAACGCCCGCTCCACCCGCGCTCCGGCGGCCACGGCGGCGCGGGCCGACCGGCGCAGGTTCGCGTCGTCGAAGTTCGCCAACCGGTTCGCGGTGCCCCGGACCTCGCGGCGGACCCGGCGCTCCTCCCACACCTGGAGCGCCTCGCGGGCGCCCAGCCGGGCGAGCATCGCGGAGATCGCGTCGCCGTCCCGGATCACCACCCGGTCGATGCCCCGCACCTCGCGGGCCTTCGCCGGGATCTGCATCCGCCGGGCGGCACCCACCAGGGCGAGCGCCGCCTCCGGGCCGGGGCAGGTGACCTCCAGCGACGACGAGCGGCCGGGTTCGGTCAGCGAGCCGTGGGCCAGGAACGCGCCGCGCCACGCCGCCTCGGCCTCCGGGATGCCGGCCGCGACCACCTGGGGCGGCAGACCCCGCACCGGACGGCCGCGGTTGTCGAGCAGTCCGGTCTGCCGGGCCAGCGACTCGCCGTCCTTGACCACCCGGACCACGTACCGGTTGCCGCGCCGGATCCCGGCGCCGGAGACCACGATCAGCTCGGACTGGTGGCCGTAGACCTCGGCGATCGCCTGCCGGAGTCGACGGGCGGCGGCCGCGGTGTCCAGCTCGGCCTCGATCACGACCCGGCCGGAGATGATGTGCAGACCGCCCGCGAACCGGAGCATCGCGGCGACCTCCGACTTGCGGCACGAGGTCTTGTCCACCTGGAGACGAGCGAGTTCGTCCTTCACCTGCGCCGTCAGAGCCATGGGCGTCATCTTGCCATTCCCCGGCCGGTGCCCGGGCCGGGTTGCGTGCTTCTACGGGCGGGGTTGCCCACATCACCGAGGAAGTCCTGGACCACGTCGCTGATCGCGGCCGCCAGCCGCAGGGCGTCGTGGGTGGGGGTGCCGTCGCCGCGCCGCACCTGACGCAGCAGCAGTCGCCCGCCGAAGCCCTCGGTCCGCTCGGCCAGCTCGTCGACGTCCTCGACCGCACCCGGGTCGGCGATCACGGCATCCAGTCGCAGGTTGGGCGCGTGGTCGCGCAGGGCGTCCAGGTGCTCGCAGGGACCCATCCCCGCGGTCTCGGACTCCGGGGAGAGGTTGAGCACGACGATCCGCCGGGCGGTGGTGGTCAGCAGCGCGTCGGCGAGCTCGGGCACCAGCAGGTGCGGGATCACGGAGGTGTACCAGGAGCCCGGACCCAGGACCACCCAGTCGGCGTCCCGCACCGCCTGGACCGCTTCGGGCAGGGCCGGCGGGCGCTCGGGGGTGAGCCGCACCTGGGCGATCCGGTCGGTGGTCACCGCGACTTTGGACTGGCCGCGGACCCGTCCGGCGCTGCCGTCCGGATGCCGGACGTCGGCCTCGATCGCCAGCGGCACGGCGGCCATCGGCAGCACCCGGCCCTTGGCGTCCAGCAGCCGTCCGACCCAGTCCAGGCCGTCGACGGTGTCGCCGAGCAGCTCCCACAGCGCGACGATCAGTAGGTTGCCCACCGCGTGCTGGTCCAGGTCACCGGCGGAGGTGAAGCGGTGCTGCAGGACGTCGCGCCAGGTGCGGCCCCAGTCCGAGTCCTCGCACAGCGCCGCCAACGCCATCCGCAGATCACCGGGGGGCAGCACGTCCAGCTCGTCGCGCAGTCGACCCGAGGACCCACCGTCGTCCGCGACCGTGACCACCGCGGTGATCCGGTCGGTGAGCCGGCGCAGGGCCGAGAGCGTGGCACTCAGTCCGTGGCCGCCGCCGAGTGCGACGAAGGCCGGCGGCGTCATTCCTTACCCAGGTCCCGGGCCGCGACGGTCACCCGCTGACCACGCTGGCGCAGCCGTTCGGCGATCGCCTCGCTGATCGCCACCGACCGGTGCTTGCCACCGGTGCAGCCGACGGCGATGGTCACGTAGCGCTTCTCCTCCGCCAGGTACCCGGCGAGCACCGGTTCCAACGCGTCGACGTAACGCTCGACGAAGGTCAGCGCGCCGGGCAGGCCGAGCACGTAGTCGCGCACCGGGGCGTCGCGGCCGGACATGTGCCGCAGCTCGGTGATCCAGTACGGGTTGGCCAGGAACCGGACGTCCACCACGTGGTCGGCGTCCAGCGGCAGCCCGTACTTGAAGCCGAAGGAGGTGACGTTGATCCGCAGCTGCTCCTCCTCGGACCCGGCCACAGCCTCGCGGACCAGTCGGCCCAGCTCGTGCACATTGGTCTCGGAGGAGTCGATCAGCAGGTCGGCGCGTTCCCGGATGTCCTGCAACAGATCGCGCTCGGCGGTGATGCCGTCGGTGATCCGGCCGTCGCCCTGCAACGGGTGCGGACGGCGGACCTGCTCGTAGCGCCGGACCAGGACCTCGTCCGAGGCGTCCAGGAACAGGATCTTGTAGTCGACGCCGGACTCGCGCAGCTGGGCCAGCACCTCGAGCAGGTTCGGGAAGAACTCCCGGCCCCGGACGTCGACGATCGCCGCCAGGCGCAGGTCCGCGGACGGCGGCCCGCCGTGGGTCAGCATCCCGACCATGTGGGTCAGCATCTGGGCCGGCAGGTTGTCGACGACGTACCAGCCCATGTCCTCCAGCACCGCCCCGGCCCGGGTCCGGCCGGCACCGGACATGCCGGTGATGATGATCAGGTGGGGCTCGGTGATACGGGGGGCCGTGGTCGCCGCCTCGATCGCGGGGATGCCGTGCGGGACCGTGATCGGCGAGATCTCGTCGCTCATGGGTCCAGCATGCCAGTCGTCGGTCACGATGCCGCCGGGGGCGGTGTCACCGGTGCGGCGGCCGGGCTCGCGAGGGCCGTCACCACCGCCTCGGCCGTCTTGGGACCCATGCCGGGCACCGCGGCGATCTCCTCCGCCGTGGCGGCACGCAGTCGCTTCACCGAGCCGAAGTGCTGGAGCAGCGCCGCGGCGCGGGACGGGCCGAGACCCGGCACGTCGTCCAGCACCGAGACGGTCATCCCCTTGGACCGCTTGCGCCGGTGCGCGGTGATCGCGAACCGGTGCGCCTCGTCCCGGAGCCGCTGCAGCAGGTACAGACCCTCCGAGGAACGTTGCAGGATCACCGGGTAGTCGTCGTCCGGCACCCAGACCTCCTCGAGCCGCTTGGCGAGGCCGCACAGGGCGACGTCGTCGATGCCGAGCTCGTCCAGCGCCTTCCGGGCGGCGGCGACCTGCGGCGGGCCGCCGTCGACCACCACCAGGTTCGGCGGGTAGGCGAAGCGCTGCGGCTTGCCGGTGGTCGGGTCGACCGGTCCGCTGCGCACCTCGCCGAGGTCGGCGTCGGCCAGCGCCTCGGCGGTCTGGTCCTCCCCCAGGCCGAGTTCCAGGTCACCGGCCTTCTCGCGCTCGGCCAGGTAGCGCCGGAACCGCCGGGTGATCACCTCGTGCATCGCCTCGGTGTCGTCCCGGGCGCCGTCGCCCTCGGAACCGCGGATGGTGAACTGCCGGTACTCGCTCTTGCGGGCCAGGCCGTCCTCGAACACCACCATCGACGCGACCTGGTACGTGCCCTGGTTGTGCGAGACGTCGTAGCACTCGATCCGCAGCGGCGCCGATGCCAGGCCCAGGGCCTCCTGGATCTCCTGCAACGCCTGGGACCGGGTGGTCAGGTCACCGGCGCGGCGGGTGCGGTGCAGCGCCAGGGCGTGTTCGGCGTTCTTGAGGACGGTGGCGGCCAGTTCGCGCTTGTCACCGCGCTGCGGGATCCGGACCTGGACCCGGGAACCGCGCAGCCCGGACAGCCAGGTCTGCACCTGCTCGACGTCCGCGGGCAGGGTGGGCACCAGGACCTCGCGGGGCACGGTGCCGGTGACGCCGGGTTCGGCCTCGCCGTACACCTGTTGCAGCAGTCGCTCGACCATGTCCGCGTCGGTGACGTCCTCGACCTTCTCCACCACCCAGCCGCGCTGACCGCGGATCCGGCCGTCCCGGACGTGGAACACCTGGACCGCCGCCTCCAGCTCGTCACCGGCCAGGGCGAAGATGTCCGCGTCCGTACCGTCGGACAGCACCACGGCGTTCTTCTCCGTCGCGCGCTGCAGGGCGGCGATGTCGTCCCGCAACCGGGCTGCCCGCTCGTAGTCCTGCTCGGCGGCCGCCTCCTTCATCCGGGCGGTCAGCCGCCGGGTGAAGCGCGCGGTGTCGCCGGCCATGAAGTCGGCGAACTCCTCGGCCAGGACGTGGTGATCCTCCTGGCTGATCCGGCCGACGCAAGGGGCCGAGCACTTGTCGATATACCCGAGCAGGCACGGGCGACCCTGCTGCGCCGCGCGCTTGAACACCCCGGCCGAGCAGGTGCGCACCGGGAACACCCGCAGCAGCAGGTCGACGGTCTCCCGGATCGCCCAGGCGTGCGCGTAGGGGCCGAAGTACCGGGTTCCGGGCCGCTTGGCTCCGCGCATCACCTGCACCCGGGGGAACTTCTCCGCCAGGGTCACCGCGAGGTACGGGTAGGACTTGTCGTCCCGGTACTTCACGTTGAACCGCGGGTCGTACTCCTTGATCCAGGAGTACTCCAGCGCCAGGGACTCCACCTCGGTGCCGACCACGGTCCACTGCACCGACGAGGCGGTGGTCACCATCGCCTGGGTGCGGGGGTGCAGGCCGGCCACGTCCTGGAAGTACGAGTTCAGTCGTTGCCGCAGGCTCTTGGCCTTCCCGACGTAGATGACCCGGCCGTGCTCGTCGCGGAACCGGTACACCCCGGGCTGGTCCGGGATCTCCCCGGGCGCGGGACGGTAGGTCGCGGGATCAGCCATGGGATGAGCCTAAGCAGAGGTGGTGACATGCCGGTGCACGGGCCACCCCCTACGGTGTCGTGATGGGGCTCCTGCACAGCTATGACGTGGACGTGATCTGGACCGGTGCCGGGACGGAGGGCACCACCGGGTACACCGCCTACTCCCGGGACCACGAGATCCGGGTGGCGGGCAAGCCGGTGCTGGCCGGGTCGGCCGATGCCGCCTTCCGGGGCGATCCCGGTCGGCACACGCCGGAGGACCTGCTGGTGGCCTCGTTGTCGCAGTGCCACATGCTCTGGTTCCTGCACCTGGCCGGGGCGGACGGGTTCGTGGTGGTCGACTACCAGGACCGGGCGACCGGGACCATGCGGGTGGAGGCGGCCGGGCACGGGGCGTTCACCGATGTGGTGCTGCGCCCCCGGGTGCTGCTGCGCGGGGACGTCGGCCCGGAGGTGGACGTCCGACTGGCGGAGGTGCACGAACGGGCGCACGAACACTGCTTCATCGCGCGGTCGGTGAACTTCCCGGTGCGCATCGAGCCGGTGCCCGCCACCGCGGAGTGACGCACAGCCCGCCGGGTACCAGGGAACCGGCGGGCCGTGCGGGCGACGCTCAGGCGCTGACGGCCTCGTCGGACTGCTCGAGCACCTCGGCGAGGAACCGGCCGGTGTGGCTGGCCTCGACCGTGGCGACGTGCTCGGGGGTGCCCTGGGCGACCACGACGCCACCGCCGGAACCGCCCTCGGGGCCCATGTCGATCAGCCAGTCGGCGTTCTTGATCACGTCGAGGTTGTGCTCGATCACGATCACGCTGTTGCCCTTGTCCACCAGCGACTGCAGCACGGCCAGCAGCTTGCGGATGTCCTCGAAGTGCAGGCCGGTGGTCGGCTCGTCCAGCACGTAGACCGTGCGGCCGGTGGACCGGCGCTGCAGCTCGGTGGCCAGCTTGACCCGCTGCGCCTCGCCGCCGGACAGGGTGGTGGCGGGCTGACCCAGCCGGACGTAGCCGAGACCGACGTCCACCAGCGTCTTCAGGTGCCGGCTGATCGCGGGGACGGCGGCGAAGAACTCGGCCGCCTCCTCGATCGGCATGTCCAGCACGTCGGCGACCGTCTTGCCCTTGAAGTGGACCTCCAGGGTCTCCCGGTTGTACCGCGCGCCGTGGCAGACCTCGCAGGGCACGTAGACGTCCGGCAGGAAGTTCATCTCGATCTTCAGGGTGCCGTCACCGGAGCACGCCTCGCAGCGACCGCCCTTGACGTTGAAGGAGAAGCGTCCGGCGGTGTAGCCGCGCACCTTGGCTTCGGTGGTCTCCGCGAACAGCTTGCGGACCCGGTCCCAGACGCCGGTGTAGGTCGCCGGGTTGGAACGCGGGGTGCGACCGATCGGCGCCTGGTCGACGTGCACCACCTTGTCCAGCTGGTCCAGGCCGGTCACCCGCTTGTGTCGACCTGCCACCCGCCGCGCGTGGTTCAGCTCGTTCGCCATCACGGTGTACAGGATCGAGTTCACCAGGGTCGACTTGCCGGAGCCGGAGACACCGGTCACCGCGGTGAACACACCGAGCGGGAAGCTGACGTCGATGTTGCGGAGGTTGTTCTCCTTGGCACCGAGCACCTTGACCTGACGCTTGGTGTCGATCTTGCGGCGCTGGGCCGGCATCGGGATGGAACGACGGCCGGACAGGTAGGCGCCGGTCACCGACTCCGGGGCGGCGAGCAGACCGGCGTAGTCGCCGGAGTGGATCACCCGGCCGCCGTGCTCCCCCGCGCCCGGGCCGACGTCGACGATCCAGTCGGCGGCCCGGATGGTGTCCTCGTCGTGCTCGACCACGATCAGGGTGTTCCCCAGGTCGCGCAGCCGGGTGAGGGTGTCGATCAGGCGGCGGTTGTCCCGCTGGTGCAGGCCGATCGACGGCTCGTCCAGCACGTAGAGCACGCCGACCAGGCCGGAGCCGATCTGGGTGGCGAGCCGGATCCGCTGCGCCTCACCGCCGGAGAGCGTGCCCGCCGGGCGGGACAGGCTGAGGTAGTCGAGTCCGACGTCCAGCAGGAAGCCGAGTCGGGCGTCGATCTCCTTCATCACCTGCGCGGCGATCTGTGCCTGGCGCACCCCGAGCTGCAGCGCGGTGAGGAACTCGCGCGCCTCCCCCACCGGCAGGTTGGTCACCTCGGCGATGGACTTGCCACCCACCTTGACCGCGAGCACCTCGGGCTTGAGCCGGGCACCCTGACACACCGGGCAGGGCACCTCCCGCATGTACGCCTCGTACTTCTCCTTCGACCACTCGGAGTCGGTCTCCTCGTGCCGCCGGTGCAGGAAGGTGATGACCCCCTCGAAGCCGGTGGAGTACTGCCGCTCGCGGCCCCAGCGGTTCCGGTACTTGACGTGCACCTCGTGGTCCTTGCCGTGCAGCACGGCGTCCTTCGCCCGCTGCGGCAGGGCCCGCCAGGGCTGGTCCATCGAGAAACCGAGGTCGTCGGCCAGGGCGCCGAGCACCCGCTGGAAGTAGTCGGCCGAGCCGAGGGTCCACGGGGCGACCGCGCCCTCGGCCAGGGACAGGTCCTCGTCCGGGATGACCAGCTCGGGGTCCACCTCCAGGCGGGAGCCGATGCCGGTGCACTCCGGGCAGGCGCCGTAGGGCGCGTTGAAGGAGAAGGTGCGCGGCTCGATCTCGTCCAGGGACAGCGGGTGGTCGTTCGGGCAGGCGCGCTTCTCCGAGAACCGGCGGAACCGGTCCGGGTCGTCGGCGTCCGCGTCGACCAGCTCGATCACCAGCAGGCCCTCGGCCAGGCCGAGCGCGGTCTCCACCGAGTCGGTGAGTCGGCGCTGCACGCCCTCCCGGGAGACCAGGCGGTCCACGACCACCTCGATGTCGTGCTTGAGCTTCTTCTCCAGTGTCGGCGGCGCGGAGAGCTGGGCGACCTCCCCGTCGACCCGCACCCGGGCGAAGCCCTTGGCCTGCAGCTCGGTGAACAGGTCGGCGTATTCGCCCTTGCGCCCGCGCACCACCGGCGCGAGCACCTGGTACCGGGTGCCCTCGGGCAGTTCGAGCAGGCGGTCGACGATCTGCTGCGGGGTCTGGGCGGTCACCCGCTCCCCGCAAACCGGGCAGTGCTGGGTGCCCGCCCGGGCGAACAGCAACCGCAGATAGTCGTAGACCTCGGTGATGGTGCCCACCGTCGACCGCGGGTTGCGGTTGGTGGACTTCTGGTCGATCGACACCGCCGGGGACAGGCCCTCGATGAAGTCGACGTCCGGCTTGTCCATCTGCCCGAGGAACTGGCGCGCGTAGGCGGACAGCGACTCGACGTACCGGCGTTGGCCCTCCGCGAAGATGGTGTCGAAGGCCAGCGACGACTTCCCGGACCCGGACAGGCCGGTGAAGACCACCAGCTTGTCGCGCGGGAGGTCCAGGTCGACGTTGCGGAGGTTGTGCTCTCTGGCCCCCTGGACCACCAGTCGATCATTCACGTCCAGCATCGTAAGGCGACCCACTGACACTCGCACACCCGTTCGAACGGTGTGACCGGTCACGTCGGTGCACCATGGCGGCATGACGTTCACTCCCATCGGCGACTACGCGGTGCTCGGCGACGGCAGGACGGCGGCCCTGCTGTCCCGCACCGGATCGATCGACTGGTGGTGTCCGCCGCGCTTCGACGCCGCCGCGTGCTTCGCCGCCCTGCTCGGTGACCAGGAGCACGGACGGTGGCTGCTGACCGCACCCGAGGCAACCGAGATCACCCGGGCCTGGCGCGGGGACTCCTTCGTGCTCGACACCACGGTGCGGACCCCCACCGGCACCGCGGTGCTGACCGACGCGCTGCCGACCCGCGAGCACGGCGCGGAGATCGTGCGGCGGGTCCGGGTGATCGAGGGCGCGGTCCGGCTCCGGCACGAGTGGGTGGTCAGGTTCGGCTACGGCGCGGTCCAGCCCTGGGTGCACCGGGTGCCGGGGGCGATCCAGGCGGTGGCCGGGCCGGACCGGTTGCTGCTGCGGGGCGACCGGCTGCCGGTGGCGGACGCCGAACGTCACGTGCACCAGGACGACTTCACGCTGGACGCCGGGGAGCAGGCCCAGTGGTCGCTGCTGTGGACGCCCTCCTGGGAGCCGGCGCCCCGGCCCACCGACGAGGCCACCGCCCTGGACGACGCCGTCGACGGCTGGGGTCGCTGGGCACGGCGCAGCCACTACCGGGGGTCGTACCGGGAAGAGGTGGTGCGTTCGCTGCTGGTGCTGCGGCTGCTCACCCATCGGGACACCGGCGGGATCGTCGCGGCGGCCACCACCTCGCTGCCGGAGGACCCGGGCGGCGAACGCAACTGGGACTACCGGTTCTGCTGGCTGCGGGACGCGGCGATGACCTTGCAGGCACTGCTGGAACACGGCTACCGCGAGGAGGCGCAGGCCTGGCGGCAGTGGCTGCTCCGTGCGGTGGCCGGGGACCCGGCGGACCTGCAGATCGTCTACGGCATCGACGGTCGCCGTGACCTGGCCGAGCACGAGCTCGACCACCTGCCGGGCTACGCCGGGTCGCGCCCGGTCCGGGTCGGTAACGCCGCGGTGGGTCAGGTGCAGAACGACGTCCTCGGCGAGGTGATGTGCGCCCTGGACCTCGCGCGGCAGTGCGGGATCGCCGAGAGCACCGACTCGTGGTCGCTGCAGTCGCACCTGGTCGAGGCGCTGATCGGCACGTGGCGCGAGCCGGACCGGGGCATCTGGGAGGTGCGGGGCGCTCCGCGCCGGTTCACCCATTCCGCCGTGATGGCCTGGGCGGCGCTCGACCGGGCGGTGCACGCGGTCACCGAGCACGGGCTGCCCGGGCCGGTCGAGCGCTGGGCACGGGTGCGGGACGAGATCCGGGCCGAGGTCCTCGACTGGGGGTGGGACGAGGACCTGGGCAGCTTCGTGCAGTCGGCCGGGGTCCGGCACACCGACGCCGCCCTGTTGCAGCTGTCCCAGGTGGGGTTCCTCCCGGCCGACGATCCGCGGATGATCGGCACCGTACGGGCCGTCCGCGCCGAGCTGGAGATCGCGCCGGGCCTGCTGCTGCGCTACCGGACCGACCGTGCCGACGACGGGCTCGCGGGCACCGAGCACCCCTTCCTGGCGTGCTCGGGGTGGTTGGCGGACGCGTTGGCCCGACAGGGTGACGTCGCGGGGGCCGAACAGGTGCTGCGCACCCTGACCGGCATCGCCACCGACCTCGGGCTGCTGGCCGAGGAGTACGACCCGGAGGGCGGCCGGATGATCGGCAACCTGCCGCAGGCACTGTCCCACCTGGCGTTCGTCCGGGCGGTCCACCAGCACGACCGGGCCGAGGCGCGGCGATGATCGCCTCGGTGGCCGTGGCGCCCATGGACAACAACATCTACCTGATCCAGTGCACGGCGACCGGCGCCGGACTGTTGGTGGACGCCGCGGCGGAGGCTGATCGGGTGCTCGCACTGCTGGGGGCGACCGAGCCGGTGGGGGTGGTGACCACGCATCGGCACGGCGACCACCTGGGTGCGTTGGCCGAGGTGCTGACGGCGACCGGCGTCGGTTCGTGGGCCGGGGCACCGGATGCGGCGGCCGTCGCCGCGGCGGCCGGGGTTCCGCTCCCCCGCCCGCTGTCCGACGGGGACCGCCTCACGGTGGGTGCGCTCACGATCTCCGTGATCGCCCTGCGTGGGCACACCCCCGGGTCGATCGCCCTGGCCTGGACCGATCCGGACGACGGGCTGACCCATCTGGTCACCGGTGACTCGCTGTTCCCCGGCGGACCAGGCAGGACCCGGACACCGGAGGACTTCCGCACGCTGATGACCGACCTGGAGCAGCGGGTGTTCGCCCGGTTCGACGACGCCACCGTGGTGCATCCCGGTCACGGGCTGCCGACCACCCTCGGCGCCGAACGGGGGTCGCTGCCCGACTGGTGGGCGCGCGGCTGGTGAGCCGACCACGATCGGGTGATCGTCTCGGATGGTGTCCGATTCGCCTGTTCTGCCATAGTGTCCGCGGTTTCAGTCCCGCCGTGCCCGAGGAGAACAGCCCATGTCGACCGACGACGACAGCACCCGTCCGGAGGGCTCGTCGCAGCCAGCACCGGAGCACGAGTGGCCGACCAGCGACACCGGCGAGTCGTCGGGCACCGCCGACTCGGGCTCCGACCAGGCGAGCACCGACCAGTTCACCCGGTGGAGCCAGCCGAGTGCCGCGCCGGAGACCGCCGCCTACGGAACCCCGGGCTACGGCGCGCAGCCCAGCGGTGAGCAGACGGCCGCGTACGGGACCCCGGCCTACGGCGCCCCGCAGTCCGGCGTCGACCAGACCGCCGCCTACGGCACACCGGCGGCGCAGGCCTCGGGTGACGGCTCCGGCAGCGGTGAGACCCCGAGCTACGGCGAGCCCGCCGGCGAGGCTCCGAGCGCGCCGTCCTACGGTCAGCCCGCCGGCGACGCCCCCAGTGCACCCTCCTACGGTCAGCCCACCGGATACGGCCAGGCAGCGTCGTCCAGCCAGTCCGCGGCGGGTCAGGCTCCCTACGGCCAGGCACCGACCACCGGTGAGACCTCGTCCACCGGCTATGGCGCACCGGCCTACGGCCAGCAGCCCTACGGTGCGGCGCCGCAGGGGTACGGCTCCCCGCAGCAGGGTTACGGCCAGCCCGGTGCTCAGCAGCCCGGCTACGGCCAGCCCGGCAGCCAGGGTTACGGCCAGCCCGGGTACCCGGCACCCGGCGCACCCGGTGGCAGCTACCCCGGCTACGCCCCCTACCCGGGCCCCGGGTCGAGCTCGCGCTGGGACGGCCCCTCGATCGCCTCGCTGGTCACCGCCGTGCTCGGCATCGGTCCGGCCGCTGTGGTGCTCGGCATCATCGGCCTGCGCCGCACCAAGAAGAACGCCACCCAGGGCAAGTGGATGGCCATCGTCGGTCTGATCTACGGCGGGCTGCAGACCCTGCTGTACCTGACCCTGGCGATCGCGATCCCGCTGGCGATCAACCACGAGAACGCCCAGGAGCGCGCCGAGCTCGACCGCCTGTACAACAACTGCGCCGACGGCTCGATGTCCGCCTGCGACGACCTGTACTGGGAGGCCGACATCAACTCGCCGGAGGAGGAGTTCGCCTCCACCTGTGGCGGCACCACCACCGACTCCGGCGGTGTCTGCGAGCTGCAGAGCATCGGCCCGGACGACGACACCGGCACCACCGACTCCAGCGCCATCGACCCGGACGCCCAGTCGTACGGCGACGACCCGACCCTGGACGCCTACTGGGACGCCTGCGAGGCCGGCGACCCGGACGCCTGCGACAACCTGTCCTGGGAGTCGCCCTGGGACTCGGAGTACGAGCAGTTCGGCATCACCTGCGGCAACCGCGCCGAGGAGTACGCGTACTGCGCCGACGAGATGTGACCTGCGACGACGGGCCGGTGAACAGGACCGGCCCGTCGTCGCACCGGTAGAGTCGCCGCGCACCCGTCCCGAGGAGTTCGATGTCCGGCTACCCCGCCCCGGCGCCGATGATGGCCTTCCCGCCCCCGGTGCGCGCGCCCCGGGACGGTCGCGGCACCGCCGCCCTGATCACCGGCCTGGTCGGACTCGGGCCGCTGCCGATCGCGCTGGGTGTCTCCGCGATCCGGCACCGGCGCCGCAGCTACGGCCTCGGCTCCGGGATGGGCCTGACCGGCATCATCCTGGGCAGTCTGCAGGTCGGCCTCTACGTGCTGATCGGGCTGGTCCTGCTCGGCACCACCGCGTCGGGCAACACCGAGCGCGCGGAGCTGCGGGCGGCGTGCGCGGACGGCGACCTGCAGTCCTGCGACGACCTGTACCTCGCCGCGCCGCGCTACTCCGACGACGAGGCATTCGGGTCCAGTTGCGCCGGGCGGCAGGCGGTGAACGCCGGCGGGTACTGCACCGACCTCGGGACCGGGAACGTGATCCCGCTCGGGTACGGCGACGACAGCACGCTGGACGGACTTTGGGACGCCTGCAACGCGGGTGATCTCACCTCCTGTGACGACCTGTACGCCCTGTCGCCGAGCAGCAGCGCCTACCTCGACTTCGGGGCGAGCTGCGGCAACCGTGGCAACGACGCGCGCTGGTGCGTGAACGACCCGGGTGACGACGCCCGGATGGACGGTCTGTACCAGGCGTGCGCCGCCGGGGACTGGACGTCCTGCGACGATCTGTACGAGGCGGCCCGACCGGGCAGCGGGTACCAGGCGTTCGCGGACACCTGCGGTAACCGGATCGAGCCCGGCGGCCAGTTGTGGTGCGAACAGGTGCCGGGGCTGGACCCGAACGTCTGACGCGGTCGGATGGGGCGAACGCTCAGGCCGGACCGAGCAGGGCGGTGGCGACCGTCGCGTGCGCCGACTCGTCGTCCGAGGGGTGGAACATCCCGGCCAGCACGTCCCGGTACAGCCGCCCGAGCTCGTTCCCGGCGAAGTAGCTGCCGCCGCCGCTGACCCGGATCGCCCGGTCGACCACCTCGCGGGCGGTCTCGGTGGCCCGCACCTTCAGCCCGACCACCTGCGCGAACCACAGCGCACCGTGCTCGACGCCCTGATCGACGTCGCGGGCCAGCGACCAGACCTGCGGCTCGATGCCGTGCTGGAGGATCCCGGCGTCCGCCACCCGCCAGCGGATGTCCGGGTCGGTGGCGTAGCTGGCGCCACCGCGCTTCATCGACGTGCGCCGGTGCGCGGCGGCGATGCCCAGCTCCAACGCGCGGCGGCCGATGCCGGTGTACACGGCCGCGAGCAGGATCTCGAACACCTGGAACAGGCGGAGCAGGTACGGGTCGGCGCTCGGGCCGACCGGCAGGGTGCGCACCAGACGTTCGGGCTTGGCCAGGGCGCCGTCCAGCACGGTGGTGCAGCTCTGGGTGGCGCGCATGCCGAGGGTGTCCCAGTCGTCCTTGCTGCTGGTGCCACCGTCCTCGCGGGCGACCACGCCGTGCACCAGCACCGGGTTCGTCGGGTCGGAGTCATCGCGGCCGAAGGTCGCCAGTCGGGTCCAGGCGGGCGAGAGCGAGGTGAAGATCTTGGTCCCGGTGAACCGGTAGCCGCCGTCCGGTTGCCGCTCGGCGCGGGTCCGGGAGTCGAACATCACCAGGTCGTTGCCGCCCTCGGAGTTCCCGAAGGCGAAGACCTCCCCCGCCGCCGCGTCCTCCAGGACGAAGCGCAGCGAGTCGTCGCCGGAGCGGTGCAGCAGGGCAGCGATCCCGGTGACCACCAGGTGCATGTTCACCGACAGCGCGGTCGCCGGGGCAGCGCCCGCCAGTCGAGCCTGTTCCCGGGCCACCTCCTCCAGGCTCAGGTCGGCCCCACCGAGCGACGCCGGGACGAAGGCAGTCAGGTAGCCGGCCGCCCGCAGGTCCTTCAGGTCGTCGTGCGGGAAGGTGTTCTCCCGGTCGTGGACGGCCGCCCGGGCGGCGATGTCGGCCAGCAGCTGCTCGGTGAGGATCATGTCGTCCAGACTGCCACCGCGGGTAGCGTGACGCCATGAGCCTCTACGCCGTGCAGTACCGCTACGACCAGCGCACCGACCTCCAGGACGAGGTCCGCCCCACCCACCGCGCCTACCTGCAGCAGGTCGCCGAACGCGGGCAGCTGCACGGCTCCGGCCCGTACACCGACGGGGAGCCGGGGGCGCTGCTGGTGTTCGACGCTCCGGACCGGGCGGCACTGGACGCCCTGCTGGCCGATGACCCCTTCGCCCGGGCCGGGGTGATCGCCGAGACGACCGTGCGGGAGTGGAAGCTCGTGATCGGCCCCTGGGCGGGCTGAGACCGACCCCGTCGAGAGGCGACGCGGACCTGACGCCGATCCCGGAAAGGCGCCGCACCGGGCGTGTCAGCTGTCGACAGCTGCCCGTCGCTCGTCCCGCCGGGCGGCCGCCACGCTGGTCAGCGCGGTCACGCCGAGGATCAGCACGATCACGACCAGGGAGACCCAGGTCGGCGGCTCCGGTGCCCAGGAGACCTCCTGGCCCCCGTTGATGAACGGCAGCGTGTTCTCGGCCAGCGCCTGCAGCACCAGCTTCACGCCGATGAAGCCGAGCAGCACACCGAGGCCGATGTTCAGGTAGCGGAGTCGGGTCAGAAGTCCACCGAGCAGGAAGTACAGCTGGCGCAGCCCCATCAGCGCGAAGACGTTCGCCATCAGGACCAGGTACGGCTCGCGGGTCACGCCGAAGACCGCGGGGATCGAGTCGAAGGCGAACAGCAGGTCGGTGGCGCCGATCGCGATCAGCACCAGCAGCATCGGGGTGATCACCCGGCGACCGTTCTCCCGCGCGGTCAGGTGCACGCCCTCGAACCGGTCGCTGGTCGGCAGCACGCGCTGCACGATCCGGACCAGCGCGGGCGGCGTGTAGTCGTCGTCCTCCCCTGCCTCGTCGCCGACGCCCTCCCGGGCGACCTTGATCGCGGTCCAAACCAGGAACAGGCCGAAGAGGTAGAACACCCAGGAGAAGTGCGCGATCACCGTGGCACCGAGGGCGATGAAGATCCCCCGGAACACCAGCGCCAGGATGATCCCGACCAGGAGGGCGGTCTGCTGGTACTGCCGTGGCACGGCGAACCGGGTCATGATCAGCAGGAAGACGAACAGGTTGTCGACGCTCAGCGAGTACTCGGTCAGCCAGCCCGCGACGAACTCGCCCGCCGGTGCCGTCCCCCAGGTCAGGGCGACGACACCGGCGAAGACCAACGCCAATCCGATGTAGACCCCCAGGTACCGCAGGCACTCGGCGGTGCTCGGGACGTGCGGTCGTCGGCCGACCACCGCCACGTCCACGACCAGGATCGCCAGTGCTGCGCCGATCGAGACGAGCCAGACCAGGGGGGAGACATCCATGCGGGTGGGTCAGCTCTCCTTGGCGACGGGGGTGGTGTCCTCGGACACGGTAGCGACCTCGGCGTCCCGGCCGTCGCGACGGGTCTTGATCAGCGAGGCGATGGTGGCGACGGTCAAGGTGCCGAGGATCACCAGCAGCGAGACCACCGTGGGGATCTCCGGCGCCCACTCGAAGTGCTCGCCGCCGTTGATGAAGCTCAGCTCGTTGGTGTGCATGGCGTGCAGCACCAGCTTCACGCCGATGAAGCCGAGGATGAACGCCAGCCCCTGGGACAGGTAGACCAGACGCTCCAGCAGACCACCGAGCAGGAAGTACAGCTGGCGCAGGCCCAGCAGGGCGAAGGCGTTCGCGGTGAAGACGATGTACGGCTCCTGGGTGATGCCGTAGATCGCCGGGATCGAGTCCAGCGCGAAGATCACGTCGGTGGAGCCGATGGCCGCCATCACCAGCAGCATCGGGGTGATGAACCGCTTGCCGTCGATCCGGGTGGTGAGCCGGTCGCCGTGGTACTCGTCGACGGTGGGCAGCACGCGCTTGAGCAGCCGGACCGTCAGGCCGTCCTTGCGTTCGCTCGCATGATCGACCTCACCGGGCTCGTGCTTCTCCCGGGCCAGGTTGATGCCGGTGTACACCAGGTACGCGCCGAAGATGTAGAACACCCAGGACCACTGCTCGATGGCGGCGGCACCGACCAGGATGAACACGGTGCGCAGGACCAGCGCGATCGCCACGCCGACCAGCAGCACCTTCTGCTGGTACTCCCGGGGCACCGCGAACTTGGTCATGATGATCAGGAAGATGAACAGGTTGTCCACCGAGAGCGCCTTCTCCGTGACGTACCCGGTGAAGTACTCGGTGCCGTGTCCCCAGCCCCACACCGCGCCCAGGCCGACGCCGAAGACCACGGCGAGGCCGATGTAGACCGCCGACCAGATCGCCGATTCCTTGAAGGTCGGTGCGTGCGGGGTCCGCACATGCGCGTAGAAGTCGAAGATGACGAGGCCGAGCACAGCGGCGCCCGTGACCAGCCAGACCCACAGGTCAACTGACATGGATGTTTCCTCCGGTACAGGGGTTGACGAAGTACCGGAGGTCTCTCCCTACCCTGACGGGCCGGTGACCCCGGGCCGACGACGCAGTCGACCGTGATGACGGGGGCACCGTGACGGGATACTCCCCTCCACAGCGCGCTCAGCCTAGGCCATCAGTCCTAGAACGACGAGCTGACCTGCGCGTGTCATGTGACACAGAATTCGTTGCCCTCGGGATCGGCGAGCACCACCCAGGCGCCCTCCCGCTCGTCGTCCACCTCGGTCAGCACGGTGGCGCCGGCCTCGACCAGGGTGGCCGCGTGCTCGCGGGCGGCGGCGAGCTTGGCGGCCCGGTCGCTCGGTGCGATGCCGCGCTCGGCGGAGAACCGCACGTCCAGGTGCAGCCGGTTCTTGACCGTCTTGGCCTCGGGCACCTTCTGGAAGAAGATCCGCGGCCCGCGACCGGCGGGGTCGACGATCGCGTAGGCGGGGTCACGGTCGCCGTCCGGGCCGATCCCCCAGGCGTCCATCGCCTCGTCCCAGGAGCCGAAGGGCGGTCGCGGCGGTTCCTCCACGTAGCCGAGGGCGGTGATCCAGAACGCGCCGAGCGCGCGCGGGCCGTGGCAGTCGATCACGATCTGGACGTCCATCACGCGCTCCCTCGAGTCAGGCGGTCGCCGCCGTCATCTGTCGCAGTTCCTTCTTCAGGCCGGAGATCTCGTCCCGGAGCCGGGCGGCCAGCTCGAACTGCAGCTCCGCGGCGGCCGCGTGCATCTGGTCCGAGAGCTCCTGGATCAGATCGCCCAGCTCACCGGCGGCGGCACCGGCGAGCTTGGCCCGCTCGGTGGTCGGCGCCTTGGAGCCGAGGCCCGGGACCGGTGCCTTGCCCCGCGACGACTGCCGCCCGGCGCCACCGAGCAGCTCGGCGGTGTCGGCGTCCTCCCGGGCCAGCAGGTCGGTGATGTCGCCGATCCGCTTGCGCAGCGGCTGCGGGTCGATGCCGTGCTCGGTGTTGTAGGCGATCTGGATCTCGCGGCGGCGGTTGGTCTCCTCGATGGCCTTGGCCATTCCGGCGGTGACCTTGTCCGCGTACATGTGCACCTGGCCGGAGACGTTACGGGCGGCACGGCCGATGGTCTGGATCAGCGAGGTGTCCGAACGCAGGAAGCCCTCCTTGTCGGCGTCCAGGATCGCGACCAGGGACACCTCCGGCAGGTCGAGGCCCTCGCGCAGCAGGTTGATGCCGACCAGGACGTCGTACTCGCCCATCCGCAGTTCCCGCAGCAGTTCGACCCGGCGCAGGGTGTCCACCTCGGAGTGCAGGTAGCGGACCCGGACACCCTTCTCCAGGAAGTAGTCGGTGAGGTCCTCCGCCATCTTCTTGGTCAGGGTGGTGACCAGCACGCGCTCGTCCTTCTCCACCCGGGTGCGGATCTCCTCCAGCAGGTCGTCGATCTGGCCCTGGGTGGGCTTGACCACCACCTCCGGGTCGATCAGGCCGGTGGGTCGGATGATCTGCTGCACCACACCGTCGGACTGGGACAGCTCGTAGTTGCCCGGCGTGGCCGACAGGTACACGGTCTGGCCGATCCGGTCGACGAACTCCTCCCAGCGCAGCGGCCGGTTGTCGGTGGCGGAGGGCAGGCGGAAGCCGTAGTCGACCAGGTTCCGCTTGCGGGACATGTCGCCCTCGTACATCGCACCGATCTGCGGCACGGTCACGTGCGACTCGTCGATCACCAGGAGGAAGTCCTCCGGGAAGTAGTCCAGCAGCGTGTTGGGCGCGGTGCCCGCCGCGCGGCCGTCGATGTGCCGGGAGTAGTTCTCGATCCCGGAGCAGCTGCCGATCTGGCGCATCATCTCGATGTCGTAGGTGGTGCGCATGCGCAGCCGCTGGGCCTCCAGCAGCTTGTTCTGCCGCTCCAGCTCGGCCAGGCGCTCCTCCAGCTCCAGCTCGATCCCGGCGATGGCGCGCTCCATCCGCTCCGGGCCGGCGACGTAGTGCGTGGCCGGGAAGACGTGCACCTGGGTCTCGTTGCGGACCACGTCACCGGTCAGCGGGTGCAGGGTCTGGATCGCCTCGATCTCGTCCCCGAAGAACTCGATCCGGATCGCCAGCTCCTCGTACACCGGGATGATCTCGACCGTGTCGCCCCGCACCCGGAAGGTGCCGCGGGTGAAGGCCATGTCGTTCCGGCTGTACTGCTGGGTCACGAAGTCGCGGAGCAGCTGGTCGCGGTCGATCACGTCGCCGACGCTCAGCGTGATCATCCGGTCGACGTACTCCTGCGGGGTGCCCAGACCGTAGATGCAGGACACTGACGCCACTACGACCACGTCGCGCCGGGTCAGCAGCGAGGAGGTGGCCGAGTGCCGGAGCCGCTCGACCTCGTCGTTGATCGACGAGTCCTTCTCGATGTAGGTGTCCGTCTGCGCGATGTACGCCTCGGGCTGGTAGTAGTCGTAGTACGAGACGAAGTACTCGACGGCGTTGTTGGGCAGCAGCTCGCGGAACTCGTTCGCCAACTGCGCGGCCAGGGTCTTGTTCGGCGCCATCACCAGGGTGGGGCGCTGCAGCTTCTCGATCAGCCAGGCCGTGGTGGCCGACTTACCGGTTCCGGTGGCGCCCAGCAGGACGACGTCCTTCTCCCCCGCGGTGATCCGCTCGGCCAGCTCCGCGATCGCGGTCGGCTGGTCACCGGAGGGGGTGTACTCGGACACCACCTCGAACGGGGCGACGGTGCGCTGGAGATCGGTGACGGGACGCATGGGTAGACCCTACGTCCGGGGTCTGACACCGGCGCTGGCAGCCCAGTCCACGACGGGTCAGTGCTACTCAGCGCTGGTCAGCGCCAGTCACTGCCGATCAGTGCTCCGCGCCCGCGGCGACCACCGCGTCGTCGGCGGTGCTCAACGCCGCGCCCAGGATCGCCGCGAGTGCCCGAGCCGCGTCCCTCGCCGCCATCGCGGGCGCACCCGCCGGCATCTGCTCCGGCAGCCGCGGCACATGCACGAACCCGCCCCGCACCCCCAGGTCGCCCACCGTGTAGGCGATCGTGTTGCAGACGTAGGTGCCCGCGGTGTTCGACACCTCCACCGGCACGCCGGTCGCCCGGGCCGCCAGCAGCGCCGCCTTGATCGGCAGCGTGGCGAAGTGGGCCGCCGGGCCGTGCGCGACCACCGGGACGTCGACCGGCTGGGCGCCGTCCTCGTCCGGGATGCGGGCGTCCTGGACATTGATGCCCACGCGTTCGATGGACACCCGGGCGCGTCCGCCCGCCTCGCCCACGCAGAGCACCAGGTCGGGGCGGTGCTCCGCGATCAGTTCGGCGAGGCGGCGGGGTGCCCGGGCGAAGGACACCGGGAGCATGCGGGCGATCAACCTCGGGGCGGGTGCGATCTCGCCCGAGCCGCTCTCCGGGGCGTCGTGGCAGCGCTCGTCGGCCACCGGTCCAGCCTCCCCGGCTGCATCACCCGGCTCCGCGGCGGGCAGGTGGTCCGCCACGTCCGACGGCCCCGCCCACAGGGCGGCCACCTCGCGCACCGCCGCCCAGGACGCGTTCACCGGCTGGCCGTCGAAGGGTTCGAAGCCGGTCAGGAGCACCGTGGTCATCCGCGCTCGGCCTCCCGCTCGGCGGCGATCCGCTGCCACAGCTCGTCGACCTGCGCACGCAGGTCCTCCGGGCTGCCAGTGCCGTCCAGCACCAGGTCCGCGGCGGCGACCCGCACGTCGTCGGACACCTGGGCGGCGATCCGGGCGCGGGCGTCGGCCTCGGACAGTCCGCGCCCGTCGACCAGGCGGCGCACCCGCAGCTCGACGTCCGCGACGATGGCGATCACCAGGTGGAACGAGTCGTCCCGGCCGGACTCGGCCAGCAGCGGGATGTCGTGCACGATCACCGCGTCCGGGTCGGCGGCGGCCGCTGCCGCCTCCCGCTCCGCCGCCAGTCGGCGCACGACCGGGTGCACGATGTGGTTGAGCGTCGTCCGCGCCGCGTCGTCGCCGAAGACGATGCTGCCGAGCGCCGGGCGGTCCAGCGCACCGTCGGTGGTCAGCACCTGCGGGCCGAAGGCGGCGGCGACGGCATCGAGGCCGGCGGAGCCCGGCGCGACCGCCTCGCGGGAGAGCAGGTCGTAGTCGATCACCACCGCACCCAGTCCGGCGAAGTGGGCCGCGGCGACCGACTTGCCGGCCGCGATACCCCCGGTCAGTCCGATGCGTTGCATCCGCCCATCCTGCCCCGGTGAGCGTCCGGCGCGCAGCCGCGGCCGGATGCGCCGAGCCGCCCCCCCGGCGTCAGCGGACCGCGAAACCCCGCGAGCGGAGGTGGTCCTTGACCTCGGTGATGCTGAGCGTGCCGAAGTGGAAGACGCTGGCGGCGAGCACCGCGTCCGCCCCGGCCTCGGCTGCCTGCGCGAAGTGCTCGACGGTCCCGGCGCCGCCGGAGGCGATCAGCGGGATGCGCACCTCGCGGCGCACGGCGCGGAGCATCTCCAGGTCGAAGCCGTCGGTGGTGCCGTCGGCGTCCATCGAGTTCAGCAGGATCTCCCCCGCGCCGAGCTCCGCCGCGCGGGCGGCCCACGCCACCGCGTCGATGCCGGTGCCCCGGCGACCGCCGTGCGTGGTGACCTCGTAGCCGGAGTCGGTGGCGGCGCCGTCCCGGACCCGGCGGGCGTCCACGGACAGCACCAGCACCTGGGAGCCGAAGCGCTCGGCGATCTCCCCGATCAGTTCCGGCCGGGCGATGGCGGCGGTGTTCACTCCGACCTTGTCGGCACCGGCGCGCAGCAGCTTGTCGACGTCCTCGGGCGAACGCACGCCGCCCCCGACGGTCAGCGGGACGAAGACCTGTTCGGCGGTGCGCCGCACCACGTCGTAGGTGGTCTCCCGGTCCGAGGACGAGGCCGACACGTCGAGGAAGGTGACCTCGTCGGCACCGCTGCGGTCGTAGGTCGCCGCGAGCTCCACCGGATCACCGGCGTTCCGCAGGTTCTCGAAGTTGACGCCCTTGACCACGCGGCCGGCGTCGACGTCCAGGCACGGGATCACCCGCAGTGCGACGGACACGTCACTCTCCCTCGGTGGGTGCGGCGGTGGGCGCCGGGCTGGCGGACGGACTGCGGGTGGCGAGCAGGTCGATCACGAAGACCACGGTCTGCCCGGCGAACTCCTCGGACTGGGTGACGCCGAGGGCGTAGGACGGCGGCACCACGACCATGACCTGCGAGCCGACCGACTGCTCCAGCAGCGCCTCGGACCAGGCGGGCACGTCGGAGAGGGTGAAGGTCTGCGGGCTGCCGGAGGTCCAGGTGGTGTCGATCTCCTGACCGTCGGACCAGGTGAAGCCGCTGTACTGCACGGTGATCACGTCGCCCTCGCTGATCTGCTGGCCGGTGCCGCGGATCAGGGGCTGGACCGTCAGGTCGGTGGGCGGCTCGGTGCCGGTCGGCGTGATGGTCGGCGCGCCGTCCTCGCTCAGGGTGACCGCCGGCATCCCGTCCCGGGGGGCGACCGGCTCGCCGGAGGCGCGGGTGGGCAGCACGTCCAGCACGGTGACCGTCGGGTAGGAGGTGGCTGAGGCGCTGCTGGCCGGGGAGATCTGCACCAGGCGTGCACCGACCTGCTGGCCGCTGAGCGTGGCGTAGAGGTCCTTGCCCAGGTCCTCCTCGGTCAGCATCCGCGGGGTCGGGCTGGAGGTGTAGGACTCCTTGACCAGGCTGGCGTCGTTCGCGTTCTCCAGCCAGAAGTCGAGCAGCACCGGGCGACCGTCGACCAGGTCGGGTCCGGTGCCCTCCCACACGGTCTCCCGGGTGGTCTCGGAGACCTTGAGCGGAGTGCGGTACGTCACCGTGGGCGGTGCGTCGACCTCTCCGGTCACCACCACCTCGGGGTCCTCCGGCGCGTTGTCACCGCATCCGGCGAGCAACAGCACGGCGGCGGCGCACAGGGCCACGATCCGGCGCACGTCGATCCTCTCTCCTCCAGCTTGCACGACCGGGCAACCCTACTGGTCATGCGTGAGGGGCCGGTGTGCACCCGGTGTTCACATCGACTCGATCAGCCGTTCCACCCGCTCGTCGACATGGCGGAACGGGTCCTTGCACAGCACGGTGCGCTGAGCCTGGTCGTTCAGCTTCAGGTGCACCCAGTCCACCGTGTAGTCGCGGTGCGCCTCCTGGGCCGCTTGCACGAACTGCCCGCGCAGCTTCGCCCGGGTGGTCTGCGGCGGGACCGACATCGCCTCGAAGACCTCGACGTCGGTGGTGATCCGCTCGACCAGGCCGCGCTGGGCGAGCAGGTTGTACAGCCCCTCGGTCCGGGAGATGTCGTGGTACGCCAGGTCCATCCGCTGCACCCGCACGTCGCTCAGGTCGAGGCCGTGCTTGGCCCGGTAGCGCTCGATCAGCCGGTACTTGATCACCCAGTCCAGCTCGCGCTCGACCAGTGAGAGATCGTCGGTGCGCAGCGCCCGCAGCCCGCGCTCCCACAGGTCGAGCACGCGGGCGATCTGCGGGGTGGTCGCCTCCGGCCCCTGCGAGGCCAGGAAGTCGGTCACCCGGCCCAGGTACTCCTCCTGCAGGTCGATCGCGGTGACGGTCCGACCGTTCGCCAGGGTGATCGGCTGCATGCCGGTCAGGTCGTGGCTGATCTCCCGGATCGCCCGGATCGGGTTCTCCAGGGTGAGGTCACGCATCGGCAGCCCGGCCTCGATCAGCCGGAGCACCAGGTCGGTCGCCCCGACCTTGAGCATCGTGGTGGTCTCGGACATCGAGGAGTCCCCGACGATCACGTGCAGCCGCCGGAAGTGCTCGGCGTCGGCGTGCGGCTCGTCCCGGGTGTTGATGATCGGCCGCGACCGGGTGGTGGCCGAGGACACCGACTCCCAGATGTGGTCGGCACGCTGGGAGAAGCAGAACGTCGCCCCGCGCGGGGTGGTGAGCACCTTGCCCGCGCCGGTGAGGATCTGCCGGGTGATCAGGAACGGCACCAGCACGTCGGAGGTGCGGGCGAAGTCGCCCTGGCGGCGCACCAGGTAGTTCTCGTGGCAGCCGTACGAGTTGCCGGCCGAGTCGGTGTTGTTCTTGAACAGGTGGATCCGCCCGGGCAGACCCTCGTGCTCCAGCCGCACCTGGGCGTCCGCGATCAGGCCCTCCAGGATGCGCTCGCCCGCACGGTCGTGGGTGACCAGCTGCCGCCAGTCGTCGCATTCGGCGGTGGCGTACTCCGGGTGCGATCCGACGTCCAGGTACAGCCGGGAGCCGTTGCGCAGGAAGACGTTGGACGAGCGGCCCCAGGCGACCACCTTGCGGAACAGGTACCGCGCGACTTCGTCGGCCGACAGGCCCCGGCCCTCGTCGGCGGCGCAGGTCACGCCGTACTCGGTCTCCAGGCCGAAGATCCGCCGGTCCATCACTGCGCCCCGAGCAGTTCGGTGAGCACCGGACCGGTGAGGCGGCGGAACGCGCGGCGCGGCCGGGTCCGGTCCAGTACGGCGACCTCCAGTTGGGCCGCCGGGATCACCCGCCGGTCGTCGGCATCCGCCCCCTCGGCCGGTGCGCCCAGCACCCGCACCGCCAGGTCGAGCACCCCGGCCAGCGGCATCCCGGGCTGCCACTGCCCGGCGATCTCCTCACGCAGCCGCTCGGACTGGCCGCCCATCACCACGAAGCCCTGCTCGTCGGTGACCGACCCGTCGTAGGACAGCCGGTAGATCTGGTCGGCGTCCGGGCCGTCGCCGACCTCGGCGACCACCAGCTCCACCTCCAGCGGCTTGGACTCGGTGGTGAAGACGGTGCCGAGGGTCTGGGCGTAGGCGTTCGCCAGCCCGCGGGCGGTCACGTCGCGGCGGTCGTAGGAGAACCCGCGCAGGTCGGCGTAGCGCACCCCGGCGACCCGGAGGTTCTCGAACTCGTTGTACTTGCCGACTGCCGCGAAGGCGATCCGGTCGTAGATCTCGGAGACCTTGTGCAGGGCGCGGGACGGGTTCTCGGTGGCGAAGGCGATCCCGTCGTCGTAGGCGAGCACCACCACGGACCGGCCCCGCGCGATGCCCTTGCGGGCGTAGTCGGCCCGGTCCTTCATCAACTGCTCGGGCGAGACGTAGAACGGCATGCTCATCGCTGTGCTCCGTCCTGTCGATCCTGTCGGTGCTGCCGGTGCTGCTCGGCGCGGGCTGCCAGGACCTCGGTCACCGTCGCCGCCAGCTGGGTGTCGGGCACCCGCAGGTACCCGGCGGCGGTGACCGTGGCGACCACGGGGTAGATCGCGCGCGACTCGTCCGGTCCCCCGGTGGCGGAGTCGTCGTCGGCGGCGTCGACCAGGGCCTCGACCGCGACCCGGACCGCGTGGTCGGCGTCCAGGCCGGGGCGCCAGAGCTTCTTCAACGAACCGCGGGCGAAGACCGATCCGGAGCCGACCGAGTGG